>CABUAW010000003.1 GCA_902489645.1 uncultured Lachnospiraceae bacterium | reverse complement strand
ATATCCATTTTCGCTCAAATACTCAATGACCGAATCCATGCCGGCCAAAGCGGCCCGGGCCAGCCCATCCACATTCAGACTGCCGCAAGGCGCCATGGCGCGCTTCATAAATTCCAGTGACTTTGCGGTTTTAGCAGCCCGCACTGCGATTTTGATATTAGCTACTGCCACTGTAGACTCCGCATAATCCCGGATGATATCGTCCTGGGCTTTCTGGCCTGCTTCTTTAATTGCTTCCATTGTCGCCCGGTCAATAATGATATCGCAAAGCTGTCCGTCCCCCGAATGGAGCAGTGTTTCCACCGCATCCTCCGCCGCTGCCTGCATATTTTCCGGCAGGGCTTTATAATCCTTCTCCCGGATAATACGGAGCATCTCTTCCTTAGGAATCGGCGTTCCCTCGTAAAAGATATTGGCGCCGCTTTTTCCGGTACAGACCTCTTTTACGGCAGCTTTCAGGTTATGAAACCAGTTTGTATAGGATAAAACATTGAACACATCCATGTCCACATGCATCTCTCCAATGGTTTCCCATATCTTTTCCCGTTCTCTTGTCAAAATCGCATCGGCATCCATCGGCACATCGTTGCCGCCCCAGCCTTTATCCTGCAAAAATCTGAGACAACTCTCCATATCTTTGCAGGCAATCAACTGTTCAATCGTTGATGCCGAAAACAGAGACACTTCCAAAGCACGGATTCGCGCAACTGCATAGGTATATTGTGTTTTAGACATTATAACCCTCCTTTTATGGCGAACCGGCTTCTATAAAAATAAAATTTGATTGACTTTATCCTGAAGCTCATCTTTTTTCGCATCCATTAACGCTCTCAATGTACAGTTCTCTTCGATGCCTCCGTAGACAAGAATAAAACCGTCCTCAATCGCTTTCGGCTCTTTGGAAAGAACCAGGCTTCCGCCCTTTTCTTTGGCCGCCGCCTGAATCTTCTTCTCAAAATCCTGCGGCATTCTGGCAAGGTCCTGTGCAGAAAAATAAATTTCTCCCGGCTCTGCCAGCACATATGTTTTTAATATCTTTTCCATGGTCCGGAAATAGCTTTCCGCATCCTCTTGCTTCATTGTTGTATAAGCTTGTGCAATGACTTCTGCAATAATATCCTGCTTTGCGCGCAGAAGCGCTGTTCTTCGCTGCTGCTCCACCGAGGATTTGATACGGCCCTCATAGTTCTCCTTTAAAGCGGCATTTTTTTCCGCCGCCTCAGCCTCCATCGCCGCGCACTCCTCATTTGCTTTCGCAAGAACGGCATCCGCTTCTTTGTGTGCTGCTTCAAGCTTCATTGCTGCAGAGGTTTTCGCTTCTTCCAGAATCTGGCTTGTAATCTTTTCCAATCCACTCATTCCAAAGCTCTCCTTTCCTTTCTTACAGCATCCTCACACCCGCAGGCTTTTTAAATAGAGAAGATGGCAAGAATAGAAACAAGCAGAGCCAGGATGGCATAGGTTTCTACCATGGCCGGCAACAGCATTGCTTTACCAAACTGTTCCGGTTTCTTGGCAACAATGCCAATAGCCGCTACGGAAGTTCTTCCCTGATGAATCGCAGAAACAAGACCAACGATACCGATTGGCAGACATGCGGCAAAAATCAAAAGTCCTTTGACCAGTTCCGGTTCCGTTCCGCCCAGAATACCGATTCTGGAAAGGGTTACGAAAGCAACCAAAAGGCCGTAAATACCCTGTGTACCAGGAAGCAGCTGCATAATCAGAACCTTGGCAAATTTACTCGGGTCTTCTGTTACTACTCCGGCCGCCGCCTGTCCGGCAACACCAACGCCGTATGCGGAGCCGCATCCGGATAAAACTACTGCCAGCGCCACGCCGAGCAGCGCCCATACGATACCATTTGTAAATAATTCACTCATATTCTTGTTTCCTCCTTAACTTCAACATACTTTGTATTCGATTGGAACGGCTGGAACGCTCTTCCACCGCCCTCAAAAAACTTACCAAAAAATTCCACGTACTGGAGACGGCAGGTATGCACGTAGGCACCCAGCAAATTAATAGCAATATTAAAGGTATGCCCAATAATAAAGACAATAATGAAAATAATCGCTCCAAGCACTCCGCCGCCAAACATGCTTCCCATCTGATTAAATACGGAAGCAATAACACCGGTAGCCAATCCCAAAGCCAGCAAACGCGAATAAGAAAGCACGTCGCTAAGCCAGCTTGTAAGACCATACAGGTCATAGGCGCCCAGAGCCAACCGAAGCCCCCAGTTATTTTTCTTTCGTCGTCCTGACATCAGCAGGATACCAACGGCTCCGACAATCGCCATTCCCTTCGCCAGTGTGTTCACCGCTTCCGGGAAAACAATAACCATCTGAGACACTGAGGCAAAAATACTGCTCGGCACCAGCATTAAAACCAGACCGGTCAGCAGCAAAAGCCACAATCCCACATCACAGATAGCGTCCACATATTTTCCGTCCCGAATATACATATAACCTTTCAAAATCATTCCGGTATACATATGAATCAGCCCGAAAAGCATCGCCCACACGAGCAGCCGCATCGGTTCATCTAACGGGACAAACCAAAGGGCCGGAATACTGACTTCATGACCGAAGAAGGTCCGCGAAACCACATTGATGGCGTCGCCGAAGTAGCCGCCAAACATGATGCCCCAGAACAATGTGGATAAGCCGCACCAGAAAAACAGCTTAATTGATTTCCGCATATTTTTATCCATCCGTGGATATTTCTTCAAAATAATACCGCAGGCCAGCGCCACAATCAGGCCATAGGCCGCATCAGACAACATAAGTCCGAATAAGAACACATAAAATGCGGTCATAATTGACGTCGGGTCGATTTCTCCCTTCGCAGGAAAACCGAAAGAAGCCAACACGCCTTCCCCCGACTCAGTAAAGCTGTTATTCTGCAAAAGGACTGGCGCTTCCTCTTCTTCCCGAATGTCCTCCAGCTCTACCACCGCATCAAAGTTTTCTGAAAATTCACGGACTACCCTTTCCGCCTCACGGGCCGGAACATAACCGCTGAGTGCAAAGGTATTTGCCGTCTGAGGCAGTTTCCCCAGAACCTCATACTTTTCAGCACGAATCCGATAATAATCGGACACCAGACGTAAGTTCTGCCGGCTTTCGGCAAGACCGCAAATCTCTTCCTGGAGACGCTTTACTTCTTCCGAGGCGGCATTCATCTCCATCTGCAGTTCCTTCTGATACTCGGCCGGAATCTTATCCACCGCCTGGGCCGGTTTTGCAAAACCGCCGGCACGAAGCGCATCCTCCACAGCCTGAACATCCCTGGACAGACAGACCGCCGCCAAATAGGTAAAATCCTTGTCGGCAGAAATAATCTCCACATCCACCGCTTCCACATCCGGAGCAAATTTTCCAATCAGCTCATAAATGCTTTCCAGAGTTGCTCCCCCGGCAATAGTACCGATTAAAACCGAGGTTTTCCGGGTCCCGGAATAATTCACTGGAACAGTCAGGCCTAACCACGGAACCAACGATTCCATCTGGTCCTGAAGCTTCTGTATTCGGGCCGTCCCTTCCGCAACCTGCTTATCCAGGTCGACAATCCGTTCTGCCGTTTCAATGGAACTCTCCTGATTTTGCGCAGCATTTTCAAACAGAGCTTTGTCAATCACCGGTTTACCCGCCAAAGACGCTAACATCCCCGTTTTTTCCGGAGCATATCTTTGGAGAATCTCTAATGCTCTGTCTGCCGACTGCGCTTGTTTTTCAAATGTGGCTCTGGAATTGCTGACATCCATCGTCGTATATCCGCTGTCATCTTCCAGACGAATATCAATTTCCATGGCTCCCAGCTCCTGCAGACGTTCCAGGATTTCTTTCCTGTTTTTCTTCAGCGCACAAATATTAATCCGCTGCATCTGCAATACTGCCATATCCACATCCCTCCTTTTCCCTTTTTTCCCATAATCTCACTCATACAATCGAGGAAATCACCGCTTCTACCGCTTCCTTGTATTTCGGAGCGATTAATTCCCGGAGCGCCTCCGTTTCTTTCTCGGACTCCGCAGCGGCAACAGTCAATTGGCGCTGACCTTCAGACTGCATCTGAACGGTCATCTCCTGATTCATCAATTTTACTTTTTGAGATATATCCGTTTTCATGGCTTTCGCCTGGGCTTTTGCCGTCTCTAAAATCGAAGCCGACTCACTTTCGGCTGATTTTATGATTTCGTCCGCTTCGGCTTCGGCCTTATTCACTGACTTCAGAATATCTTCTAACACCTTGCCACCTCCTTACAAAAAGTACACTTTATGACTATTATTGACTATTTAAAAGATTATATCACAACTATTGTCCATCTACAACAGAAAATTGTTGTTAAAAAAGTGACAAAAAGCAAAAACTGTCTAACAATCTCAGACCTTTTACTCAAATAGTCATAGATTGCAAGACAGTTTATGAAAATTAAATTTCTAATTCAATTTTTCTTCCCGAAGAATTATATTTTCGATAAACAACTCCGGCAGAATCCAACATTCGTTTAGAGGCTATCACTGCCGGCGTATCCGGATACTTATCTTCCCCATAAATAATTTCTTTTATTCCGCTTTGAATAATCGCCTTGGCACATTCGTTGCACGGAAAAAGCGATACATAAATTTTAGCACCCTCCAGATTGCCGCCCCGGTAATTCAATATGGCGTTTAATTCACTGTGGGTCACATAAACATACTTCGTGTCCAGCGGTTCTCCCTCTCTATCCCACGGGTATTCGTCATCCGAACACCCCAACGGAAAACCATTATATCCCATAGACAATATTTTATTATCCGTACTCACAATACAGGAACCGACCTGACTGTTCGGGTCCTTTGAACGCAGGCCGGCCAGCCGTGCCACCGCCATAAAGTATTCATCCCAGGTAATATAATCTTTTCTCTTCCCGCTCACTCTATACCCCTCCTTTGTTTGTCTCTAAACAAAAATCTGATGGTGACCGGCCGCTTTCAGCAGGCGATTCATAATCGCCTGTCCCCGGCTTCCTTCCCCAAAACTTTCCGAATATATATATGAAACTTCTGCTCCGTCCATCCGGCGCAAAATATCATAAAGATTATGGGTAATTGTATTTTCATCCTTCCGGGTGCCAATGCTCATCACCACAAGGCGTTCCTCCGGCGCATACAGCGGCTTTGTTTCCTCCGTGGCAATAATACCGACTTTATAACCTTCTTTCATTTTCTCCAAAGCCAGCTCCCGGATTTTTTCCACAACCTTTTCACTCGTTCCCGCAATAATCGTCAAATCCCCCTTTGGCGCATAGTGCTTATACTTCATCCCAGGGGCCTTTGGACGGAAGTTTTTATCCTTATTTTCCTCCAAAATCGCCGGGTCCACCAAAACTTCACCGATAACCACTTCCATCATCTCACGGGTAATATATCCCGGACGTAGAATCATCGGTATTTCGCCGCTCAAATCCACCACCGTAGATTCTATTCCGATGCCCACCGGTCCGTCATCCAGTATCATATCAATCTTTCCGTTTAAATCTTCATATACATGTTCCGCCCGCGTAGGACTCGGACGCCCGGAGGTATTGGCGCTCGGAGCCGCCAGCATAAGCCCGGATTCCTGGAGAAGCTTTCGCGCCACCGGATGGGATGGCATACGAATCGCAACCGTTTCCAGCCCCCCTGTTGTTCCATGGGGAACTATCTCCTTTTTCGGAAGAATCATCGTCAGCGGTCCCGGCCAGAAGGCCTTCGCAAGCTTCAAGGCCGTCTCCGGAACCTCCGATGCCAATTCCTCCATCTGGGACAACCGTGCAATATGCACAATCAACGGATTATCGGAAGGCCGCCCTTTTGCCGTATAAATTTTCGCCGCCGCTTCCTCGTCCAGCGCGTTGGCCGCCAGACCGTATACCGTTTCCGTAGGAATACCCACCAGACCTCCGGCGGCCAATATTTCTCCGGCGGCTTTTATCCACAATTCATCTTCCACTTCATTCGTTTTATAAACAATGGTTTTCATTTGTTCTGTCTCCAATAATATTTTCAATATTTATAGTGTTATTATAATATTTATATCACCTTTTTTCTACCCTTTCCACAGAAATCCCGAAATTACTCCGCCTCAGACGCCGCCCCGGACATCCCTTCGCCATTCAGATAGTGCATGGTTCCAAGATAGATATTCCAGGCCAGCTTTCTTTGATAATCCTCCGTCCCAAGTTTCGCCTCTTCCTCCGCATTGGTCAAAAAACCACATTCCACAATAACAATAGGAACCGGCGAATTTTTAAGCATATAATAATTCATATTCGATTTTGGAACCCGGTTATTTTCCGGGTCCACTCCGGCAATAAGCTGGGCCTGCAGGCAGGAGGCAAGGCGGGCGCCCTCCTCCGAATCCTGATAATAAAAAACCTGAGCGCCGCTGTACTTTGCATCCGTAAAAATATTCTGGTGAATACACAGTACAAAGTCCGGTTTTGCTTCTGTAATAATTTCAATACGCTTTGCCAAATCCTCTTTCTTTTTATTTGTTGAACTTTCGCTGCTATACAAAGCCTTATCCGTATCCCGGGTCATAATCACTTCCATCCCCTGGGCCTCCAGATTTGCCTTCAAAAATAGGGCTACCGAAAGGTTCACATCCTTCTCCAGTACCCCTGATACCCCTATGCCGCCCGGGTCATTGCCGCCGTGGCCTGCATCAATGACCACTCTCCGTTTTGTCTGAGAAGCGGATGCATTGGAAATCGCCGCCGCCACCCGTGAATATGTACGTCCATAAAAAACAACAGACAGAACTAAAAATCCCATTAACACCATTACCGCCAATACTCGTTTCATAGGTTCCCTGCACATTTTATTATTGCTACACTATATGTTCATCTTCTCTCATTCATACCATAAATCCGGCGCTTCCCGCCTCAATTTCTTTATCACCCGGCTTATGCGCTGTCTGACAGCCGCTTCACTTGTCTGAAAATACCGTGCAAGCTCTGAATATGGAACGTCATAAAAATATCTCAGCATAACTGCCCTACATTCTTCCTCCGTCAAATAAGCCCTTAACGTTTCCGTAAGCTCCAGCTCTTTTTGAGCCTCATTCTTTATATGAATCTCCAGTTTATCCAAAACAAGCATTTCATGTTCATTAACACGGCGGCGCTGTTCCAATTCTCTCAGCATATGAAACTTCGCCGCCTTCATAATCCAACCATGAGGATTTTCGTGATGCATCAATAAATCAACCTTTTGGCACGCTGTCGTCCAGGTCGCAATCATCACATCCTCTACCAGCATTTTATCGTTGGTCATTTTAAATAGCATTCCTGCAACGGACTGTTCGGTTTCACTAATCAGTTTCTCCATGAATTTTTTCTGGTGAAACCGCAGTTTTCTATTATTTTCAGTGTTCATTGCCGCCTATACTACTTTCCTGGTGATTTTTACCATTATAGTATATTATCACTTTTTTTGTCATTGCAAAACGGTTTTTTTCGACGAGTGCCGGAATCAAACATACGTTTTAGCAATTTTTGTTTTCTTTTATAGTAGGATTTCGAAAATTTGTATTCTTTTTTACCAAGATTTTGTTTCTTCTTCACCATATCAAATTCTCTTTTACAAAATATATTCTCATTTTACACTATAAGTGAAAATATTTCTACCTAAAGTTATCGTTTATTCGTTACACTTATTGTGTAATTTATTTCTACATATACTGTGGGTTTCCCATACTCATAATCTTAGCAAAAAGGAGCTAAAATATGTCTGATTTTGCAAGCCGCCTGCGTGGACTCCGTCTGAAATATTATTGGAGTCAGGGTCAATTAGCCAAGCGAGCCGGTGTGTCCACCAGCCTGGTCAGTTCCTACGAAAAATCTGAACGTTTCCCTTCTGTTGACATGCTCATCAAATTATCTGACATTTTTTGCTGCTCAACAGATTACCTTCTCGGACTGGAATATGATATGCGGCTCAATATAAATGGTCTTACAGATAAGCAGCTCCAGTTAATTATTGACCTCATTTCTGAATTAAAAAAAGAACAGATTTCCTCCCTTCCCAAAAAACATTAAAGTGCTATAATAAGGATGTAGCTATGAAATTAGGATGGGAGGATTTTTAATGAGTAAAATCGAACAGATTCGCGGTGAAATGGTCGCTGCAATGAAAGCAAAAAATAAGGAACGCAAAGATGCGCTTTCCATGCTTCTTGGCGCCCTGAAAAATAAGGCCATTGATAAACGCAGTGAACTGACCGAGGCGGAGGAAAATGAAATCGTATTAAAAGAAATCAAACAGCTAAAAGAAACTCTGGATTCTGCCCCGGCGAATCGCACCGATATCATTGACCAGTGTAAATTCCGTATTACGGTATATGAAGAATTTGCACCAAAATTCATGACGGAAGAAGAAATTAAAGCAACAATTCAGCAAGTCCTTGATAAACTTGCGCTTACTGCGCCGACCGCTAAAGATAAAGGTAAAATTATGAAAGAACTGATGCCTCTTGTCAAAGGCCAGTCCGACGGCAAGGTTGTAAACGCACTCGTTTCTGAATTTTTTAAATAAGATACTCAGTGAATATAAAGGAGCATACTATGCAGAAAAATGATGATATTGTTAAAATATATGATGATATGTTTAATCTGATTGGCACGGAACCCTGGTCCGTTGTCCATGAAAAGGGATTGCTTCATCAGGTCGTCCATCTCTGGATGTACGGTGACGAACCTGATGGCCGCTGGCTTTATTTCGTGCAGCGTTCTAAAAAACGCGAAAACTTTCCCGGTCTTTACGACCTGCCTGTCAGCGGACATATCGACCCGGAAGAAACCTTCTCCCACGCCGTTGTCACCCTCACAAAGGAACGGCTCGGTTTAAAACTGCTTCCCGAATTTTTAAAACATGTCGGAAACATCCATCAGGTCATCGACAGTGACCATTACCATGACAATGCATTTTGCCAGGTTTACGTAAAACGCATTGAGCTTCCTATCCCTGAATTTGAAATTCATGGCGTGGAGATGCTTTTTAAAGTTAAATACCATGATTTCTGCCAGTGGGTAGACGCCCCGGATGGTCCTCTACCAATCTATACCCCAACCGGTGATTTTATTAAAACGTCCGCACGGGATGAATGGTGGTGGCCGCGCAAAGAAGAATTCATGACGGTAGTAAAACCTTATATTGATGAACAAAAATAAAAAAATGAGGTATCCTTGCGTATGATTTTCCATCATTTGCATGATACCTCATTCTTTTTTACTCTTTGTTCAGCCGATATCCCAAGCCCCAGACAGTTTCAATATACTTTGTCTCCGGGTCAGCCTTTTTCAGCTTACTGCGCAGATTACTGATATGTATTTTCACCGCATTATCATCCCCGGTGTACGGCTGACGCCAAACAGCCTCATACAAGCTTGATTTTGTATAAATCCGATTTCGATGGCGCATCAAAAGACTCAGAATCATATACTCCTTAACCGTTAAATCCAATCCCTTCTGATTCATCTCCACCTTTTTAATCGAACCGCTGCTCATCTTCAGGCTCTTATATTGATAAAGCCGCATATCATGTGACCGCTTATAGGCTTCTCTCAGATGAAAAGATACACATTCTTCCAGTTCATCTTTTCCCACCGGTAATCCAATAATTTTGTCCAAATACTTTTCCGGTTCATGTTCGGTCCCCCCGGTCAAATCCCCCGGCCAAATCCCCAGCAATGGTACATCCGAAAACAACCGAATCTGTTCAATCGTCTCCCGGACATCTTTATCAAAATGTCCGACCGCCCACAGAATCAGGTCAAATGGATGATTTTTTACCATGCATACCAGCTCCGCATCAGCAACAGAAGTAACCCGGTATCCCAACTCCGTCAAGCGATTTTCAAGTCTCAACTCCGCTGGCACCGACTCCTCCGCCAATAAAATAGCTGCCATTTTGTCATCAATCCTTTTGCATAAATCTGTGACAATTATAACACAACCATCGCCAAAAGAAAAGCCGCGAAAATGGCCGAACTGATTGCTCCATTCTTACATCTGCACAGTTGCTATTTTCCGCTTTCCTTTATATAATATTTGCCAAACAAACGAAATCTAATAAAAATCTAACATTCTGTTTGCTACAATAGATAAAATGACAGAGGAGGTTACAGTTTTGCGAATATTACTTGTAGAGGATGAAAAGAAACTCTCGGCTTCTATTGTAAAAGGGCTTACAAATGCCGGATATGCGGTAGACGCTGCCTACGACGGAGAAGAAGCTCTTTATGAATATGAAGTCAATGAATACGATTTGATTCTATTGGATTTGAATCTGCCTAAAAAGGACGGCATTGATGTTCTGCGGGAAATTCGGAAAAAAGATAACAAAATAAAAATTCTAATTCTTTCTGCAAGAACCAAAATCGATGACCGTATTTTAGGATTAGATGAAGGTGCAAATGATTATCTGATAAAACCTTTTGATTTTGGAGAACTAAAAGCGAGAATCCGCAATCTGCTCCGCCGTGAGTTTGTGCAACGGCCGCAGGATTTGACGCTGAACGGTCTGACGGTGGATACAAAGTCAAAGCGTGTTCTGTATCAGACACAGGAAATTATGCTGACACGCAAAGAATACGGCATTTTAGAATATCTAATGCTGCATAAGAATCAGGTTATCAGCGCCGAAACGCTGACAGAGCATGTATGGAATAATGAATTTAATCCATTCTCCAATTCGTTCCGTTATCACATTCATAGCCTGAAAAAGAAAATAAGCGCCGCTTCAGGCCTGGATTTTATCAAAACCGTTTGGGGGCAAGGATACATCATTGAAGATGACGAGGTGAATTGATATGAAGAAAATAACCTTACAATGGCGGATTACCATTTTAACCGCATTCGTGCTGAGCGTCTGTACGGTAACACTGACATTGCTTTCCATTCACAATGTCGAACCGATTTATGATTTGGTACCCAGACAAGAGGATTGGGAGATTATTGGCGGGTCTGAATTGGAAGCCAATCCGGATGAACCGCAGGTCGCTCCTATCACACTGGCCAAGCAGGAGTTTGACGGAAAAAGTATTCTGTTCTGCACGCTGTTTACAATTATTGGTACGGTAGCCGTCTATTTTTTGGCAGGGCATGCATTAAAACCGCTGCGCCGTCTCAGCGAGCAGATAGACACGATTGACGAAAACAATCTATCCGCTAAACTGCCGGAGGCTGTTTCTAAAGATGAAATCAGCCGTTTGACGAATGGATTTAACCGTATGCTCGCACGGTTAAATGACGCTTTTCTCCGGCAAAAGCATTTTACCGCAAATGCCGCTCATGAACTGAAAACGCCCCTTGCCACATTGAAAACAGGGATTCAGGTATTGGAAGATGATTCTAATGCAACATTAGCGGATTTTCATGCTCAAAATAAGGAAACCTTAGACAGTGCAGACCGTTTATCCGGTATTATAGATGATTTACTGACGCTTGCTTCCGCCGGAGAAACAGAAACGAATATACAGGAAGCTATCATGCTGGAACCACTATTTGACGCTATTTGCAGCGAGCTTGCCCCTCGCTTGGAACAGCGAAATATGGTGTGCTATATAGAGTGCGGCAATCTATCTGTTATGGGAAATCCGGCATACCTATATCGGGCCTTTCTGAATCTGATGGACAACGCCTGCAAATACGCCGGTCCAAACGGAACTATCCGAATCAATGCTGAAAAATCTGAAAAAGGTGTGCTGATTACGCTTCGAGATGACGGCGCAGGAATTCCTCCGGAACATCTGCCCTATATTTTTGACGCTTTTTATCGGGTGGATAAATCCCGCTCCCGTGAGATGGGTGGCTCCGGTTTGGGGTTATCTATTGTAAAGGCAATGATTGAAGCCTGTAACGGTACGATTTCCGTACAGAGCAACGGAAAAAACGGTACATGCTTCTCTATAAAAATATGATATAAAATACAGCTTCAAAAAAGACAGGGAATTTTGCCTGTCTTTTTTAATCTAACATTTATCTAACATCTCGTATGCTATCATATGGACAGTTCAAACGAAAGGAGCATGGAGATGAAACGGATAAAGTTTCAAAAGCACAAAAAAATCATTGCGGCCGTAACCTGCGGCGTTGTGATTCTGGGAATTGCAGCAAGAATTTTTTTACGCCCCAAATCCGAACTCAATGAGGATGTTATTTGGAGGGAATACCCTGCCACACGAACAGATATTGTCGCTTCTCTTGATGGCAGCGGAAAACTGGAATTTACAAAGGTCGAGCATAGCTTTTCCGTTGACCTGAAAATAAAAGAGATTTTCGTAGAGGTTGGTCAAGAGGTCAAAAAGGGCGATATGCTGGTTGAATATTCCAAAGAGGACATTGAAGCAAAGAGCGCAGAATGTGAAGCTGCTTTGGAAACAGCGGAACGCGCCTTACAGGACCTCAAAAATTCACAACAGGCTGAAAAGCTGCAAAATGACCTTACCAATGCACAGAGCCAACAGCAGGCCCAAAATGCGTATGAAAGCTCCAAACGTGAGTGTGAAAGCACGATTCAGGAATTGGAGCAGAAAGCAAAGCAGTTTCAGGAAAAGATGGCTTCTCTTGAGCAGGAATTGGAACAAGCCGAAGGCGAAGGCGGTGAAGATGTACAGGCACTACAGGCAGAACTGGAACAGCTGCAAGCAGAGCTGGCAAATTTGGAAGCCGGTGGTCAGACAGCAGCGGAGGAAACTGCCGCTTCGGAAACGACACTACAGACGGAAGAAACAACACCCTCGGAAACAAATACCCAGGAAGAAGATAACGCAGCAGCCATTCAAGCAAAAAAGGAGCAAATTGCACAGCTTCAGGCAAGAATTGACGCCGCTTCCGCAGCGGCGAAGCGAATTGCCAGCCTGAAAGAACAGAACAGCCAGCTCCAGAGTGAGCTGGAGGCTACAAAAAATCAACTGGATAATCAGAAAACTGCTCTGGAAAATCTAAATGCCGATTACGAAAGGCAGACGGCCCAGAATAAGGACAATCAAGGTATTCAGAATCAAATTGATTCACTTAACAATGCCAGTAAAGAGAACGCCGTCAAAAACGCACAGGCAGAGGCAGACAAGGCGAAAAAGGCGCTTTCGGATGTTCAGTCGCTTTTGGAGACACCGGTTTTGACGGCAGAAACGGATGGTATTGTGACAGCAGTCAATTATCATCCCGGTGAAGAGGTCCCAGCCGACAAAGCGATTGTTGTCGTTGGAAATAATCAGAAAAAGCAGGTAATCATTTCTGTGTCACAGGAAGACATTGCTTCTGTTGAGGTTGGACAATCGGTTGAATTGCGGTTCTCGTCAGCGCCCGAAAGTGCAGTAGACGGAAAGGTAATCAAAAAAAGCCTTCTTCCCGCAGATGGAGGCGACGGTGTTTCCTATGAAGTTATTATTTCTTTAGATGCGGACAATCCGGAACTCTTAGAGGGCATGACTTGCAACGTAAAATTCATCCTGAAAAAGGTCGAAAATGTGCTGACGCTTGCGAACAAGGCAATTACTCTGCGGGACGGAAAACAATATGTCACGGTGAAGCTCCCCGATGGCTCGCATGAGGAACGGGAAATTAAAACTGGCTTCTCTGACGGCCGAATCAGCGAAGTCATTGACGGACTCTCTGACGGCGATATTGTTGTGGTAGCGGGGTGATTACTATGCGATTAACAGAAACCTTGCGAATGATTGGCATAAATCTTGTTCAAAACAAATCGAAAGTTCTGCTGACCTCTTTGGGAATCATCATCGGTACGCTGACAATTATTATGGTTATCGCCATCGGACGGGGCGGCGAGGAACAGATTGCAAGACAGTATTCCAATATGTCTGCTGAAACCGTTTATGTCAATGTTTCTTTAGGTCAGGATATGGATATGAGCGCCATCCCAAAACTAAAACCGGAATATATCGAAACCATTTTGGAAGAAAACTCGTACTTAAAGGGAATCTATCTCCGCGGCACTACCTCCAAAGAAGCATTTTTCGGACGGGAGAAAAAATATATCAATGTGTCGGCTGTCACCAACGGATATGCGGAAATATCCAACCTGCCGATTTCTGTCGGCGCAGACTTTTCAGATACCGACCAGGAAGAAGGACACCAGGTTGTTGTATTGGGGGCAGATATTGCCAAAGAGAATTTCGGAAGCGAAGAGGACGCCGTAGGGCAGAGTATCCGCATTGGCAATCATTCCTATGAAATCATCGGCGTCTTGGAGAAAAAATCGGAAGGACTGCAAGGACTTTCCCCGGACAGCACCGTTTTTATACCTTATCAGACAGCACTTACCAACGAATTATTTGATGATTTTATAATCCCTCAAGCAGTAGGATTAGTGCAAAATACCAGCGTGATTGAAAAAGCAAAGGCACGGCTGAAAAGCACACTTGTTTATTTGCTGGATGACAGCACGATGTATGCGGTTGAGGACGCAGGAAGCCGTATTGATGCAGCTTTGGAATCCGCCCGCACCATGAAAATGCTTTTGATTTCGGTTGCAGCGATTGTATTTATTGTCGGCGGTATCGGTATTATGAATGTGCTTTTTGTATCCGTTAAGGAACGAACAAGGGAAATCGGCATTTTGAAAGCCATTGGAACATCTAAATTCGATATTCTTATACAATTTCTTTTGGAATCTATGGGAATCGGTTTATTTGGCGGTATCGTTGGCGTAGCGCTCAGTTATGCAGCTATGCCACTGATGAAAATAACGAAGATTGCTGTTTCTCCCAGTGTAGGCGGACAGGTGGCGGCAATGGTTTTCGCTGTATCCACCGCAGCAATTTTCGGATTTTATCCTGCATACAAAGCGTCGATATTAAAACCGATTGACGCTTTGAATTATGAATAATTGAAAAAAGAAAGGAATGAACCCTATGAAAAAATTGAAAACCTGGAGTACACTTGTACTCGTTGTTGTATTTGCTATAAGCTTTACCGCCTGCGGCACTGGAGGGACAAACGCCAAAGGAAATTCTTCCGTTCAATCCGAGGGCGAAGGCCAGGGAGCGTTTTCTAACTCCAATGACGCTATTTACGGTAAAATCACAGAAATTACCGGAAATGAAATCAAAGCAGCGATTGCGAAAAAGCCGGCCGAAGACGAAAACGGCAAGGAGGAGCTAAAAGGCGAGGTAATGACCCCGAATGAAAATGATATGCCGATGATTGGCGGCGAGGGAATTGAAAATCCTATGGATAACCTTGAATTTACGGGAGAAACCAGAACCTTTACCATTCCTGCCGGAGTTAAAATTACCAATTCGAGACAGGAAATCAACCTTTCGAGCCTGAAAAAAGGAGATATTATTTCTATCGTGACAGATACAGAAAATCCTGATACCGTCGTTTCTGTGGATAAAGTGAAATAACGATGAAGCCTATTATCCGCTTAAATGAAATCGAAAAATCCTATGTTATGGGCGAGGAAAAACTCTATGTGTTAAAGAAAGTCAGCTTGTCCGTAAATCGGGGCGAATACCTTGCGATTTTAGGCGCTTCCGGTTCCGGCAAATCCACGCTGATGAACATTATTGGCTGTATGGATACCCCCGATGAGGGAAGCTATTTTCTTGGTGATGTTGATGTCAGGCAGTGCAGTGACCGGGAACTTACCAAACTGAGAAATCAAAAAATCGGGTTTATCTTTCAAAAGTACCATTTGATTCCGCAATATACGATTTTACAGAATGTGATTCTGCCGCTGCTGGTACGTGGGAAAACACGCTCGGAAGCAATGGATACCGCCGAAAAATACATTCGGATGGTCGGACTGTGGGAGCGTATCAAGCACAAACCGAATGAGCTGTCCGGCGGTCAGCAGCAGCGTGTGGCGATTGCAAGGGCATTGGTAACAACACCTGATATACTCTTGGCCGACGAGCCTACCGGAGCTTTGGATTCACGGACAGGACAGGATATTCTTGCGCTGTTTCAGGAGTTAAACGATATGGGAAACACAATTATTATGATTACCCATGATTTGAATGTGGCGCAGCACAGCAAAAGGATTGCACATCTGAATGACGGCGTACTGTCTGTATCCGAGTAATACAGAAAAACCGGCGTGACTTTTGGGCGGTACTCATAAGACAGTATTAGAAATGTTTTCGGAAAACGGCGTAGCTTGCGGGCTATGCCGTTTCTCCATTTTGCAGGTCATTCAGTAAAGACGCGGGAAATATTCCCACAAGGTCATAGGAAATGTCAATCTGCTGTTCCCTATGCCCCTTTGACTTATCCGGTGCGTGGACGTACACCGCTTTTACCATGTCATTTAAGACAGCGGGCGTTAATTCGTCCAAGTCAAGATATTTCTGTACTTTGCTGATAAACCGGTCAATGTTTTCTGTTTGTTCTTCCTGTGCGTTAATTTCTTCATTTAATCGCAACAGCTTTTCCCGCAGTTCTTCCTGCTCCTGTTCGTAATCGTCAGAGAGCATTTGAAATCTGCTGTCAGATAATTTCCCGCCTACGTTGTCCTCGTAAATACGCTTGAATAATCGGTCAAGTTCTTCTATCCGCCGTTCTACATGTGTCAGTTGCCGCCGCTTCGCCGCCAGTTCCCTTTTCGCTTCGGCTTTCTGCTTCGCACCCATAGCTTTTCGGAATTGTTCTTCGTGGTATCTTTTGCGTACCATTCGTTGATGATATTCAAAAAGGGGGTAAAGTCGCTATCCTGTTGGTTTGTGCTGTCTATGCCGTTGTTGATATCAATAAATCGCACACCCTTTTCCACGAACAGGACTTCGGTATAAAAGCCCACTTTCAGATAATCACGCCCAAGCCGCGACATATCCTTAACAATCAGCGTTGCCACTTCCCCGTTTCCAATCCGTTCCAGAAGTTCGCTCCAACTCGGACGGTTGAAGTTCGTTCCAGAGTACCCGTCGTCCACGAAAAACGTTGTATTTGAGAAATGATTTTCTTTTGCGTATTTACTTAAAATCGCCTTTTGATTAACAATGCTGTTGCTGTCGCCCTGTAATTCGTCGTCGCGTGATAAGCGACAATAAAGGGCGGTAATTTTATCAGACTGCCTTAACATCGTTTCTGCTCCTTTCATCGGCGGGCAGTCTGCCAATACAGGATTGCTTGTGTCTATTGTATCGGCTCCTGTATTTTTAATCAACATCTTTTTTGCCTTGTTCCTGCTCCATAAGGCGTAAAATCTTGTGGGGCAGGCTCCTTTCTCCGTCATAGCTGCCTGTAAAGCGATAGAGCGTCCTGCTGGATTTTATCGTTACTTCATGTTTGGGCAATTCTTGAAACATTGGATTTTCCACCACGATATGCCCGTCCTTGATTTTTCGTTTCCGTTCCATTCCTTTCCCGTCCTTTCCTTGTTCTGTAATGTAATACGTTTCGTAGCAAGCATAGGAAAGGGGTACCCTTTCCGTAAAATGCGTTGCATTTTGCTTGTTGGGAAGTATCCCAAACCCTCTCAATTTTTCTTTCATTACCTACTACACCGCGCAGGGCGGTTTTGCCAAAGATTTATGGTAAAAATTCAAAAAGTCTTTTCTCACTTCCTACGACGGAGGACAAGTTGGAAATGCCAAACAGCGCAACAAAAATCAACGTTGATATAGGATTGAGAATGTGTTAAACTGTACTCGTTTCAGATTATCGTATTCAGACAGAAAGAAGTGACTTGTATGTGTATCAACACTCAAAAAAGAAACAAAGCTTTTCTCCATGCAAAGCCAGTAGATTGCGACGGTTGCATGGAGTAAGAATAGCCGCAAAATAAAAATGCTGGCTTTGCAACTTGACTATCATATCAAGGAGGAAGCTCGCATGAAATATTTGAATGCACAAGTTATTCTTCCGGACGCATTGGTAAAAGAGCTGCAAACTTATGTTCAAGGCGGATATATCTATGTTCCCGTCGAGCAGGAACAGCAAAAGCGTTGGGGAGAAGTTTCAGGATACCGGCAGGAATTAGCACAACGGAATCAACAGATAAAAGAGGAATATCAAAGTGGTATTTCCATGGAGTGTCTGTCTGAAAAATATTGCTTATCTTTATATGCTGTTCGGAAAATTATATATCAAAAGTAACTGTAAGGGGCTGCCATGAGCAGCCTCTTATTTTATACCAATCATTTCGGTATCGTATAGTGTATAGAATGTTTATCTGAATGGCTGTAAGATAAAAACGAAACATACAGCATACACCAATTTAATGAAAGGCGGCTATTATGTGTACCAGATTTGTTTATCGTGGGAATGATATGATAACAGGCTTTAATTTTGACATTGACCTCTCCGTATGGAAGCATAAAGTGATTAAAGAACAAGAGCGTTTCTATATCGGAATTTTACGACCGGACGGAGCCTATCATTCTTATCATGGAATAAACCAAAACGGGAATGTAGGAACATTGTTATATGTTCATGGCAATCCTGCCGGAACATATTACAACAACAGGAATTGTATAACGATTGCAGATTTGACGGAGCAATTTATCAAGGCTCGGATTTCCTTTGATGATGTTCTTCAAATTGTTAAATCTAAGAAGATTGTTTATGCGCCGGATTCTACCATGCAGGCAATGTTATCTGATGTTCATGGGCGTACATTAGTAATTGAACCGGGGATTGGTTATCGGGAAGAACAAAATAAGTATTCTTTGATTACAAATTATTCCTTGATGAAGCCGGAAAGCACGAAAGATTTTATTGTGCCGGGTGACGATAGATATGAACGTGCTTTACAGTTGTTAGATAACTACAAAAACGAGTTTTCACTTTCCGACGCATTTACATTGCTTTATGCCGTCCGACAAGAGGGAGCATGGGCGACCAGAGTTTCATTTGTTTATTCTGCAAATGAACGAACCGTGTACTATGTAGAAAACAACTGTTTTGAGCATATCAGAAAATTTAGTTTTCCGTTCGCATAACAAGAAAGGAGCAGACATGCTACAAAAAATTTATCCCCGTTCAAAAGACAGGGAAACGGTCTATTTAAAAAATGTTGTCAGCAATCCTAATATCATTATCGGCGATTATACAATGTATAACGACTTTGTCAGAGAGCCAAAAGATTTTGAAAAGAATAATGTTTTGTATCAATACCCAATCAATCAGGATAAGTTGATAATCGGTAAGTTTTGTTCGATTGCCTGCGGAGCAAAGTTTATATTCAATAGTGCAAACCACACGTTATCTTCGCTTTCTACCTATCCATTCCCTATATTTTTTGAAGAATGGGATTTAGATGTAAAGGATATTGCAAAAGCGTGGGATAACAAAGGTGATATTGTTATCGGCAATGATGTTTGGATTGGTTATGAAGCAGTCATTTTAGCAGGTGTTACGATTGGGGACGGCGCTGTTATTGGGACACGTACCGTCGTTACAAAAGATGTTCCCCCGTATACAATCGTTGGCGGTGTTCCGGCAAAACCGATAAGAAAACGATTCACCCAAGAAACGATTGATTCTCTACTTAAAATAAAATGGTGGAATTGGTCTAAAGAACGTATCACACAGCATATAACAGAGATACAGTCGGGAAATATGGAATGTTTGTTATAAATTGCCGCACGACGGCAAGAAAAAAAGCCGTCGTACAGCAGTTAATTTGATATGCCCCTTGTCAAGTAGACAGGTGAAATATCTAAAATTAAGTGTGATTGAATGCCTACATTTCAATACGAAGTGTAGGCATTTCTTTATGCACACCATTTTTCTTTATATTTGATTATTCGTTTGTTTTCCGGAATTGGATACTCTATTGGCATATCTGATGCCAGAGCTTCCTGGCGTACCTCCAGTGGTGTTTTACAGTGGTATCTGTCCTGAGGACGTTCTTCGCTATAAAAACGTATGTAATCTTTGATTGCATATCTTAATGAAGCCTCATCTGTTATTTTATACATCTGATACATTTCGGTCTTAATAATTCCCCAGAAACCTTCTGTCGGCCCATTATCAATACAATGACCAACTCTGGACAAGGATTGTTCCATTTTCTGGTTTTCGAGTTTCTTTTTAAATACCCTGCTGGTATACTGGAATCCCCGGTCTGAATGAAAAATTGGTTTCGCAGCAGGATTAGCGGCAATTGCCTTATCAAATGTTTTAAATACTAATCTGTTATCATTTCTTGAACTAATAACATATGTCACGGGATATCGGTCATATAAATCTATAATAGCACTTAAATACAGCTTCTTTTTTTCGCCATATACTTTAAATTCTGTCACATCTGTTGCCCATTTTTGATTGGGCGCAGTTGCGTAAAAATTTCTTTGAAGTATATTTTCTGCTGTTTCATCCGTCTTAGCATTTATATTTTTTTCTTCTTTTTTCGTATGACTGAATGGATTCCCAGCTTTTTCATAATCCTATGGACTCTATTTTTACTATACTTTGTGTGATTAAAATGATTGAGCCAGGATGTCATTCTTCGATATCCTAAGATATGATTGAAGCGTTCATCATACTCCCTAATGAGTTCTGCAAGTTTAATGTTTTCCAGTTCATCATCAGGTGCTTCACGATGCAGCCATTTATAATAAGCTGCCCTTGATATTTCCAGATGTTTACACATCCATTCTATACTCCAGTTTTTCTCTGTATGAAAATGCCTGAGTGCCAGATATTTTGATTTGTTCCGTACCTTTCCAAGTCTCACATCCCTTCGAATTCTTTCACTTTTTTTAACAGTTCAACTACCATATCCTTCTCTTCCAGCTGGCGTTTTAGCCGTAGATTTTCACGTCTTAAACGTTCCAATTCATCTACTTCATCATCTGTTTTGTGATGTCCACGCTTATCTGTTAATCCACTCTCTCCATTAGCATCATATTTCTTCACCCAGTTATAAACCTGGCTATAGGAAACATCAAACTTTGCAGCTGTGTTCTTATAATCACGATTATGATTTATGCAATAATTAACAATTTCTTTGCGCTCTTCAAGTGTTGTTTTCCTTCGTGCTTCTGCCATATAGACCTCCTGTTTCGGATTGTAATCCTTAAGTTCTCTATTGGCATTATACACCTTAATCCATCCTCGTAATGTCGCATAACTAATACCATATTTATCAGCAAGAAAGCGAATGGAACCTGCGCCATCCATATATTCTTGCGACACTTTGGCTCTAAATTCGAGTGAGTGTTTTGAACGTGACATGAAAAATACCTCCAAAGTAACAGGTTTTTATATTTAATCTGTCTACTTTAGAGGTATCATATCATTTTTCTATACGGCGGCCTGGGCTTTCATTTTCCGAACAAATCGCTGTGTGTTCCAGTGCGGGCCAACGTCAGTACCAGCACATCGTCCTCAATGCGGTAAACCAGCAGCCAGTCCGGCTGGATATGACATTCCCTGTGTCCTACCCAATCGCCGGACAGCGCATGGTCTTTGTTCTTCTCTGGCAGTGTTTCACCCCGTGATAAGGCCCGGATAATATCATCCAGTAAGTCAATGTTGAGGTGACGCTTTAATGCCAGCTTATAGTCTTTTTTGAACTGTGTCGTCCAAACAATGTCACGATTCATCGTTTCAGCTCCCGGAGTGCTTCTTCCACATCGGAATAGTGCTTCACGCTGGGATCACGCGCGATACGTTCTGCTTCCAGCATGGCGGCCATCGTTTCCTTGTTGGGCTGTTCCAGCCGGACTTCAAAGGGAAAACCACCGACACGCAAAGACTGACGCAGAAACACATTGATTGCAGTTGTCAGGTTCATGCCTAACTCGCCATAAAGCGTTTCGCACTGTTTTTTGATGTCACTGTCCATGCGGACGCTGAAATTTGTCGTGCTTGCCATAGTATCAACCCCTTTCGCATTTCATTGCACTTATAGTATATGCGAATTGCAATGCAAAATCAACTCAATAGACATAAAATTTACAAATTTTTAAGGAGGACGCAATGCAGAGAATGATTCTGATGATTATGATTACCATTCAAATTCTGGTGCTGCCGCTGGACAAGGAACTGGAAGCGGCCCTGTTCCACCGGGCAGACCGGAAACACTGTTCGGTGTGCGGTGCCTATTTTCTCCCCGGCTCCAACCGCGCTAAATACTGCCCGGACTGCGCCGGACACATGAAGCGGATAAAGGCCGACGAGCCTACCGGAGCTTTGGATTCACGGACAGGACAGGATATTCTTGCGCTGTTTCAGGAGTTAAACGATATGGGAAACACAATTATTATGATTACCCATGATTTGAATGTGGCGCAGCACAGCAAAAGGATTGCACATCTGAATGACGGCGTACTGTCTGTATCCGAGTAATACAGAAAAACCGGCGTGACTTTTGCCACGCCGGTTTCACCGGAAATTTCATTCACTTCCTTATGAGCCTCCGCCGAAATCGCGAACCTTTTTATTATTCAGACATTATCTCAATTAAAATTCCGTTCTTTCCTTTACACCGGCGTTCAGTTGAACGCCGTCATAATGAATCTGTATGACATCGCCCGGTAAAACGGCGTCGGAGAATCAGACGGCCCGCCAGAGTTTCCACATGCTTCTGCAGGAACCGTTTCAGCGGCCGGGCGCCATAAACCGGGTCATAGCCCTGTTCAATAATATAATCCTTTGCCGCCGCATCCAGCTCAATCGAAATCTCCCGGTTTACTAACCGCTTATTGAGATTTTTCATCAAAATATCGATGATACTGTGGATATCCTCTTTGCTCAATGGCTTAAACATGATAATTTCATCCAGACGGTTCAGAAACTCCGGCCGGAAATGGGCGCGAAGTTCATTCATAACCATTTCTTCTGCGGACGCTTCAATATCTCCGTCGGCATTAATACCATTCAGCAGATATTCGGAACCGATATTGGAAGTCATAATCAATATTGTATTCTTAAAGTCTACCGTCCGCCCCTGGGAATCGGTAATACGGCCGTCGTCCAACACCTGAAGAAGCACATTAAACACATCCGGATGGGCCTTTTCAATTTCATCGAACAGTACAACCGAATACGGTTTCCGGCGCACGGCTTCTGTCAACTGACCGCCCTCCTCGTATCCGACATATCCCGGAGGCGCTCCAATCAACCGGGATACGGAAAATTTCTCCATGTACTCACTCATATCGATACGGACAATATTTGATTCATCATCAAAAAGGCTTTCGGCCAATGCCTTGGCCAACTCGGTCTTGCCGACGCCGGTAGGGCCAAGGAACATAAAGGAACCGATAGGCTTGGTTTCATCCTTAATACCTGCTCTGGAACGAATAATGGCCTCCGTTACCTTATCGATGCCTTCATTTTGACCAATAACCCGCTTATGAAGCTCCTTATCCAGATTCAGGGTTTTCTGCCGCTCGCTTTCGGTCAATTTTGTTACCGGGATTCCCGTCCACCGGGAAACAATACGACCGATTTCATCCTCTGTTACCTGCTCCCTGACGAGGGAATCCTCCGCCCCATGAATCTTTTGCTCCTGCTCTTCAAGCTGACGTTTCAGTTCCGGCAGTTTTCCATACTGGAGTTCGGCCGCCCGGTTCAGGTCATATTCGCGCTGGGCCTTTTCGATTTCCTTATTGACACTTTCTATCTGTTCCCTGAGAATCCGAACCTGGTCCACATCCTTTTTATCGGCTTCCCACTGGGCTTTCTTCACCTG
Source organism: uncultured Lachnospiraceae bacterium (assembly GCA_902489645.1). Taxonomy (GTDB): domain Bacteria; phylum Bacillota; class Clostridia; order Lachnospirales; family Lachnospiraceae; genus Frisingicoccus. The sequence goes on along the minus strand of CABUAW010000003.1, from coordinate 75,882 downwards.
GAAATCTTCACGCAGTTGGGCGATTTCCTTCTGGATGGCCGCCAGGCGTTCCTGACTCAAATGGTCATCTTCCTTTTTAAGGGCCGCTTCCTCAATTTCAAGCTGCATAATCTTTCTGGACACCTCATCCAATTCGGTCGGCATGGAATCCAGCTCGGTTTTAATCAGCGCGCAGGCCTCATCCACCAGGTCAATGGCCTTATCCGGCAGGAATCTATCGGATATATAGCGGTTCGATAAAACGGCCGCGGCCACAAGGGCGCCATCGGTAATCTTTACACCATGGAAAACTTCATACCGCTCTTTTAAACCTCTTAAAATAGAAATCGTATCCTCCACCGTCGGTTCATCCACCATCACCGGCTGAAAACGGCGTTCCAATGCTTTATCCTTTTCGATATACTGGCGATATTCATCCAGCGTCGTCGCACCGATACAGTGCAGCTCACCGCGGGCCAGCATCGGTTTGAGCATATTCCCCGCATCCATCGCCCCGTCGGTTTTTCCTGCACCCACAATCAAATGCAGCTCATCCACGAAGAGAATAATCTTCCCCTCGCTCTTCCGAACCTCTTCCAAAACCGCTTTCAGACGTTCCTCAAATTCTCCCCGGTATTTTGCTCCGGCCACAAGGGCGCCCATATCCAATGAGAAAATCTGTTTATCCTTCAGGCCGTCCGGCACGTCGCCCCGGACAATTCGCTGGGCCAGCCCTTCAATAACGGCCGTCTTACCGACGCCCGGTTCGCCAATCAGCACCGGATTATTCTTCGTCTTACGTGAAAGAATACGGATAATATTCCGAATCTCACTGTCACGGCCAATGACCGGGTCCAGCTTCTGGTTTCTGGCTTTTTCAACGAGATTTTCACCATACTTACTCAGACTGTCATAGGTATCCTCCGGGTTGTCACTGGTCACTCTCTGATTCCCCCGGACTTCCATCAAAGCTTTTAAGAATCCGTCTCTGTTAATCTGAAAATTCTTAAATAATGTTTTCAATTCTTTATTGGCCGTTTCAAGTAAAGCCAAAAACAGATGTTCCACGGAAACATATTCATCACCCATCTGTTTTGCCTCCTGGGACGCCTGGGTGAATGTCCGGCTCAAATCCTGGCTCATATACTGCTGGCCGCCCTGAACCTTCACATGTCCGGCCAGAGTCTTTTCCACCTGGAAAACAAATCCTGCCGTATTGATATTCATTTTATCCATCAGCTTGACGATTAAACTGTCGTCTTTACTCAACAGCGCATATAACAGATGAATCTGGTCAATCTCCTGATTTCCATATTCAACGGCCAGGCTCTGACAGGACTGCACGGCTTCCAGTGATTTCTGGGTGTATTTATTAAAATCCATAAAACATACCTCCTTTTCAGGCACAATGATTATTGTTATGTTTGTTATACTTGTAATATAACAGTCGTTCTTCTATTTGTCAACATGTTTCTAAAAAATTTGCTTTTTTTCTTATAGCGAGTTATAATTTGTTAATACTATATATCGGAAAGGTATTATTTATTATGGATATGTCTCATTTAACACTTTTAACAGATTTATATGAATTAACCATGATGCAGGGTTATTTCAAAAACAACACAAATGAAAGAGTCATCTTTGACGTCTTTTATCGTTCCAATCCGGAGGATGCCGCTTATTCCATCACGGCCGGTCTGGCTCAGGTCATCGAATATATCGAAGGACTTCACTTTGACACTGAGGATATCGAATATCTGCGTTCCACCGGATTCTTTCACGATGACTTTCTTGAATATTTAAAAGATTTCCGTTTTACGGGAGATATATACGCCATTCCGGAGGGCACGGTCGTATTCCCGAAGGAACCGCTTTTAAAAGTCATTGCCCCAATTATGGAAGCTCAGATTGTAGAAACGGCGATTTTAAATATTATTAACCATCAAAGTCTGATTTGTACCAAGGCGGCCCGCGTTGTCTATGCGGCCGGCGGCGGCGTTATGGAATTTGGTCTTCGCCGGGCTCAGGGACCGGATGCCGGCACCTACGGCGCCCGTGCGGCTGTCATTGGCGGCTGCGTCGGAACCTCTAACGTTTTAGCCGGTCAAATGTTTGATATTCCGGTGAAAGGAACGCATGCCCACAGTTGGATTATGAGCTTTAAGACTGAACTTGAAGCCTTCCGCAATTATGCCAGCCTTTATCCGGATAACTGTCTGCTCCTTGTGGATACCTATGATACGTTAAAATCCGGGGTTCCTCACGCCATCCAGGTATTTGATGAAATGAAGGCCCGGGGTATCCATTCAAAAACCTACGGAATCCGTCTGGACAGCGGAGATTTGGCTTACTTATCCAAACAGGCCAGAAAAATGCTGGATGAAGCCGGCCATACCGACGCCATCATATCCGCATCCAGTGATTTGGATGAACATTTAATCGACAGCCTTCACACCCAGGGGGCCAAAATTACATCCTGGGGCGTAGGAACGAATCTGATTACCTCCAAAAATTGTCCGGCCTTCGGCGGCGTCTATAAACTGGCTGCCGTTTCCGACGAAAACGGGAACTTCATTCCGAAAATTAAAGTTTCCGAAAATATTGAAAAGGTGACGAACCCCGGAGATAAAACCGTTTTCCGTCTCTATGATAAAGAAACCGGAAAAATCCGCGCGGATTTAATTGCCCTGGCCGATGAACATTATGACCCGAAAGAAGCGCTGATGATTTTTGACCCGATTTCAACCTGGAAAAAAACATTGCTTCACTGCGATACCTACACGGTTCGTGAATTGCTCATTCCAATCTTTAAAGACGGAAAATGCGTTTACCAATCTCCGGCCGTTATGGATATCCGGGACTATTGTACAGCCGAGTTAAATACTCTCTGGGATGAATCCCGCCGTTTAGTCAACCCGCAGGAGGTTTATGTGGACCTTTCAGAACCTCTCTGGAAATTGAAAAACGAACTGCTTGACCACGTTCATAACTTTAAAGACAACTAAAAAATCAGGCTGTGAAGAATCGTCAAAACTTCAATGACTCTTCACAGCCCTTTTATTATTTGTCTTTTTTATCCGATAGGTTCGAAATCCGCCGCTCCGTGCTTACATAACGGACAGATGAAATCATCCGGAAGTACATCGCCTTCATAGATATAACCGCATACCTTGCAGACGAAGCCTTTCTTACCTTCTGTTTCCGGTTTCGGCTTAACGTTGCTCTGATAGTAATTATAAGTCATTGTTTCCACATCCGAAATTACACGAGCTTCTGTCACTGTACAGATAAACATTCCGTGGGTATCAAAATCCACATACTGCTCAACCTTCAAAGACATAAACGCGTTGATATATCTCGGTAAAAATGCCAGACCGTTATCTGAACGTAAAATTTCAAAATCGGCAAACTTGTCTGCCGTCCGGCCGCTCTGGAAACCAAAATTCTGGAATACGCTAAACGGCGCTTCCGTAGATAAACAGTTGACATTCATTATGCCCGTCTGCTTAATTACATGATGGGAATAATTGGCTTTATTAATGCAGACAGCAACCCGGTTCGGGTTATCCGTCACCTGAGATACGGTATTTACAATAAGACCATTATCCTTTGTGCCGTCATTGGATGTAACCACATAAAGGCCATAGCCAATTTTAAAGAGCGCCGTCATGTCATTTTTGTTTGCCGTCTCATCCTTCTGGGCAAGATAATCCATACAAAGCTCTTCAGCCATAGCTTCCAACTGCGCACTGCTGTCTTCATTCAGCGCCGATTTAATAGAAACGGTTGTATTTGTAAAGGTCGTATTCTTACAACCCTCCAGACTCTTCTTTATAATCTTAGCAGCCATCGGCGCCCAGGAACCATTTTCAATGACGCCTATTTTCCGGTTCTGGAAATTACGTTCCAGTAAATGATTGATATATTCTTTCATAAATGGGAAAATATCCGCATTGTAGGTTGTTGTTGCAAGCACAAGCTTGCCATAACGGAACGCATCCGACACAGCCTGCGCCATATCACAGCGAGCCAGGTCATAGACCACAACCTTCGGGCATCCCTTTATTTGAAGTTTGTCTGCCAAAAGTTCTACCGCTTTTTTGGTATTGCCATAAACCGATGTATAGGCAATCACTATACCTTCGGCCTCAATGCCGTAGGAGGACCATAAATTATAAAGATTCAGATAATATCCGAGATTCTCCGCCAGTACCGGGCCATGAAGCGGGCAAATGGTCTGAATCTCCAATTTTGCCGCTTTTTTAAGCAGATTCTGAACCTGAGTTCCATACTTTCCTACAATTCCAATATAGTAACGGCGTGCTTCATCCGCCCAGTCATCTTCCACATCCAGCGCCCCAAATTTGCCGAAAGCGTCCGCCGAGAAAAATACTTTATCATGGGCATCATAGGTCATCATAACCTCCGGCCAATGAACCATCGGCGCTGCCACAAAGGAAAGTTCATGCTTTCCGAGTGAAAGCGTATCCCCCTCTTTAATGATTATCTGTCTGTCTGCAAAATCAGTTCCGTAAAACTGCTGCATCATCACAGAAGCCTTCGCACTGGATACGACCTTCGCATTTGGAAAAAGTTTCATAAAATTAGCAATATTGGCCGAATGGTCCGGTTCCATATGCTGTACGATTAAATAATCCGGAGCTTTTCTTCCGGTTACATTCTGGATATTATCCAGCCACTCATGTGTAAAGCGCGCCTCAACAGAATCAAGCACGGCTATTTTCTGGTCCATAATTACATAAGAATTATATGACATGCCGTTTTCAACGACATACTGGGACTCAAATAAATCAATGTCATGGTCATTCACACCGACATATTTAATATCATCTGTAATTTTCATCCCGCTTCCCTCCTATACCTTAATAATATTGTTCACGTTAATTGCTTAAGAGCCTTCAGCTCATATTATACCTCATTACTTTTTAAATTAAAACATTTTATTCAAATAGAAAATAATTATCAAAACTTCCGGCCGCCGCCTCTGCTTCCGCCGCCAAAACTTCTTCCTGAACCGCCATGAATCGTTCCGCTGCTGCTGCGGTGAACGGAGCTTCCGCCGCTCCGGTTGGACTTAGGGCCATCATCATCCCTTTTAATTCTCTGACGCGACACTGTCCGGTTCACAAATACGTCCCGATGAAGCACTTCATTCGCTCCGCCGGCCACAAAATAATTATTCACTCCGGCGACCACCTTTCCGCCCCGGTTTCGGGCCATAAAAAATACAATGACCCCACCGATAATCACACAGACAATCAGAGAAATCAAAACTCTTCCAAGTGTCAGACGCCGGCCGCCGTTTACTCCGTATCTGGTCACATTATCCAAAAATACCGTGCAGCTCTTATAATAATCGCCGTCTGCTACCCGCTTGTAAATGCGTTCCAGCATTTTATCCACATTGGCCTGTGAAAAAGATTCCATAACCTGGTTTCCCGCCGCATACACATAAATCTCCCGGGCTTCCATATTAATCAGATAAACAATACCCTCACTCTGTCTCCCGCTGTCATTATGATTTTTAAAAAAACTTTCCGCATAGTCATGGCTGGTCTTGCCTTCCGTACTATCCGTCGTCGTCACCAGAATTCGAAAACCCGTTTTTGTTTCCAACCCGGCAATTTTCTCTTCCAGTTTATCCTGCTCACTATCCGTAAGCAGCCCGGCCCCGTCAAAAACCCGTGTTCCCGAAATACCCTGTACGACATTTTCCGTACTGCCGGAGGTTCCATTCTGTACGGTATCGGCGGTACTGCTCTCTCCCGTTTCCGTTGTCACAGGGCCGTCCGCCCCTCCGGTAACCGTCCCGCCAAGAACAGTTCCGGTGCCATTTAAAAACTGCTGACAACTTCCATAAAAATTACCATTTACCGCTTCATCATAAACGTCGTCCAGAATACTGTCTAAACGTGCATCCGTAAATGTCCGGATAATTTCTTCCCCGCTGGTAGATATGTAAAGCTCACTGTGCTGCATATCGATTAAAAGAAGCAGTCCGCTCCCCGATACGCCGTCGCCATTATTCGCTTCAAAAAAATCATCCGCATAGGCCGCGGCTTCTTTTCCCTGCGTATCCTCAGTCGTGGCAATCAATACATGAATCGAATTTTCCTGCTCCAAAGTCTGTATTCGGGATGACAATTCCGCCTTTTCTTCCTCGGTCAAAAGTCCTGCATCGTCAAAAATGCCTTCATAAACATCGTCAGCCAATACCTGTTTTGCTGAGAATCCAAACAGCGTACACGACCAGACAAGGGCGAGTATTAAATATATATACCATTTTTTCATGTCCTTTTCCTCCATCCCCCGAATACTAAATGAGAGAAACGATAATCGTTAAAATAAACAGGACTGCGGAGATACCGCCCCACCACATACCGATTTTTTTCATACTGGTCGGAGGCGTTCCCGCAATGCGCCCATTTTGTCCATTCATCATAAATTTGTAAACTTTCCCCCGGTAATTGTAGTCCACAAACCAGATTGGAACGAATATAAATTCTTCCTCTTCCCGGTTAAAATTTACCACCTGACTGTCCAAATTCACTGTCGTATACCCCGAGATAGCGCCCCTGGCATAATCTCTGACGTAATCTTTAACCTTGCTCTTCGCCGCCGGCGAAAGTTCGCTGTCCTCAAAATCATAGCTGGAAGAATCAAAACCTGCCAGATAAGGCATATCAAAGGTCTTTAATTCGTCAAAATTAAAAGGCTCCAGCTTGGCCATCTCACTGTCCTCTAACTGCCGGGATGCATCAAAAGGAATATTCTCATATTGAAGCTCGTAGGCCCGCTGAACATTGTAAAATTCCGTTTCCGTAATCTGATAATCGCCCTGACGGTATACCCGTACATTCGTCGCCCTGGCCGATACCTCCACCCGGGTGTCAAACTGGAATAGCCAGTAAGGGATATACATTCCTTTTAAACGTTGAATATTTTCGGCGGAAGTAAAGCCCTTTGGTGCAAAGCGCCCGTTTTTACACCATTTACGAAAGGCCTTTTCCGCATCCTCCCTGTCCATCCGAAAAGGCAGAATCTTTGCCGGACGCCGTTTTCCGGACAAACGTTCCGCCAGAATCATCGGCGCGCCGCAATAGGCGCAGATTGCCGACGTCTCTTTATCCTTTGTTTCCATCACCCCGCCGCAATTCGGACAGTGATATTCCACCCCTGAAAAAATATCTCCGCCGGCCTCCGGTGCATTTCCGTTCTTCGCCAATGTATCCGTTTCACTTTCTCTGACCGCCTGTCCCAATTCCATTTCCCGGTCACAATGACTGCAATGAAGTTTTTTTCTCTTAATGTCATAGGTCATCTCCGCACCACAGGACGGACACGAATAATGTAGAATCATTTTTTCCTCCTCCCCTTGCAAAAAAAGCGCCGGCCGAATTCTTCAAATGAAACAATCCGAACCAGCGCCTTTATATTATTCCTGTGTCATGTTGAGAAGAATACCTGTTTTGAAAATATTACCGTCCATGGCAACAACGAATTTTCCATGGTTCTTTTCAACAATCTCTTTTGCTGTTTTTAAGCCGCCGGTCAATTCAGCTCCCGGAGCTGATACCGCTTTTGCAGCCTCCACAGACTCGGCTCTTACCGCATTCTTAACAATATAAATCAATTTACCCTCCTGGGTATACATCTCTGCATAAACTCTGGAATCCGGTTCCGCATACTGTTCCAGATTATCATAAATCATGGAAATGGCCTTCCACATATCCTCTCTGTTCATCTCGAGAACAATTGGCTTATCCGGCGCCCGAAGTGTAACCGCCACTCCATTTTCCTTTAAAATCGCACGATGCAGTTTTCGGATATCTTTATTCAACTGAATAAAGTCAAAGGATGTGGCCGAATTCCGAAGCTCCGCATTTCCGCCGAGAAGACTTGCAATTTCATCCTTCGGCAGCATCATTGTACGGTCTTTTTCTTCTTCCTTTATCTCTGGTTTTGCATCGCCGGCGTTAATAGCCATATCCACGGAAGCGCCAAGGTCCATATGCTCCCAATCATCCGATACCACCGGAGCCTGCGCCGCTTTCGCCATTGCGGCCGCCTGCGCCAAATCCGCTTCTAATTCCTTCGCCGGACGGGTATCTCCACTGACTCCGGCCGGTTCCAAATAAGGGCTTTCCGGAGTTTCTTCTTCCTCCGTATCTTCCTCTTCATCCTCTTCATCATCCTCGTACTCCGCATTGCCTTTACGGATAACCCAACTGATGAAACAAATATTTTCCAATACAAAGATGACCGGTACGAGTACGTAGACCACCGGAATACCAAACAGTTCATAAGCATCCAGATAAAATAAAGCCAGTACCAATCCGCCATTAATCAACACAAGCACTAAAATAATCAAAAGTATTCTCGGTACCACCGGAAGATGGCCTATGGCCTCGAAAATCCGGTAAATCAGCATATTGCTGATAAAGGTTCCGGCCTTAATCCGGCGGACAAGACTAAAATATCCGCGGATAATAAAAATATAGGCAAGAACCAGCGCCGCTCCGGCTGCAATCAGCCGGAAGCTATACGTCGTTCCGAGCAAATACCATGCACCATATATACTTCCGCCGCCTAATGCAATAATAATTATCGCTGCGATTTCTGTGAAAATCTTATCAAACCAGGATAACTTGATACCCGGATAACCACTGACATTTCCCGTGGCAATGATTGAAAAAATCAATAAAATCAGGAAAACAGCCGCCGCCACAAAAACAACGATTTTAGCAATTCCAAAGACAGAATTTAAGTCCTTAAAATCCTGATAGCTCGTATAAAATCCATCCGTCGTAGACGTCAGCTCATTGTCCACAGCCGCATAGATTGTATAAGTTCCCGTACAGGAAGTCAGCTCTTCCTTCCAGACGCCTTCATCAAAAGCGTCATTTTTTACACCCGTATTTAAACTGAACTGCCCTTCTGTCGTATCCAATTTGACAAAATAGTGGCTGGCTTCAATCCGGGCTACCGCATCCTCACTGCTGACGATAACCTCATTGTCATCCGCATCATAAACGGCAAAAGAGAAACTGCTGTCTGTACTCATGTAATTTTTAATCAAATCCTGATTGGCCTGAGCAAGCTCTGTTTCAGATATCTCTCCCCGCGTTTCTATAGCCTGAACCAAATGCAGCAGCTGCACCATATTTTTCTGGTATTCTTCCCCAAAGAAGCTGCTGTGATAATAATCCGGTTCGGATGACATCGTTCCGCCGTTGCTAAAATATGTATATACCGTATATCCTGAAACGAGAGTGGCAACCGCCGCAACAAACAAAAGAATACGAACAATCACCTTTAACGGAGTACTCCGTGTCGGATGCCAGCCGTCATCTTCCATTTCATCCAGCTCTCTCTGTATATCCGCCTCTTCCTCTTCGGATAAGGTCCGATGTTCAGATTCTCTGAGGGTTGACTCATCAACCTCATCCCAAAAATCCTTCTTTTTCCCAAATAAGCCCATTTTCTATCCTCCTGTATACTAACTGCCTTTTGTCTCTTACACCATATTCACCTTATTTTACACTAAATCCCTTGTATTTTCAATGTTTTAGAGAAATTTCCTTATTCAGCCAGTCGTACAGGTCGTCATAAACCTCTTTACGGTTAATTTCATTCAGAATTTCGTGGCGTCCGCCCTCATAAAAGATAATATCCAGGTCTTCCATTCCGGCCAGGACAAACATGTCGTATACCTTCTGGACGCCCTGTCCGCTGTCTCCCACAGGGTCATCTCCGCCGGAAACAAAAAGCACCGGAAGATGCTTCGGCATTTTCTTTATATTTGCTTTTTTGGCAATAAAAGCAAGTCCCTTAAACATTTCATGATAAGCGTTCAGGGTAAATACAAACTGACATCTTGGTTCGGCAATGTAGGCATCCACCATTTTTTCATCTCTGGATATCCAGTCAAAATCCGTCCGTGCCGGGGCAAATCCCTTATTATAAGACCCAAAAGCCATCTTATTTACCAATGTACTGCGATATTTCCAGCCCTTCACCGCAGCCATCGCCCGGGTCAGTCCGCGTCCAAACACAGCCACCGGCACTGAATGATATCCCGTACCCATAATAATCGCCCCGTCCACTTCTCTGCCATATTTAATCAGAAAATACCGGGTCAGAAAAGACCCCATGCTATGGCCCAGAATATAGTAGGGTACGCCTGGAAACCGTTTTTTAAACTGTTTTTGGATTTTATGCACGTCATTGACAATACATTCAAAACCGTTTTCTCCAAAATAGCCCCAATCCTCCCGGGTTGCTACCGAATCCCCGTGTCCCAGATGGTCATCCCCGACAACGGCAATTCCCTCAGCACACAAAAACCGCGCAAAATCGTCATATCTGTCCACATATTCAACCATCCCATGAACAATTTGAAGAACAGCCCTCACTTTCACGCCCTCCGGTATCCAGCAGATGCCATGAACCTTTGTTTCTTTATTTGATGATTTAAAATAAAAATTCTGTTTCTTAATCACTGAACACCTCTCCTAACACTTTTCCTATACTATCATGGATAAGTAAATCCGCCTTTCTATCATACGGCGTCTCACTCTTATTAATCAATACCAGCTTATTTCCTCTATAATACTGGATAAATCCTGCTGCGGGATATACATTTAAAGACGTGCCGCCGATAATAAGGACATCCGCCTGCTGAATTGCATGGATACTGGCCGTAATTGTCATTTCATCCAGCCCCTCTTCATACAAAACCACATCCGGTTTAACGATACCGCCGCATTTTTCACACCGCGGAATCCCGTCGGCCTTTAATATATATTCCGTATCATAAAATTCATGGCAGCGCATACAGTAATTCCGATGCACCGTACCGTGAACTTCGTACACCCGCTTGCTTCCGGCCAACTGATGAAGACCGTCAATATTCTGGGTCACAACGGCTTTTAATTTTCCCATTTCCTCCAGCTTGGCCAAAGCCAAATGGGCGGCATTTGGTTTTGCATCTAAATAAAGCATCGTACTTTTATAAAAATCATAAAATATATCCGGATGAGCTATAAAAAACGAATGGGATAAAATTTCCTCCGGCGACCGTTTATATCGTTTGATTGTATTGTAAATTCCTGTCTCACTGCGAAAATCAGGAATACCGCTCTCCGTAGACACGCCGGCGCCGCCAAAAAATACAATATTATCCGACTGTTTAATCAATTCTTTTAACGTCATTTCTGTTCCCTCCCCTATTTTGCCCATCCATAAGACCGTTTTACCGCTTCATGCCAGCCGGAAATATAGTTTTCCCGACATTTTTCATCCATATTCGCCGTAAAGGTCCGGGCCAGTTTCCAATTTGCCTTAATATCCTCCGTATCCCGCCAATAGCCTACGGCAATTCCTGCCAAATAAGCGGCTCCCAACGCTGTCGTTTCCACACATTCCGGCCGATGCACCGGCGTTCCCAATATATCCGACTGAAACTGCATCAGGAAGTTGTTGGCACAGGCGCCGCCGTCCACCTTCAACGCAGATAAGGTAATTCCCGAATCCGCCTCCATTGCCTTTAACACATCGTAGGTCTGATAAGCCAAAGATTCCAGCGTTGCCCGTATAAAATGCTCCTTCTTCACACCCCGGGTCAGACCGACGACGGTGCCTCTGGCATACTGGTCCCAATATGGCGCTCCCAAACCAGTAAATGCAGGAACCACATAGACCCCATTCGAATCTTCCACGGCTAAAGCATACTCTTCCGAATCCTTCGCCGACTTAATCATCCGCATTTCATCACGCAGCCACTGAATCGCCGCTCCGGCCATGAAAATACTGCCTTCCAGCGCATAATTTACGCTGCCGTCGGCGCTGGCCGCGATGGTCGTCAGCAATCCCCGTTTGGAGGACACGGCCTCTTTACCCGTGTTCATTAATAAAAAGCATCCGGTTCCGTATGTATTTTTGGCTTCGCCCGGCTCGAAACAGCATTGGCCGAATAAAGCCGCCTGCTGGTCCCCCGCAATGCCGCTGATTGGAATACGTCCTCCCAAAATTCCTTCATTCGTATATCCATAAATACAGCTTGATGGCCGAACCTCCGGAAGCATACTCTTTGGAATATTCATAACCGCCAGAATATCGTCGTCCCAGCACAAATCATGAATATTATAAAGCATGGTCCGGGAAGCATTGGTATAATCGGTGACAAAGACCTCGCCGCCTGTCAGTTTCCAAATCAGCCACGTATCTATTGTCCCAAAAAGCAAATCGCCTTTTTCCGCCGCCTCTCTGGCGCCTTCCACATTTTCCAGAATCCATTTAATCTTACTGCCCGAAAAGTAAGCATCGGCAATCAGTCCCGTTTTTTCCAGAATATCCTGATTATAGCCTTTTGTTTTCAGGGAATCGATATATTCCGATGTCCTCCGGCATTGCCAGACAATGGCATTATACACCGGAAGTCCTGTGTTTTTATCCCAGACCACCGTTGTTTCTCTCTGATTTGTAATGCCGATACCCGCAATATTTTCTGCCGTCACACCCGCTTTTCCCATAGCCGCAATGGCAACGCTCATCTGGGTCGTCCAAATTTCCAGAGCGTCATGCTCCACCCAGCCCGCTTTCGGATAAATCTGTGTAAACTCCTGCTGGGCCACACTGACAATCTCTCCGGCCTTATTAAATAATATACATCGGGAGCTTGTCGTCCCCTGGTCCAGTGCCATCATATATGTTTCCATGTCGCTACCCCCTGTCAACTATATAAACTTCCTTCTGCCTATCTTAATCTCAAATGTCTTTAAAATTTCCGGGTCCTTTACCTTACGATAATACCCTTCCGCCGCCACCGGATTCCCCATGCAGGCACAGGCCCGGCCGGCCATAATATAATAGCTGTCCTCCGGATTTATCGCATAGGCCTGCTCATAACAGCGAAGCGCCTCTTCAAAACAGCTATTGCTCACTAAAAGATTGCCTTTCATCACCAAAAGGTCATCGCCATCCGGTTCCAGCCGAATCGCCCGGTCAATCGCTTTCAAGCCCTTCCTCACAAAACCAAGCTGATAATTTGCCATCGCCAGATAATACCAGCCGTTGACATTCGCCGCCGACAGCCGGGTTACCGAGAGAGCCAGCTCCCCTAACGCTTTAACCGTGCCGATATCCCGGCAGCAATCCTCCATAATCTCCGCCGCAAATATCCCGCACCCTTTCAAAAGCCCTTCAATCCGCTCTGTGGTTCCTGAGCTTCGCCCCGGTTTCTTCGAAGCGGCCATCTTTTTTAAACCCGCTGTCCGATTCACCTGTCCGAAAAGCCTTACCCGTCTGTCCGTCACCGCTTTCGCATAATCCACCGTTTCAAACGGGCCCTGAGCCTCATTCAGCATTTTCTTTAACGGATTATATCGCATATCGCCGCTTTCAATCACCAGATAATTTTTATTCCGTACAAAATCCAGACCTGTACTTTCGTCTCCAAATATACGTTTTCCCACTGGCGCCGGGCATTTTAAAAGCCGGACATTTCTCGTATCCGCACAAATATTTCCTTCCAGAAAGAGGGACGGATGACGGATATAACGATAAACCACCGCTGTTTCATACCATCCAACAATTTGATTTTCATAAACAAATATGACGGGAACACCGTCAATATGGCCGCTTTGAACCGTCCCTTCATAAAAATCCTCCAATTCAGCGCCTACCGCATCTTCCCTGTCTCTGCTCCGGCTAAGAGCCCAGCAATGTCCCGCATAATCGAAAAATTCATTCATCCGCAGCGTTGCCAAATTGTCAATTTTTACCGCAAGAATGGCCATTTGCAAGTGTCCTCCTCAAAATCTGATATGTTCATATTATAGAACATTTTATGGGTTTATTCAATGAAAAGCCTTTACTTCCTGTGGAATTTCAGCTACAATATGGAGAGAAAAATAAATGAAAGGTGGATTTATCATGGCAAATCCAATTGTTACAATCACTATGGAAAACGGCGATGTGATGAAGGCTGAACTTTATCCGGAAATCGCTCCGAATACAGTAAATAACTTCATTTCCCTCGTACAGAAAGGTTACTATGACGGTTTAATTTTTCACCGTGTCATCAAAGGCTTTATGATTCAGGGCGGATGCCCGGACGGCACAGGTATGGGCGGCCCTGGTTATTCTATTCGCGGCGAATTCACCCAGAACGGCTTTGTCAACAACCTGAAACACGACACCGGCGTACTGTCGATGGCCCGTACAATGATGCCAAACTCCGCAGGCTCCCAGTTCTTTATCATGCACCAGCCAGCTCCGCACCTTGACGGCGCATACGCCGCTTTCGGTAAAATTATCGAGGGACTGAATGTCGTTGATAAAATCGCTAATGTACCGACAAACCGGATGGATGCTCCGAAAATTCCTCAGAAAATCCAGTCCATGACCGTTGAACTTTTTGGTGAAACTTATCCGGAACCGGAAAAATGTTAGAAATAGTTAAAAGATTTTTATAAAAAACACTTGATTATTTTTTAATTATTTGATAATATAAAAAAGTCGCAAACAGAATATTGTAGCGAATGCAGTTGTGGCGGAATGGCAGACGCGCTAGATTCAGGTTCTAGTGAGGTAATACTCGTGTGGGTTCAACTCCCATCAACTGCATGAAGCGTATTTACAGCAAATTGCCTAAAAAACGGCTAAAATCTTGTAAATACGCTTTTTTTATTTTTTGTCACATATTTCTTCTGTGACATAACCACATTACCGAAACTTGTCAAACATAATGATTGCTCTCTTTCAAAACGCTTTCTTTTCGCGTTCTGACATAATTTTAGGCCTCCTATGATTCAGATTTTATCATAGAAGGCCTATCCGCCCATTACTTAAATAATTTTTACAGATTTCTTATCTTTCCTCCCGGAAATAAGACACACCCAAATGGGCCGGCGGCTGAGTTTCACGGCTCTCGCGGATACTAATGAAAATCAGCACAATAATTGTTACCACATAGGGAAGCATTTTGAACAGCTCCTGGTCACTCATACCCAAATTCGGAATATAGTTATACACAATGAACAGGCCGCCAAACAAAATAGAGCCAAGTATACTTAAATTTGGCCGCCATACGGCGAAAATAACAAGCGCAATCGCCAGCCAGCCACGGTCACCGAAGCCGTCGTTTGACCAGACGCCATTAGCATAATCCATAACATAGTACAAACCGCCCAGGCCCGCAATGACACTTCCAACACAGGTAGCTACATATTTATAACGATTGACATTAATACCGGCCGCATCCGCCGTCGCAGGATTCTCCCCAACAGCCCGAAGATGAAGTCCCACACGGGTCCTGCTCAAAACATAGGATGTCACCAAAGCCAGCACAATGGCCGTATATGCAAGAAAACTATAGGAAAACAAAACCTGGCCCACAGGCCCCAGATTGCCCGCAAATGGCAATGTTTTCCGAAAACAGTTACTCGTCGCCGTTAAACTGATGGAAGGCATATCACTTTTCACCAGTTTAATCAGAGAACCGCCGAAAAAGTTTCCAAAACCCGTTCCGAAGGTCGTCAATGCAAGACCGGTCACGTTCTGATTGGCCCGCAAAGTAACTGTCAAAAAGCAATAAATCAGCCCCATACACAATGAGCCGAACATACACGTCAAAAGGGGAATGAGAACTGCCAAAACCGGATTCATTGCGGAAGCATCTGCCAATGACTGTTCATACATAAACGCTCCAATAACGCCGCTGATACCGCCCACATACATAATTCCCGGAATTCCCAGATTCAGATTGCCGGATTTTTCAGTAATGATTTCTCCGGTAGAACCAAATAAAAGCGGAATTCCCTGAACAACTGCACGCTGAATAAAGGATGCTATCATGATTCATTCTCCCCTTTCTTCGAATTGTGAACTTTAATTGTATAGTTAATAAAAAACTCACTGCCTATAATAAAGAAAATGATAATTCCCGTAAGGATGTCTGAAAACGAACTGTTCAGTCCAAAGGTTGTCGATATCTCAATGGCTCCCTTCTGAAGAAAAACAATCAAAAAGGAAGTAAGGACCATATACAGTGGATTAAACTTTGCGAGCCAGGAAACCATAATCGCTGTAAATCCTCGACCGGCTGCGGTATCTCTGGTAATTGTATGGTCCGCTCCGCTGACCAATAAAAGCCCTGCAATTCCGCAAATCATCCCGGAAAGAATCATCGTACGGATAATCACCTTCTTCACATCGATTCCCACATACCGGGCCGTATTCTCACTCTCACCCACAACCGCAATCTCATAACCGTGTTTACTGTTTCGCAAATATACAAACATAAATACGGTCAGGGCTGCCACAACCAAAATATTCAGTAAATAATCGTAACCGCCCAACGACGGCATCCATCCGCTTCTGGTCGATTGATTAATAACGCCAATCTGTCCGGAGCCCTTCGGCACGGACCAGATATAAGTAAAATAGGAAACCACCTGGATAGCAATATAATTCATCATCAACGTAAACAGAGTTTCATTCGTCCTCCAGTTCGCCCTGAAAAATGCCGGAATCACCGCCCAAACGGCGCCGGCCAGACAGCTTGTGACAATCATCAAAGCATACAGCGCAGCGCTCGGCAGCTTATTTCCAAATAAAATCATACAAGCCGCTGTGGCAAGTCCCCCGGCCAGTACCTGACCCTCGGCGCCAATATTCCAGAACCGCATTTTAAATGCCGGTGTCACCGCCAGAGACACGCACAAAAGCATGGCAATATTCTGAACCAGACTCCAAATTCTTCGTTTCGTTCCAAAGGCGCCTTCGAACATCTTTACATAGACGCCGATTGGATTCTCCCCGGTAAAAACTACAGTCACCAACGCACACACAATCAGGGCAGCCACAACCGCGCAAATCCGAATCAGCCAGGACTCCCACCAGTCAAGCGCATCCCGCTTGGCGATATGGAACTTCGGCTCGTGTTTCTTTTTATTCATGCGTCTCCCCTCCATCTGTTTTCGTCATCAGTAAACCAATCTGTTCCTTCGTCGCTGTCCGTCCGTCCACAACACCCGTTATTTTACCGGAGCCAATGACCATAATACGGTCACAAAGTTCCAGCAGCACATCCAAATCCTCGCCGACAAAGATGACAGCAACCCCCGCTTTTTTCTGCTGATTCAGCAGATTATAAATAAGATAGGAAGAATTAATATCCAATCCACGGACCGGATAGGCGGCCATCAATACCGTAGGTGATGAGGCAATCTCACGCCCGACAAGCACCTTTTGTACATTGCCTCCGGACAGGCGGCGTACCGGTGTATTGACACTCGGCGTGACCACATCCAACTGTTCAATAATATGTTCCGCCAAATCCTTCGGAGGTTTACGCTTAACAAATACGGATTTGCCGCTGCGATAACTCCGGAGCATCATATTATCCGTAATGTCCATATTTCCCACAAGTCCCATCCCCAGACGGTCCTCCGGGACAAAGGACAGACGGACGCCCATATCGCGAATCTGCAATGGCGTTTTATCTCTCAAATCGCTTTCCTCACCGGTCTTTGGGTCATAGTATAAAATTTCACCGCTTTGAAGGGCCTGAAGTCCGGCGATAGCTTCCAGAAGTTCTCTCTGGCCGCTTCCCGCAATACCTGCAATACCAAGAATTTCTCCGGAACGGGCCTCAAAGGACACATCCTTTAATATCTGTACCCCATTGCGGTCCATGCAGTTGACATTGCGCACAACCAGACGTTCCTTCGGATTCTCCGGTTCACTGCGTTCAATATTCAATGAAACCTTCTTCCCAACCATCATTTCGGTGAGCTGGGCCTCGTTTGTCTTTGCCGTCTCTACCGTACCGATATATTCACCTTTTCGAAGAACCGCCACCCGGTCTGACAAAGAAAGCACCTCATGAAGCTTATGCGTAATAATGACAATCGCTTTGCCATCCGCACGCATACGCCGCAGAATATCAAATAAATTCCGGGTCTCCTGAGGTGTCAGAACCGCCGTCGGTTCATCTAAAATCAAAATATCCGCGCCCCTGTACAGCACCTTGACAATTTCTACCATCTGCTTTTCAGAAACGGACATTTCATATACTTTTTTCATCGGGTCCAGATGGAAACCGTACTGCTCACTAATGCTAAGGATACGCTCCGCTGAACGGCGGATGTTAAAACCGCTTTCCTCTTCGAAGCCCAGTACAATATTCTCCGTAGCCGAAAAAACATCTACCAGTTTAAAATGTTGATGAATCATACCGATTTTATAATCAAAGGCATCCTTCGGAGAAGCGATGACCGCTTCTTTACCGTTAATAAAAATCTGTCCCTCATCCGGGAAATAAATACCCGAAATCATATTCATCAGGGTTGTTTTACCGCTGCCATTTTCTCCGAGTATGGAAAGGATTTCGCCGCGGTTTACACGAAGGCTGATATCTTTATTCGCAACTACCTTCCCGAAGGTCTTGGTAATATTACGTAATTCAATAGCCGCGTTTTTTTGTTCCTCCATAATTCCTCCTATATGCCATAAATACAGAAGGGCGGGGCCGTTAATGCCCCGCCCGGTTGGGTAAATATAATCATTTAGAACATTTCATTCAATGTTGTAATTCCGTCGATACGAAGGTCGAAATACGGAGCTGAACGCATTTCAGACTCATGGAAATATCCGTCGGAAATTACTTCTGTATCTGGTGTGTAGTCCGCATCTGTATCTACATCAGCCATGTAGGAATCCACAGCGGCTCCATCTACAGTGAATACGGATGTATCAAATACATGTAACTCTCCGGAAGCCAGTTTTTCTTCGGCTTCTGCAATAGCCTCAGCCGTTCCTTCGGCAGCAACCTGGTCATTCAGCTCTGTAAGAACTACAGAACCCTCTTTGATACCCTGGCACCAATCGGCCGCAATGGCTTCACCATTAGCTACGCAGTTTACAATATATTCAAAATAAGGTGTCCAATCAATCTTGGAAGATACGATAAACGTATTCGGGCATGCAGATACGGTACTTCCATTGTAGGATACGTTAGGAACACCAGCGCTCTCGCATGCTGTCGGTGCGCCCATGGAGTCCGCATGCTGGCTGATTAATTTACAATCACGGCTAATCAAAGTATTGGCTGCTTCTTTTTCAGCAGTTTCATCATACCAGCTTCCTGTAAACTGAACTTCCATTGTAACGCTCGGGCATACGGATTTTGCTCCAAGATAGAAGGAAGTATATCCGGAAATAACTTCTGCATATGTATAAGCGCCTACATAACCCATTTTTGCTTCATCTTCCGTAATTTCGCCGTCAGCAATCATTTCATTTAACTTCATGCCTGCAGCAACGCCTGCAAGATAACGTCCCTCATAAATAGAAGCAAATGCATTATGGAAGTTATCTAAGCCTGCTGTATGTGCGGTTGTTCCTGTTGCATGGCAGAACTGAACATCCGGGAATTCTGCTGCAGCCTGTGCCATATACTGCTCATGGCCAAAGCTGTCGGCAAATACGATATCGCAGCCACGGTCTGCCAAATCTGCTGCGGCTTCATAACATTCACTGCTTTCAGGAATATTTGTCTTAAAGATAACCTGTTCATCAGAAAGTCCAAGAGCCTCTTTTGCAGCATTGGCAGCGTCAATGAAATTCTTATCATAAGTAGAGTTTTCATCGTGAAGGAAAATAAAGCCAATCTTAATATCCTCTATACTCTTTGCTTCTCCTGTCGTTTCACCAGCTGTTTCTCCAGCCTCAGATGCTGCGGTTGTTTCTTTCGAAGAACTGCCGGAATCCGAAGAACATCCGGTAAGTACGCTCATAGACAATACAGTAGTTACTGCCAGAGCCAGTGCAAGAAACTTTTTCAACTTCATTTTTCATACCTCCGTTTTAATAAATCATTTTTTTGTTTTCACGGCCCAAAAAATGAAAAAGAAAACAGACTTAATTTCTTAAGTCTGCTGCCAATACGCGTCCATTACACTACTATACTCTAACAAGTAATCATCCGATGTAATAAGCTATCCTAAGTACCAATAGTCACAACTTTCGGCGTGCGGTAGAAACGTTTGGGCCAGACATCCAAACCTATATTGGCATAGCGTATTTAATTACGTTCTCATGGTAGCATACCCCCCGGCCAAAGTCAACAAAATTTCCCCCAAATATTCCTGTTCAAATTCAAAATCCGAAGGAATTTTACAATCTATTTCTTTCCTTTTCGAATTCGACTTTGATAATTTTGTCTGTCAATCATATCCTCCAGTTCTTCCAGCTCATCCAGTTCCTTTTCCATTAACTGCTCTCTGCGGCGATTTCTCTCCCGGCGTTTCGCCAGCATTTCTCTGCGGCGTTTACGTTTCAGGCTCAATTCAATATGACGGAAGATAAGAAGCACGGCTGCAATGGCAATCAATGTTCCTACGCCAATAAGAATCGCTTTGACGATTGGAAATGGAATTTTACTAAATGTTACCTTTACCTGATGATTTTCCTGAACATTATTTATGGAAAAGCTGGTAATACCTTCCCCAACCTCCTGCTCTACACCGTCCACTGTCAATGATGCAAATTCATAGCCTTCGTCCGGAGTGAAATTAAAGGACGCATTTTCCCCTCGAACCACCTGAATTGAACTGCTGCTGACCTGGCCAAACTCACTTTCCAAACTTACATGATAGTAATAAGGAATGGTTGTCTTATAAATCTGCAGCACATGATTATCATTTCCGGAATAAATATTAACAGCAGCCAAAAACTCTCCCGGCCCTATCTCACACATAGCTTCCGGCTCATCCTCCGTGCCCGCGTCAAGCCCGAAATTCAACTGGATTTCCTTGACCAGAGACTTTCTTTCTATCGAATAAATACTGAGATAGTCACCGATGCCCATATTCAAAGTCAACGGAAAAGTGAGAATATAATCCTCAGCCACGATACAATCCTGAAAATTGTAACCTACCGTAGAATTTTCATACTCTCCCAAATCCTCAATAACCTGAAAATTTCTGTCCAGAATTTTAAAACTGTAGCCGCCGTCCACATTGGTCAAAATGACGTATTGGTCCTTTTCATATATGTAATCAATTCCAAGAATATTATAATCGTCGGAAATTTTTACCGTCCGTTTATAGGTCAACGTATCCGGGTCCATGACATAAAGGCTTCCCCGGTTTTCTTCAATCAGGTTTGTATAAAGAGCAACGTATATTTCATTCGTCCGGGAATTATAGGTCATCCCATTTCCGTGTTCCCATTCCCGGTCCTGAACACGGTTTGCCAGAGAATACTGCTCCACCGGACGACCGTCCGCATCCTTATCATATCGATAATATGCAGAAACAATATCCAGCGTATTGGCATCATCCGCCACATTTTCAATACAAATTATATAATTATCCGTAACACACATAGACTGGACAACGCCGCCATGAAGCTCTTCCTCATGAACCAGTTCCCAGGACATTCCCTCAAATGCCTCGTCTCCTGCAATTTCAGCATAACTTTCAATTGGTAAAATCAATATCAGAAGAATCAGAATTCCTCCAATCCAACGTTTTGCCCTCATCTACTCTTCTCTACTTTCTCCTGTCGCATAATCAATCTCTATTCCCGGCTGCACATTAAAGACAAAAATATTAAAACGTATTTCATCGCTTCCTATGGATTCCGCTTCCATCTGTACCCCGCTGGCCACAAGATTTGTCCCTTCAAAAATCGGCGTGACACGATACATCACCGCATCTCCCGTTCTTTCAATATATTCGGCCACTTCATTTTCCCATGGAAGCATACCTTCCACATTCAGATATCTTGTTCCGGTAATCAGATTTTTTTCATTGGCATTTTCTCCGGTAAGCTGATAGCCAATCAAATGACATCGGTTGTATAAATATTTCCCATCGACAATGTCATACTTCACTGTCTGCCATCCGGACGGTTTTATCGAGCCAATGGCGCCTCTCTCCTCCGCAGGCATAAGCTCCCGGCTGATTTTTGCTTCCGCAAAACCACATCTTCCCAGAGCATCCAGTTCACTATAATATTCATAGGCCGGACCGTTTTTGTCCTCATCGCTAAAAGACGGCTCATTTTCATTGACAATCACATAAGCGTCGCCATGATATTCCGGCAGTTCTTCCAGACTCTCTATCTGCTGCGTGGCCGCAAATATATTCGGATACAGCCCCGAACCATACCCCGCCGCCAGCGCGCCAATAAAAGCAAGGCCGGCAATTATTTTCCGAAAGCCGAAACTGCCTCTTTTTTGTTTACTCATTTGTCGTCTCCAGGACTGCCGTATCTTCCGTTACTGTTTCCGTAATGGCTGTCTCTGCCGCCGTTTCGCCGGATACCTGCCGTGAATAGGTGAATTGTCTGATTCCTGCAAGCAGAATACAAACCCCCAGAATCACCCCGGCGATTAACATATATTTTCCGTCGAAACGCCCCATCGTGCTTTCGATATCATCTTTATATCCCGGTTGTTTTTCACCGGGTTTCTTTTCTTCTCTTCTTACAGGCGTGCCGCAGGCCCGGCAAAAACGGTCCCCCGGCTCAATCTCCTTTCCGCATCTTCTGCATACCATAATTTATTTCTCCTTCATATATTTATTCTCTTTTATCGTATCTGTTTCTGACGCCATTTTCCTGTACGATACTCCCAAAATGAAATCAGATAGTTCGCCGTCCATCCGATTGGCACCGCATACCAAATGGCGGGCATCCCCAAAACCGGAGACATTAAAAAGGCAAAAGCTACCCGGATTCCCAGATTTACCAGATTTGAAATCGTAAACACCGTCATATCTCCGGCGCCCCGAAGCAGGCCGTCTGTAATCATTTTAAGACCAAGCATCGTAAAGAAAAGGCCCATAAATCTCAGATAGGATACCCCCGTAGACAAAGCGATTTCTGTGGAATCCGCACCAAGAAAAACACCTATGATTCCCCGATTGCACGTTTCCAGAATGACCAGGATAAGTATTCCAAAAAATGCAACAATCCCATAGGCCGCATGATATCCCTCCACAACCCGGTCTTTTTGTTCCGCTCCAATATTCTGGGCCGTAAAAGTAGACACCGCATTTCCCATAGCTGACATTGGCACAACGCAGATGCCTTCAATGCGCATTCCGGCCGAATATCCCGCCAGCGCCGCCGAACCAAAACTATTGACAACGCTCTGTACCAGCATCATGCCAATGGAAACAATGGATTGCTGCAATATCGATGGCAGGGCAATCTTAATCATACGGCCCAGCATTTCCCCATCGAACAATATTCCCTGTTCCGGCTGTTTTTTCAGATACCGGACAAGTACGGAAAATGAAATGACCGCTGAAATTCCCTGGGCAATAATCGTTGCCAACGCCACGCCGGCCACGCCCATGTGCATCACAATAACCATAAAAAGGTCCATGATAACATTTAATACGGAAGAAAAAATCAAAAAATACAGCGGAATTTTAGATTTTCCCAACGCATTAAACACACTGGACAAAACATTATACATAAATAAAAACGGTAAACCAACAAAATAAATTCTTAAATATAAAACCGCTTCAGCAAAAATATTCTCCGGCGTTTGAAGCCATACCATAATAGCCGGACTGGCCACCGCCCCGAAAACAGCCAGAACCACACTGACCACAAAAAAACTGGTCAGCGCCGTATACACAGACGTTTTCATCAAACGATATTCCCGGCTGCCCAGATACTGGCTCGTCAATACGGAGGCGCCAACGCCGCCGCCAATGGCAATACATATAAACACATTTGTCAGAGAATAACTGGCGCCTACGGCGGCCAACGCATTTTCACTGACAAATTTTCCCACGATGGCCGAGTCCGCCATATTATAAAATTGCTGGAACAAATTTCCTATAATCATCGGCATGGCAAAAAAGACCATCGACCAAAGCGGCGAGCCTTCTAACATATCCGTTGATTTCTTCTGAAACATCTTGCTCCTCCTTATCATCCATATCTTAATATTATACGCTATTTCCTCATTTTGTAAAAGGGAAATAGAACTGTCCCGGACTTTTTCAGCACAAGAAAAAAGCACCGTCCCCGCAGCTCCTACGTCTGCAAAAACAGTGCTTTACATGCGCCTTCAGGGGCTCGAACCCTGGACACCCTGATTAAGAGTCAGGTGCTCTACCAACTGAGCTAAAAGCGCATTTTCAGTGTACTTTTCAGTGCAAGTAAGATTATATACTCGTTTACAAAAATATGCAAGTACTTTTTAAAATTTCTACAGAATTTTTTCCAATTTTTTTTAAAATATTTAAGATTTACTGGTATCCTCTGCCACTTTTTTGTACTATAATAAAGACAGTTCATAGAATAAAACCGTAGAAAGGAAGTTCCGGCCCGGCCGCCGGACACCCCTCTTATGAATGCAGATACAATTTCTCAAATTTTAAAATTATCGATAGGTTCTCTGTCCGTAGAGAAGGTTTTTTATATTTTGCTCCTGACGCTCTTATGTTATATTGTGAGCAAAATCATCCTGAAAATTGTAAAAAAGATTATCCGGCGGTTTTCTTTAGACCGGTCTATCCAGGTATTTTTAATCAACGGTCTGAAAATTCTGTTGGTTTTTATTTCCATTATTATCATCACCGAGGCTCTCGGCATACCGACCACATCCCTTGTGGCCCTGTTGAGCGTTGTCAGTCTGGCAATCTCCCTGTCCATTCAGGGTCTGTTATCCAACGTGGCCGGAGGACTGACAATTCTTTTTACCCGCCCTTTTGCCGTGGGAGATTATATAGAACTGGACAGCTTATCCGGTAAAGTCACCCAAACCGGACTTATATACACACAGCTTTTGACACCGGAAAACAAAACCGTTTTCCTGCCGAACAGCCAGGTTTCGGAGGGACGCATCATTAATTACACCTCCCAGACGCAGCGGCGAATTGAAATTCTGGTCGGCGCCTCTTACAATGCACCGGTTGAAGATGTAAAAGAGGCCTTGCATGAAGCTATCCGTTCTTTTCCCGATTTAATTCAGGAACCGCTGCCGGTTGTCCATGTCCGGGACTATCAGGATAGCTCCATTCAATATGTCATCCATGCCTGGGTGCCTACCGAATTATATTGGGATGCTTATTACACATTAATGGAAGAAATTAAAAAATCCTTTGACCGACATCATATTGCCATGGATTACCCGCATATGAATATTCACATGATAGGAGACGAGAATAATGGATGAACCTCAAAAACAGCCGAAGCGGAAAAAACGTTTCGAATCAAATAATACCTACTTTACCATCAGCATCTATACGATTGCAACCTTTGCCATCTGCCTGCTAATCTATCGTTTTACAAATAACTGGAAAAGCACAAGAAGTCAGATTGGAGAAATCCTGGCCGTTTTTTCTCCTTTTTTGATTGCATTTTTAATTGCCTATTTTATTAACCCGATGGTAAAACATATTGACAATTTTCTTTTCCAAAAGACACTGAGACATAAATTTGAACGGGGACATCTGCTGCTTTCCATGATTCTGGCTTATGTGATTGCCATTGGTGCGATTATCCTCGTATTTATTTTTATTGTTCCCCAGATTATCAACAGTATCAGCCAGTTAGTGCGCATTTCGCCGACATTGTATCAAAATGTCCTGGATATGCTGTATTCTCTGGATGAATACTTCCCAAATCTGGACTTATCTTTTATTTACCAGACGGCCGAAGATGTTATGCCGGACTTATTTAACTTCTTCCGCACATTTATGTCGGACACGGTTCTCCCATTTTTATACAGCGCCGGCCTTTCAATTATTAACTGGTTTATCAATATCATACTGGCCTTTGTCATTTCCTGCTACCTGTTATTCAGTAAGCAAAAACTGATTAAATCATTAAAACGGGCAGCTTACGCACTGTTTCCGGAAGATACCTGCCTGACATTATTTGATACGCTAAGAGACTGCAATCAGATTTTCAGCCAGTATATCATAGGCAAAACACTGGACTCCACCATCATAGGAATTCTGTGTCTTATCTGTATGACCATTTTAAAGCTGCCATACGCATTAATCATCAGCTTAATTGTCGGAATCACCAACATGATTCCCTATTTTGGACCGTTCATCGGAGCCATTCCGGGTATATTGATTTTATTAATTATCAGTCCGAAATCCTCCCTGATTTTTGCCGTTTTAATTTTGGCCATCCAGCAGCTTGACGGTTCCGTCATCGGACCAAAGATTCTCGGAAAATCCACCGGACTCCAGCCGATTTCCATTATCTTTGCGATTACTGTCGGCGGCGCCATCGCCGGTGTTCTGGGAATGTTCCTTGGCGTTCCTATTGTTGCGGTTCTCACTTATCTGGTGAATAAACTGCTGAACTTTCTCCTTAAAAAGAAACATATTGAACCGGATTTGAGTAACACAAAAGAATACCGTACCTCCGACATTCCCGTAGATGAAGCTTTTAAGAAGGAATTTGAAACCCTGAATCTTGAAGACGAGGATTTCCCGTCGGAAAAATAATTTTGCACATAATAAAGGCTGTCGTTTCACGATTTTTCCATCGTTAAACGACAGCTTTATTTATTATTATTCAGATTTCTTTTGTTTTTCTTCCAGACGTTTTTTACGGAGCCGTTCATAATTTTTCCGGCGGCGTTTCCGCCGGAACATCTGCCACAAAAGACTCAGTAAAAACATCGCTGCGATGACGGCCACAGTAATCGCTATAATCCATATCGGGGATATCTCTAATTCATTCAAACGCTTATATAACATTCCCGCTGCCGAGTCCACCGAATCTTTTGCCGTTACCGTCGTTTGGTTCTTTTCCTCCAACATTTCAATCAATCGGGCATTCGACATCCGGGTTTTCATAGACAACTGGTCATTTGAAGTCAGTTTCGGCAAAACCATATATACCGGGACGCCTCCCATATAGCGCCCGTCATTATAGTATTCCACCAAACCGCATTGTCCGGTATAAAAATCATAAGGAGCAACTCCAAGCGTCACCGACTCAGCCGGTACAAATTTTTCTGTCCAATCAGCCAGAGAACCATCCGCCCTTACATCGACCAGCGCCCCGGAATTTAAGAAGAAATTCCAGCCGTTCATCCGGTGATTAAAATTCCATATACTTTCCAGTTCCGAATACTCGGCCTTCAAACGCAGCGTCAAATCCGTCTGGTTTACTGCGGACGTTTTTGTATATGTATCAAAGCAATAATCCAGAGCCTGAATAGTATCCGTATAGTGATGCCAGTTTTCGACCTTCATCGTCACACACACAAGACGCAGACCATTTTTCTCGGCATAAGTCACCAATGTACTCTGAGCCTCCGAAGTAAATCCGGTTTTACCGCCTTTACATCCTTCGTAGGTATAATCCGATTCCATATACATTTTATGCTGCTGAATCAATTCGATTGGCTCTTCTTTTTTATTTGTTTTCTCAATGACATAGACCGGTTCCTGGATTAATGAACGAAACGTTTCATTTGTGTAAGCCAGACGGGCAATTCTTGCCATATCATAGGCTGTTGTGTAATGGTTATCATCATGGAGACCATTAGGATTTACAAAATGGCTGTTGGTACACCCGACGGAGGCGGCTGTCTGATTCATCAATTCCGCAAAGGCAGACACCGAACCGGATACGGCTTCAGCCAGCCCGCAGGCCACCTCATTGGCCGAAACCATCATCAAAGCATGCAGCGCCTGGTCCACAGAAAGAATTTCGCCCTCTTCCATTCCGATATTCATATCCGTCCATATATCAATTCCATCCAAAGCTTCTCTGGAAAAAGTAATCTCTCCATTTAAATCCAGACGGGTACATGCCAGATAGGCCGTGAGAATTTTTGTGATACTGGCCGGATACAGCTTTCTGTCCTTATTTTTACTGTAGAGAACAGCGCCCGTATCCATATCCAGGACAACAACGCCCTCCGAGTATAAAACAATATCTTCTGTCGAAACTTCATCATCCGGTTTAATCTCCGGCGGCGCTTCCGTTTCCGTTTCAGATTCGGTCTCCTGCCCCTCTTCCGGCGGAAGATTCTCCTGCGTATAGTCCGGAATATCTTCTTCCGCACAGACCGTAAGAACCTGCCCCATACATAAAATACAAATCATCATCAGGGTTAATAATCGTTTCATGAAACTCTCCTTTACCCAAATTCTTATTCATCTATTATGATAGTAAACGAAAGTAGAAAAAAAGTCAATTTTATGATATATTCTTACGGAGAAGGAGTTGATTCACACATGCGTTTACGAAATGTCAAGGGTTCGCGTGAAACCATTGCAGCCAATCCCCTGGTTATCCAGGAAATCACTGAAAAAAAAGGGCAATGGCATAAGGTTTTTGGAAATGATAAACCACTTTATATAGAAATCGGTATGGGTAAGGGGCAGTTTATCCTTGAAATGGCCCGCCAGAATCCGGATAAAAACTTTATTGGAATTGAAAAATACTCCAGTGTCCTCGTCCGGGCTTTAGAAAAATGTGAAACCTTTGAAGGAGATAATCTTCGCTTTATTCGTATGGATGCGGAAGAAATCACCGATGTTTTCGGTGAACATGAGGTTGACGGCATTTATCTGAACTTTTCAGACCCCTGGCCAAAGGAACGCCATGCGAAACGCCGTTTGACCTACCGGGATTTTTGGAAGCGCTATCATCAGATTTTAAACCCGGAGGGAAAGGTTATTTTTAAAACAGACAACCGTCCCCTTTTTGATTTTTCCCTGGAAGAGGTCGCTGCAGCCGGCTGGACACTTGAAAATGTAACCTATGACCTGCACCACAGCCCTTACGTGGAAGGCAACGTCATGACCGAATATGAAGCTAAATTTTCTTCCCTCGGACATCCCATCCACCGTCTGGTTGCATATCGTTAAAAAATCCCCCGGCGGCGGGACACACTGCTCAATCATCCGCATATATTGTTTAATAATTACCCGAAAGCCGGACTATTATGCAAAACCGCAAAAATATAAATAAAAAGCTTTCTGTTCTTTGTTATGACCATAAATTTCTGGACCGCTGCTGCATCCAGTGCCATAAGTCCTGGAAGGAAGTTTGCCAGTTTATCTTAAGCATCGGCAGAAAGAAAGACTGCTGATTTTCACACTCGAAAAAAGTGCCGCATTTTGCGGCACTTTTAAGGTATAATTAATTTTATAGCTTTCGGTATAATTGAAAGCTCCACCGGAAGCTTTCCAAAAACCTGACCATCATAGTCAACAACGATATCTCTGTTATCCGCCGATTCAATCCGAATCCGCTCTGTCCGAAAATGGCGCACCTTCGGGTGTTTTACCATCTTCTTCGTCAATGCCTGTATACCCAATCCCGGAACCTGCCCCAAATCAATCTTTTTTACAATCATAACATCCAGGGAACCGTCATCCGGGTCCTTTTCGGGAAGCCCCCGGTTCATTCCGAATCCGGCGCAGGTATTAAGAACCATGAAATAAATAACTTCCCTTTCTCCCTTAAACTGCATCGAATCAAAACGGACCCTCAGTGTTTCAACGCCCCGTTTCGAAAAATCCAGAGCGCCCTCCATATAATACGCCAGCTTTCCAAGCACAGCCTTTGATTCCTGAGAAACCTTATCACCGACATTGGCGCCGAATCCGCCGCTGACCCGGTTGATAAAATAACGGTCATTAATTTTACCAACATCGATACAACGGATTTTAAACTCCATAATCATCTTACAAAAAGCCTCCGGCGTTTGAGGCGGTTTGGCATACTGGGCAAAATCATTGGCCGTTCCGACAGAAATGACCGCTAAAGGAGTCTCGCTGCCGCCCTCCATCAGACCGTTGACCACATCATTGAGCGTCCCGTCGCCGCCGACGGATACGACAAAATCATACTCGCCTTTTTTTATATTCCTGGCTTCCGAGAGCGCATCCCCTTCCTGCTTTGTGTAAACCACATCTACCTGATTCACCACCTGATTTAACACAAGACAGCCAACAACGCTTTCGATACTTTTTAAAAAATTTTGTTTTCCAGATGAAGGATTTATGATAAATTTAGCCTTCATGGGTTCCCTCCCTGTGCCGTTTTTCCTGACGCTTCTGCCGGACCTCTTCTTTTATTTCGGCAATCCGTTTCGCGCCCTCTTCGTCAATCTGACGCAGTGTCTTTACTACATAAACCTTGTCTTCATCCGTCTTTTTCAAACGGATTTTTCCCCGTATATAACCATGCTCCGCACATTCGGCCAGACAATAATAGCATCGGTTCTTCCCCGAAAACCAGCGAATACGTTTAAGCGCGGGCCGGCCGCACTTATAGCACCGGGTCGTGCGGACTTCTCTGTCGGCCATGGCCGCTTCCTTACTGGTAAATTCCTTTGAAATATATTTAAAATAGGTTTCATAAACCAGCTTGAGTTCTTCTTTGCGTGTCTTTGGATTCTGATAATAATCTACCGTATACCATTTCTCCACTTCCTCTTTATCCATCAGGGCAAAAATTTCAGCCGTATATTCAGCATCATTAATGGCCCGGTGAAAACTTCCTTTCCGGCCAATCTGCAAAAAATCCACCGCATATTCCAAAGAGGCCGCGCCATTCTCATTATCATAAAGTATACGAAACAGTTTTTGTACATTATAATATTTAACCGGCCCAACCAGTAAATCTTCCAGATGATAAAACTTCATATTCCGCTGAAGCTCCAGCAAATCCAGGTTTCCCCAGGTACAGAACCGGAAATCATCACCGCACCAAAGCATAAAATCCACCAATGCTTTCGGAAAAACCCGTCCCCGGCTTAATTCCTTTTCAGTGATTCCCGTCAGATTTTTCGTCACATGGTGCATCTTTCTGTAGACCTTCGGTTTAATGACCTCCTCGAACCGGTCAATCTCCTGTCCGTCTTCGTCCAGCTTTACTGCTCCAATCTCAATAATCTCAAAGGGAAGATGTTTATTTGAAGCATTTTTACCATATGGAGATTGATTCCATTCAAAATCCACGACAACATATTCCATAGCTCATTGTCTCACTCTCTACGATACATTCTTTCTTATTATATCATATGTCTTTTATATCTGCGAGGATTTCTTTAATACAAAAAAACCGGGTGTCCTTCTGGGGCACCCGGAGAAAGCAGGGAAGTGTATCCATCAGCCTTCAATGGATATATATTTCTGTTCTTCAATTTTAGCCGGTTCGGTTTTCGGCACTGTTAATTTCAAAATACCATCCTCAAATCTTGCATGAATGTCCTCCTGACGAACATTCTCACCGACAAAGAAACTTCTTGAACACTGACCGGAATAACGCTCCCGGCGAATATATCTGCCTTCGGCATCATTTTGATTGTTTTCCTCATTCTTCATGGCTGTAATCGTAAGATATCCTTTTTCAAGTTTTGCGGAGATATCTTCTTTTTTATATCCTGGAAGTTCCATATCAACTTCATAAACGCCGTCGGCTTCCTTTACATCCGTTTTCATCATTCCTGTTCGATACTCGCCCAGCATACGGCCGGTATCACCAAAGAAATCTCTTCCGAATGGGAAATCCATCATCTCATCAAACAAACTATTATTAAAAATACTTGGCATTAACATAAACCATTCCTCCATTCGATTGTTTTATTTGTTTTATATGTTCTACATGTAATATAACAAATATTTCTCTGTTTGTCAACACCTTTTTTTCTTATTGCCCCTTAATTTGATTTGCCGTAACAGCCAGTGAATGGGGAATCGGTTTCCAATGGATTTTTGCAAATATAGCCACAATGGATATTGGCAAATACGTAAACATAAAAATCGGGAATGTAAATAAATATATAATTTTCTTTGTCGGACAGCAATATATCTTTTTCCACTCAGTGATTGTTGTTATCAATCCCATGGCAAAAAATGAAATATAAGATGCGGCCACCGAATAAAGGACCAAAGATATAAGCGCATCCATCAAAACTTTGGAGCTTGTACCCTCTGCAACCACAACGCTCAGACAAGCCAAAATAATTAAAATGGATGCGAAAATTCCCGGGAGCAGCGTCATAAACATATCGTAACAGGAAAATTTAAACTCAAGGAATATTTTTTTCATCAGGTCTTTTCCGTATCGGAAAAATACCTGATAAAATCCTTTGGACCAACGAAGCCTCTGATTCCATGAATCCAAAAAATGTACCGGCTGCTCATCATAAAACATAGCATCCCCACAATATCCGATTTTATCACCATGGATAATATTTTCTGTGGAAAACTGAATATCCTCTGTCAACAGGAAGCAATTCCATCCGCCGTTACGTTTAATGATATTTTTATGAACTAAAAAGCCTGTCCCCGATACAACGCAGCTTGCTCCAAGAATCATCCGGGCATTATTCAAATATCTGGCTTCTCTTAAAAACCACAGCCCATAGCCGGAGGTAATCCAGTTATCGCTGAAATTTTTTGAATTTCGATAACTGGTAACCAGCGCATATCCGTTGTCAAATACCCTGTTCATCTGAGAAATATAGTCTTTTTCCAGGATATTGTCCGCGTCAAATACAAAATATCCTTCATAATCATCGGCCCTGTACTGCTGCTTAATCATTCCCAAAAGATAATTCAGGGCATATCCTTTTCCCTTTTGTCTCTGGTCAAACCGTTCATAAACGACTGCGCCCGCCTCCCGGGCCACCGCCGCCGTATCGTCCGTACAATTATCGGCCACAACAAATATATCCACAAGCTCTGACGGATAATCCTGATTCTTTATACTCTCTATCAGATTCGCAATAACCGCTCTCTCATTTCGCGCAGATATTAATACCGCATACCGATGAAGAATTCTGGCGGCAAACCGTTTCGGCCTGCAAAAAAGGCCAACCAGTAAATACACTGTCTGATATAAATATAAAAGAACAAATAACCGAAGTATACATACAATAATTATATCCAACGTATTTCCCATACACATCACCTTTCATATGCACGTAGTATAGCACCTTATATATTTTTGTGTATGAATGAAAGCCTGAATAATTCTTACAGTTTTCCTACAAATTCCGTCAATTTCTTGTATTTTAAAACAATTTCTTTAACAAACTAGCACGATAATACTTGAAGTTTTGTAATTACCTGTGCTATTATAGAAGTTACCTTTTCAATTAAGACTACACATTTAAGGAGGATATCATGGCTGTTTTAAAACCCTTTGCCGCTATCCGTCCGGTCCCGTCTCTGGCCGGCCAGGTTGCCGCATTACCCTATGATGTGATGAATACGGAAGAAGCCCGAAAGCTCGTCCAAAATAACCCTTATTCTTTTCTGCATGTGGACAAAGCGGAAATTAATTTTGACGCTTCTGTAAATCCTTACGATGACCGTGTATATAAAAAAGCCGCGGACACATTAAAACAGATGCGTACCAACGGCATTTACATTCAGGATTCAAAACCCTGTCTTTATATATATCGTGAAATTATGTATGGACGGGTCCAGACCGGACTTGTCGGCTGTGTTTCTATTGACGACTATGCCAACGGAATTATCAAAAAGCATGAAATGACCCGGGCAGATAAAGAGGAGGACCGTATCCGCCATGTCGATACCTGCAACGCCAATACCGGACCAATTTTTCTGACCTACCGGGCCCGGCAAAATGTCACACATGCGATGAAATACTGGATGGACAGCTATACGCCAATCTACGATTTCACCGCAGAGGATAATGTCCGTCATACGGTATGGCTGATTGATGACGAACAGACCATTATCGGATTCCAAAAAGAATTTGAAACGATTCCATATTTGTACATCGCCGACGGCCACCACCGGGCCGCGTCGGCCTTTCATGTAGGTATGAAACGCAGAAAAGAGCATCCGGCTTATACCGGAGATGAAGAATTTAATTATTTTCTCTCGGTCATCTTTCCTGATGAGCAGCTTCACATATGGCCATATAATCGATATGTCCACGATTTAAACGGCATGTCACGGAAGGATTTTCTCAAAAAATTAGAAAAAAATTTTGACGTGACGCCCCTTTTGGAACGTTATGAGCCGACAAGAAAACACCAGGCCGGCATGTACCTGGACGGAAAATGGTACCGTTTGACCTTTAAAAAGGGGACGTTCAATGAAGATAATCCGGTGGAACAGTTGGATGTATCCATCCTGCAGAACAACTTACTCGGACCCGTTTTAAACATTGATGACCCGCGTACAAACTCCCGCATTGACTTTGTGGGCGGTATCCGGGGTCTGACCGAGCTGGAACGGCTCGTCAACGAGGGGCACGGCGTCGCTTTCGCCCTCTATCCGACCACCTTAGACGATTTAATGGACATTGCCGATTCCGGCTGTATTATGCCGCCGAAATCTACCTGGTTCGAACCAAAGCTCCGAAGCGGCATCTTTATACATGATTTAGCCCTTTGACCGGAAGAATTAAATATTTAAACACTAAGGCCAACCCGAAAAATTCATGGGTTGGCCCTTTCTGATTTCGTCATATAATAATTTTTTGCGCTGCCTACCGTACGCTTTTTATTAAATCGGACACAAAGCTGTCCGCCGGCGCCCGGCATATATTTTCCGGCGTATCAAGCTGAACAGCCTTTCCGCCTTCCATGACCATCACCCGGTCGCCTAATTTCATTGCTTCCCGGATATCATGCGTAATAAATATAATGGTGAGCTTTAGTTTTTTTTGAAGTCTTAAAATCTCATCCTGCATCGTTTGCCGAGTAATTTCATCCAGGGCCCCGAAGGGTTCATCCATGAGAAGAATTTTGGGATTCGCTGCCAGGGCCCGGGCAATTCCTACGCGCTGCTGCTGGCCGCCGGAAAGCTCCGATGGATACCGCCCCAGCTTATCCGTTTCCAGACCGACCAGCTTCAAAAGCTGTTCTGCCAGCTCACGATTTTCTTTCTTATTTTTCTTTCCGCTAATCACCGGAACATAAGTAATATTTTTTTCCACCGTCATATGCGGAAACAGACCCCTGTTTTGAATCACATAGCCAATCCGCCGCCGAAGGGCGATAATATCTGTCCCGGCAATATTATGCCCCTCGACAAACACAGCGCCTTCATCCGGTGTAAGCAGCCCATTAATCAGCTTTAACATCGTAGTTTTACCGCATCCGGAGCGTCCGATGACCGTAAGGAATTCGCCTTCCCTGACTGAAAGGTTAAAATCCTCCAGCACTCTCTGTCCGTCAAAGCTTTTCGTCACATGTTCCAGCGTAATAATATTCATTAAATTACTCCCCGACTATTCCTCAATTATTCCTTTAGAAGTCAGAAATTCTTTGGCAACATCCGCCTCATCTTTTCCTTCGACTTCCACCTGATAGTTCAGACCGGCCATCTCTTTATCTGTCAAAATTCCGTCCATTTTCATCAGCGCCTCTTCCAGACCCGGATATTTTTCCAGAGAATCCTTCCTTACAACCGTCGAACAGAAATAATTGACCTGTAAATTCTTATCATCGTCTAATACGACCACATCATCCCGGCTAATCTGGGCATCTGTAGTAAAGCCATTTGTCACATCAATTTCACCGTTTTTCATAGCCTCATACTTTAAACCGATATCGATATCTTTAACCGATTTAAAATTCAGACCATAGGTGTCACATACGAGGTTAAATCCATCCTCCCGCTCAATGTAATCCGGATTTCCTCCAAATACAAGCTGGTCGGCCACCGCAGCCAAATCCGATGTTTTTTCCAACTGGTATTCATCGGCTACTTCTTTGCGTGCAACAATGGCGTAGGTATTATTAAAACCATACAGGCCAACCCATGTCATATCGAAATTTTCCTCATATTCTTCTTTCAGCTTTTCAAACATCTCTTCATCCGTCGTCTCTGATGCCTCATGCTTCAAAACCATAACCCATCCGCTGGATGTATACTCCGGATAAAGGTCAAATTCTCCCTTCTCCATAGCCGGATGAATATTACTCGTACCGCCGCCGATACCTTTTGTAATTTCCACACTGTAATCTGTGCTGTCTTCTATGACAAGCTTTAACATCTCGCCGAGAATGTACTGTTCTGTCATCGGTTTCGTCGCAACCTTTATCGTTTCTCCTGCCGCAGCCTGACTCTCTTTGCTTTCTGTACTTTCCGAAACCGTTTCATCTGCCCCACTTTCCGGGACTTGCGTCGTTTTTGTGTTATTTCCACAGCCTGTAATCGCTGCAATCATCATCAACACGGCAAGTCCTCCCGCCAATTTTCTCAATTTCATGTTAAAAACTTCCTTTCCTTTTTATCCTTTTTTCTATGAATCCAATCAGAAAATCACAGACCAACGCCAACAGAGCGATTAAAAAGCTTCCGCCAAAGGTCAACGCCGTATTATAAATCGTGATTCCCCGGTAAATAGCAACGCCCAGTCCGCCGGCGCCGATAAATGAGGCAATCGCAGCCACGGAAATCGTCATGACAACCATATTTCGGATACCAGCGATAATCACCCCCAAAGCCAGCGGTAATTTAATTTTAACCATAATCTGAAAATCCGTACTGCCCATGCCCCTGGCCGCCATAATAATATCCGAATCCACACCCTTAATTCCCGCATAAGTATTACGGACCATCGGCATGATACCATAGATAGTCAGGGCCACCACCGCCGTCTTATTGCCAATTCCGATAAACGGTATCAACATTCCAAGCAAAGAAATGGACGGAATCGTATAAAAGACATTGGCAATGCCAAGTACCACCGGGGCTATCCGGTCATGCTCTGCAATCCACATCCCAATCAAAAGCCCCATAACGCCTGCAAGAAGAATCGCGGTAACTGACAATGCCATATGCTGGACAATAAGCTCCGTGAACCATTCTTTTCTCTCAATGTATATTTGAATAACTTCCTCTAACAGTTCCAAAACTGCGCCTCCTATAGTTTAATACGCCTTCAATTCTTTCCACAGTTGATTATAAAAGTTTTCGGAATCTGTTCCAAGATATTGATACACTTCACACTTTTCCAACGTACTTTCTTCGGGAAAAATCGTATAATCTTCTTTCGTCTCGTCATCCAGGGCCTCGTACACCGCCTGGTTCGGAGTGCCATAATAAACATAATCAAAATTAATCTGAGCAATATCCTCCCGGTTCATAAAATCAATGAATTTTTCAGCATTTTCCTGATGCTTACAGGAGCTTGGAATCATCCAACAGTCAAACCAGATATTGGAACCTTCCTCCGGCACTACATAATCCAGATTTTCATTCGCCTCCATGGCGGCCGTCGCATCTCCCGAGTAAATAACAGCCAAAGCCGCATCTCCGGCAATCATGGCGTCTCTGGATTCATCCACCATATAAGCCATTACCAGCGCCTTCTGCTCCATAAGCAGAGACTGGGCTTCCCGAAGCTCATCTTCATCTGTCGTGTTTAAGGACTTGCCTTTCCATTTCAGCGGAACCTCAAAGGCATCCCGCATACTGTTTTCCATGATAATCTGATTCTTGTATTTATCATTCCAGAGAATGTCCCAGCTATCAACCGTTTCATCCACCAGCTCCGTATTGTATAAAATACCTACCGTTCCCCAGAAATATGGAACCGCATATTCATTCTCCGCATCAAAGGCCTGACAAAACTCCAGATAGGTTGGGTCCAGATTCCCATAATATTCCATGGAAGCCGTATTTATTTTTTTCGCCTCCCCATTGCGAATCATTTTTTCAATCATATAATCGGAAGTACAGATTAAATCATAGGGAATATTTCCGGACTGAAATTTGGTGTACATATCCTCCGGTGTCACATACTGCTCATATTCCACATGAATCCCTGTTTCCTTTTCAAACATTTCAATCGTGGTAAAATCAATATAATCACCATAATTAAATACAACCAGCGTATTTCCCGAACCGGAAACATCCAAAGACTCCGAACTGCTGCAGCCGCCCAATATCACTGTGCTAATCACGGCGAAACACATATACCTTTTAAACTTCTTCACTTCATTCTCCCTTCTATCCGCGGGTTTCCTGAACCTGTTTTGCCGATATCCGATTGGCAATCCAAAGTACAATCAAAATTAACAGGAATAAAATTGTCGACAGCGCATACATCTTTGGATTAATGCCGCGGCGTACCTGCTGATAAATCATGGTGGATATCGTATTCATTCCGGCGCCCTTTGTAAAATAAGTAATAACGAAATCATCCAGAGAAATCGTAAAGGCCAATAAAAAACCCGAAAAGATTCCCGGCATAATATCCGGAAGGACAACTTTAAAAAAAGCATACACCGGAGAAGCGCCTAAATCCAGGGCCGCTTCATAGGTACTCAGACTTGTCTGCTGAAGCTTTGGCATAACATTTAATATAACGTAAGGCACGCCCAGCGTAATATGGGCCGCCAGCATTGAAAAATATCCCAGATTCCAGAAACGCCCAAAAAGAAGCATAATAGCAATGCCCGTGACCACATCCGCATTCAGCATCGGAATATTTGTAACTGTTAGAATCACCTGCTGCTTTTTCTGTCCCATGACTGTGATGCCAATACTGGCCAGCGTCCCAAGAAGGACAGCAACAACGGCCGCCACAGTTGTCAGCATTAAAGATGTTCGAACCGCCTCAATGACCGCTTCATCCTGAAACAATTCTATATACCACTGGAAGGTAAAACCGCCCCAAACCCGCCGGGATTTTGAAGCGTTAAAGGAACAGACAATAAGAATCCCTATCGGTGCATACAGCATAAAAAGAACAAGTCCCACATAGAATTTTTCAATCCATCGTTTTACCATATCATCTGTCCCTCCCCTCCGGCATCATTTTTATTCATAACCGCCATACTGATAAAAATAAATATCATCAGTACGATGGAAAGACCGGAGCCAAGATGCCAATTGTTAGTCAAAGAAAACTCCTGCTCAATGACGTTTCCAATAAGCAAAATCTTTGAACCGCCCAAAATGTCGGCAATGGCAAATTCAGAGATACTCGGCACGAATACCATGATAATTCCGCTGATAACTCCGGGCATGGATAATGGGAGAATAATTTTTCTGAAAATCAACTTATTCCCGGCTCCCAGGTCGGCCGCCGCATAAATCAAATCTCTGTCAATCTTACACATGGCATTATAAATCGGCAGAATCATAAACGGCAAATAATCATAGGTCATGCCAATGAGAATGGCCGTCCGCGTATACAGCAAATGCTGAGACGGCAGTCCGAAAAAATTCAATATTCCATTTAAGATACCCGTATTTGCCAAAATCATCTGTAAAGCCAGAACGCGCAGCAAAAAGTTAATCCACATCGGAAGAATAAAGAGCATAATAATAATTCCCTTCTTACTTCCCTCATTTTTACTTAATATATAGGCCAGCGGATAAGCAATAGCCAAACTGATACACGTACTGCCAAAGGCAATCAATAAAGACTGACCCAACGCCTTATAATGAATGGAATCCCCGATAGCCAGCAAATTTTCCAGAGTAAATCCGCCGTCCGAAGAGGTAAAACCATAATATATAATCATCAATAAAGGCAATATAATAAATCCTACGGCCCAAAGCAAATAAGGCCCTGCCAGAAGTTTCCGTTTATTCATCTAATACCACAGCTTTCTCATCCTCGGATTCCGGTTTATTCATAATCTGAATATTAAATGGGTCTACCCGAAGGCTTACCGGAGTGCCTACCGCATGAGCCACCGTACTCTGCACCAGCCACTCAAAACCATTTGCCATAACTTCCATTTCATAATGGACACCTTTAAAAATAATGTGACTGACCACGCCGTCCATAGAACCCTCTCCCGGATTTCCAAGAATAATATCTTCTGGCCGGATAACCACATCCACCGGTTTATAATTACCAAAGCCTTTATCCACACAGGCGAACTTCACACCCAGAATTTGAACCAATTCATCACGAACCATTACCCCGTCAATAATATTGCTGTCGCCGATAAAGTCGGCCACAAAAGCATTTTCCGGTTCATTATAAATATCTTCCGGCGTACCCATCTGCTGAATATAGCCCTGATTCATGACAACAACCGTATCTGACATGGTCAATGCTTCTTCCTGGTCGTGGGTTACATAAACAAAGGTAATCCCAAGCTCATTTTTCAACCGAATCAACTCATACTGCATATCCTGACGCAGCTTTAAATCCAGCGCACCCAGCGGCTCGTCCAGAAGAAGTACCTTAGGTTCATTGACAATGGCCCGGGCTATGGCGATTCGCTGCTGCTGACCACCGGACAAATAGGACGGCATCCGTTTTTCAAATCCTTCAAGATTCACCAGTTTTAAGGCGTACTTAATTTTATCTTTGATATAAGTATTTGACTTATGGCTGATTTTCAATCCAAACGCAATATTTTCCTCAATATTCATATGAGGAAACAGGGCATATTTCTGGAATACCGTATTCAGATTCCTCTTATTCGGAGGCACCTGAGTAATATCCTGCCCGTCAAAAATCACACTGCCCCTGTCCGGCGTTACAAAGCCGCCCAGAATCCTCAGTGTTGTTGTCTTTCCGCAGCCCGAAGGCCCAAGTAACGTTAAAAATTCATTTTCCTTGATAGACAGGTTCAAATCATCCAGAACACAGGTGTCATCAAAGGATTTGGTAATATTCACCAGGTCGATTAATGGCTTTTTGCTCAACGTTTTTTCCTCCTAAGTACCAAAATTAAAAGCTGGGCGGAGAACTCACCCATAACAGCGTCGCTCCGTGCCGGGATTCCAGATAATGCTGTTTTTCCGGCAGGAAATAAAAAGATTCACCACTTTTTATCTTATAAACATTACTTCCAATATGCAATCGGGCCGAGCCTTTAAGCACATAGCCGAATTCCTCCCCTTCATGGGGATTATCCGGGTAGGTGGAACCTCCGGGTTCCAATGTTAAAAGAATCGGTTCCATCACATTTTTCTGCGCATTAGGAATAATCCACTGAATCTTATTTTTCAATTCACCATCAAGCTTTTCAAAATAGTCTCCCTTTGAGAATACTACCTGTTCCTCCGTCTCCTCATTGAAAAAATCGCCGATATTTGTTCCCAGACATTGAAGAATATCCATCAGAGTGGCAATCGACGGCGACGTCAGATTCCGTTCCAACTGAGAAATAAACCCCTTCGTTAATTCGGCCCGGTCTGCCAGCTCTTCCTGGGTAAGTCCTTTCCTGACACGCAAATCCTTCAATTTTCGTCCAATATCCATGTTAGCCTCCTACAGCAAATCGACTGCTGTTCCTGTAGTCATATAAATAATCTTGAAGTTTAGTAAAACTAAACAATATACACAGCCTATTATACATAATGTCTATTATTTGTCAATGGGATTTTTCTCAAAAAAAGCTGATTTTCTGTGACAATGTACCGACCTCCCATCGTTAATCTTCCGGGGCGGCACACGATTCACATACTCATCAGCTTTTTTATTTTTTATTTATCTGAATAATTGTTCCAGACGCTCAACAAATCCTTCCTCTTCCTCCGGTACCGTTTCTTCCTCCTCTTCCGGAAGTTTTATTCCTTCCGTCGTCATTGCAAATTGTACCAAGCCAATATTCGTATTTTTATCCGATGCAAATGAAACAGGCTCAAATTCCTCACCGGATATTTCATCCAATATATCTTCCATCTGCTCTTTAATCTTTTCATCCATATTGTCCGTCTGGCTTCGGAATGTTTCCGTACCTTCTTTCAGAGTTCCTGTCCCCCGGTCCAATTCCGAAAGACCGCTTGTCAAGGTACCTGTATTTGCATTTATCATTGCCGCTCCAACATTCAGAATAGCTATTCCCTCCACAAGTTGTCCGGCTCCGCTGTCCAGTTCAACCGCACCTGATGCCAATGCTTCCACACCCGAATTAATTGCGTCTTTTGCTCCGGTAAGCGCCTGACCGCCTT
The DNA here is from genome assembly GCA_902489645.1 of uncultured Lachnospiraceae bacterium. Lineage (GTDB taxonomy): Bacteria > Bacillota > Clostridia > Lachnospirales > Lachnospiraceae > Frisingicoccus. The sequence continues at coordinate 34,003 of CABUAW010000003.1, read as the reverse complement.
CAATAAGCAGATAGTTATTTTTACATAATTCCTCAAAGCCGGCATTTAACGCGGCTATACCTTCACCGGCCGCTCCGAAGGAAGCCGTACTGTCACCTAACAGTTTCAAAGCGCCGCTGATACCGTCTATTCCGGCTTTTAATCCATCCGCCCCATCACAGGCCGCCGAAAGCGCCTGGGACAGCTGTTCCATCGGATTTTCTGCGCCGACCGAAAGAAGACCGCCATCCATTCCTTCTTCCATTATTTTGAGCTGTTCCGAAGCCTTACTAAATTCTCCGGCCGCTGTTTTCAGATTTTCAGCGACGCCTTTTAATCCACTTATCATATTCCGGATACTTTCGTCTTCCTCCGGCATTTGAATTGCAGAGATATTCATTGAAGCCGCATCGACCCTTGATGCGTTCAGTCCGGAAATAACCGAAGCGGCCGTTTCACTGTCCAATGTACCGCTGTCAACCGCTGCCTGTATAACCGAAACAGCGCTTTCAATTTGTGCATTGACCTGTTCGCTGACTCCGTCAATCCGGATATTTGCCGCTTCTACCTGACCATTTAATCCGGCAACAACGTCCTGATTGGCTGCCTCCACTGCCTCAAGCATATCCGCGCTGCCGTCTATTGCCTGACTGATTTCCGCCAGTGTTTCAGAAAGCTCCCCGGTCATCGTCCGTATCTGACCCAATGCTGCAAATAACTGCTGCAATTTTTCCCCATCCGTACTGTTTTCCAAAAGTTTTACCTGTTCCAGAATAAGATGCAGCCCATTCGAAAGGCTTTCCGCACCGGACTGTAAACTTAATATTCCTTTGGACTCATCGCCTACGGCAACCGCCTGATACATCTGTACGACCGCATCATCTACCAACGGAAGACTTTCCAATGGAGACAATAATTTTGCTCCCTGGGAAAGCATATCCACACCGGCCACATATTGTGTGACTCCGGCTGTATATCCTTCCACACCTTCCGTATACTGAATCACTCCCTCCTGAAGCTCTTTCGTACCATTCGCCAATAAGGAGGTTGCTTCTGTCAGAGAATTGCCGCCTGTTTCAAGGGCATTTGTTCCCTTCGCCAATTCGGATATTCCCTCTGCCAGTTGTTTTCCGCCGTCAGCCGCTGCTGCCGTTCCCTTTTTCAATGTGCCGACGCCTTCATCCAGCAATGCAACCGCATCTGTCAATTCTTTTGTCTGCTCACCCAATTCCAGTTCATCCAGCATATCTTCACTGATTCCAAGGGACATTGGAACCCCCTGCAAAGTTATACCCTCCATTTCAAACGCCTGAACGTCTGCCGTTATTTCTATTGTCTTTTCCTCTCCCGGTAAGATTGTGTATACAAGCTGGCGATTTACCCCCACATTTCCGGCCGTAGCCCCTTCGGCCTGAATGTTCCGGCATTTTTCCGTACTCAAAATAACCGTAGCCTGTAAAAGATAATTTTCAAAAAATGCTTCGTTACCCTCCGGATTCTTTTTTGTCTGAATCTGAATCTTTAATTCGCCGCTCTTTCCGGCCAATTCGGTACTGTCAATTTTTTCTCCATCCAAAAAATAATCAATCGATATATCCCATGGAAGTTTTCCCGACGCCATATCTCCCTGATAATAAAACTTTCCTTTTGGCATATTGGCCGTAATATGTCCGTCCTCCACATAAATTTCACTCTGGTCCGTAAGATTCTTCACCGACGTATAGTCGCCATAATCCGAAATTTCTCCGCCCTTTTCCGATGAAAATTCATTGACAACGTAAATTCCCGAAACAGAACCATCCGAATTCAATGTCACATAGACATTTTCATCTTTTGTGGCCAAAGCGCTTTCCGCACAGGCCATCATTACTGTATTTACAGCCATCATTGCACAAAGCCCAAATGCAATCATTCTTTTCAAAATTTTTTTATTTCTGTTCATATTATCTCTTACCTCCCTGTTTTTTTCCCAATTTAAAACCGGTATGTGGAATAAGCCTGTCTGTGAAAAGTAATAATGTCGGCAGAAGCAGCATAACCATGACTACGGACAATATCGCGCCACGCCCGAATAGAATACCCATCCCGGATAAAATCTCATTCGATGAAACAAATGCCATACAAAATCCGGCTATAGCCAGTGTCAGCGCTGACACTAAAATAGAACTGAATACATTGCCGAGCGTGTTTCGCATAGCTTCTTTCTTATCCGCCAGAAGTCTCTGTTCCTGATAAGTATCCGTAAGCAATATGGCATAATCCACCGTCGCACCCATTTGAACCGTACTTACAATCAAATAGCACAGATAACTGAGCTTACTCACCGTAAAGTACGGAACGCTCATATTCACCCAAATCGAACACTGGATAGCTAATATTAAGAGCAACGGCATAAACCAGTTTTTCGTCATTCCCAGAAGTACAAAATAAATACTGATGACAGTAATAAGATTAACTCTCCTGTTGTCTGATTCAACACATTCCTTCATATCATACATATTCGGACTCTGACCACAGGTATAATTTTCACCGGGATAATAATTGTCCGCCGTTTTTCTTATCTCTTCTACCAGCGCAAAGGCCTCTTCCCCTTCATAAGCACAGTCCGCTGTTAAAATAATCCGTGCATAGTTCTCTGAATAGAACTGGCTGACAATAGCCTCGTCCAGAAAATCCGACGGAATCTTATTACTCACAACCGACGCATAAGACAATACATTCGTCACATGTTCCAGTGAAGAAAGTTCTTTGCACATTTCCTGTTCTTTAACGCTGTCTCCTTTTGGAACAAGAAGAACCATTGTATTTGTCATGCCAAATTTCTGTTCAATATCATAAGCCTCGCTGCCAACAGCCGTTTTTTCCGTTGTGCCATAAAAGAAATCATTTCTCTGCTGTCCCAAATACGCAGGAATAATAATGATAATCAACAAAACGGCCAGCGGAATATGTACCTTTAATATTTTATTTCCCAGAGTTTTAAATGTTGGAATCAGACGTCTATGCTTCGTTTTATCTATAAGACGGCTTCCCTTAAAAAGAAGCGCCGGAAGAAAAATCATGGCACAGATAAAACTTAACAACACGCCTTTAACCAAATTAATTCCCATATCGCCGCCGATTCGGAATTTCATAAATATGAGAGCCACAAAACCAAAAAGTGTTGTAAGCATGCTGGCCGAAATGGATTTTCCTGAAGAAAACATCGCCTCGCCAATGGCTTCCTTCGGAGATAAGCCCTTTTTCTTGTGTTCATCAAAGCTGTGTGAAAGAAAGACCACATAATCCAAAGAGACAGCCAACTGTAAAATCGGCGCGGCCGCCAGAGTAACAAAAGATATTTCTCCGAGGAAATAGCTGGTTCCCAAATTGATTAAAATTGCGGCAGCCATTGTCAGCATATAAAATATCGGCTCAATCCAGCTTTCAGTCACTAAAAATAAGAGGACAATAATAATCGGCTCCAGCATAGCCATAGAACGCATGGCCTCTTTCATAGCCGAATTCATAGCCTCCGCTTCATCCGCCGCCGTTCCCGACATTTTACACGGAATACCTACGGCTTCCCTGACACTCTCAATGGCCTTCTGGGATTTGCCGTCCGCCGCCGTCGCCATAAAAAGGGCATTTCCATCCTTATAATACATTTCTACGGAAGCGTTGTCCTGCACCTCCAACGGCTGCTTAATATCAACGGCGTCATCCAGCCATAAAACCTCCGTCACATAATCGGCTCCGGCAATTTTCTCTTTGATTTCCAAAGCCTCCGGGATACTCACATCTTCAACCATAACATTAAGATTCGGAATCGGCTGGTCAAATTCCTCATTCATTTTGTTTAATGCAACCGTTGAATTCGCCTCCGTCGGCAGATAATCCAGCATATTGTAATTGATATCCGTACAAAAAAAGAGAACAATGCTGATAACCGACGCAATTCCGAAAAATACAATAATTTTTTTCGGACTTTTAATAATCATGTCATATAGATGTCTCATACTGCTACTTCCTTTTCTTGTTATTAAACATATTGTTGATTATTATCCAACTTTATATTATAATTACAAAAATCAAGAAAACTCAACCAACAGTATTTAAAACATCGAAATATATTAAACAAAAACAAAAAAATTGTTGATTTTCTTTCAGATTTTTTTAAATTGTAAGAGGTGCATTATGAGAACAGACAAAAGAGTTCGGTATACAAAAATGTTTTTAAAAGAAAGCTTAATCAAGCTCATGAAAGAAAAACCAATTTCAAGAATTACAATTAAGGAATTATGCGAAGAAGCAGAAATTAATCGGGCCACTTTCTACGCCCATTATCGGGACCAGTACGATTTACTTGAACAGACGGAGCAGGAGCTGTGCGACAACGTTAATCGCTGCATTGATTCACTGGCTGAAAACCCAAACGAAAACCGGCTTCGCCAGGTAACTTTTGAAATCATAAAAATTATTGACGCCAATATTGATTGCGTCCGCGTCCTCTGGGGAAAAAATGGCGATATGAAATTTCAGGAAAATATGTCCCAAATCTTCCGGGAACAATTTATCAATCTTCTTCCAAAAAGCATTAAAGGAACTGAATTTGAGAATGAATTTATTTATATTTACACTATTCATGGCTGTATCGGTATTATCCGAAAATGGATATTTGAAGCCTATGATAAAATCTCGCCGGAAGAATTAACAGATATGGTCCTTCGAATTACAAACGCCAATGCTTTAATCAACATTTCATGTTCCCGGCGGGATTCAAGCCCATGACCGGCCGCTTTGGCCTAACGTCATCTGCTAATTTTAAAGTATTTTAAATCCTCTTTTTATCCCATGCAGTGTAAACACTTTTTTAAATTAAAACAAATAGAAAACGCCATAAGTATATGTTACAATAATTAAAATCGTTCTTATATTGCGAGGGTTTGATATGGATGTTTTAAATTGGTTACAAGAATGGTACAAACAAAACTGTGCAGATGAATGGGAACATTTTTACGGCATTAAAATAGATACTCTCGATAATCCGGGCTGGAGCGTGAAAATCGACCTTGCTGATACAGCATTAGAGAATAAATCCTTTTCGGAAATTAAAATAGACAATGGCAATGATGACTGGCTTTTCTGCAAAATTGAAAACAGTATTTTTGAAGCTGTCGGCGATTCGACAAAATTGACAGTTATACTTGAAACCTTTCGAGATTGGGTTAACAAATTTTGTAACTGAACGCCCTGCTCTGTTCGCTCGGTATGTGTAAGATATAGCGGTGTGGCTGTGAGCGGTGTTATTATCAAGTGGAAGAAATCAGAAAAAAGGAGATTAAGGCGTATGGATATGTTTTTCTCTGCCAAATGGCAGACATTAGCACAATTCAAAGAAATATATGACAAACAGTTATTGAACGAAGCACCGAAATCTGGCTCGCCTCTAATATTCTGGGCTATGTCAAATCAAATACCCGAAAACAGATATGATATTGTCAAGTTTCTGATTAGCGAAGGGGCAGAATTGAGAGGCACAAATGCCGAAAACGAAACGCTGTTTCACATCCTCTTTTCCCGCCCTAAACACAATCTTGAACAGACTGTAGAACTTACTGAAATATTGATGAAATCTGGCGTCAATATAAATCAGTTGGACACAAAAAATAGAGTAGCTATCCAATACCTCATCAATTTACCCAAGTTTTCGGATGAAGAACTTGCACCGTTATATAATTTGATTTTTGAACAGTGTGACCTTGAGTTGTCCATTAAAAATGATTGGGGCTATACCCCGATTGAACTTGCTCAAAAAATCCCTTATCGTGCAGAATTGCTCAAAAGAATGACGAGATAAATTACTGTCAAAGTATTGCCCTTGTTTCGGCTCGCAAGGGCAAAAACAGGGGAAAATACATAAGGTTGGAACACAAAACAGACAAAACGCCTTGAAAATGCAGCGTTTTTAGAGGGTTTAACTGATAAATCGGAATCTTTCCGGAAATCGTGAAATATTACGTTTTACTGCTTCATTTAATCGTTTAGTTTCTACTTGATACAGCATTGCCAAATCACTATCTATCATAAGCTGTTGATTACGAACAATAATCGTAATCTCAAGTTTTATGTATACTCATTGTTCGCTTCTACAGTATATCCTACATTTTTCTATGGAGATAGCCATAATCTTTAAATAACTAACGTTTACGAACCACGAATATTATTTCGTACCGACCTATAACTGCCTTCATCAATTGTTTTTTGATTACTACTTTCGGCAACAGGCAATAATTCACATACTGTTGCAACTCTCACCTTTTCAATTGGCATAATTTTTACGATAACGTATAATTAATTTCGCAAATTCAATTTTATAAAAATAGACATGGTCTATAACCGTTTGGTAGAATAAAGTTACCACACAAAATTCACCATAGGAGGTATAGAACCATGTCTGATAACATTATACAACTCAATGAAGATTTAATAAAGCACGATTTAAAGGATCTTGTCCGCAGCAGCGTGGAAGAAACTTTGAATGCCCTGCTCGATAAAGAAGCTGATGAGCTTGTGAATGCTCAGAAGTATGAGCGTTCCTCAGAACGCCAGGGCTACCGTTCCGGTCATTATAAACGAAATTTCCAAACTACTGCCGGAGATGTGGAACTAAAAGTTCCAAAACTGAAAGGAGTTCCTTTTGAAACTGCCATTATCGAACGTTACCGCCGCAGGGAATCTTCTGTTGAAGAAGCCCTCATAGAAATGTATCTGGCCGGTGTTTCTGTCCGCCGTGTGGAGGATATCACAGAGGCTCTATGGGGTACAAAAGTATCTCCTGGTACAATCAGCAACCTTAACAAAAAGGCCTATGAACATATTGAAACATGGCGTACCAGACCATTATCCGGCACTTATCCATATGTCTATGTAGATGGTGTATATTTGAAACGAAGCTGGGGCGGTGAGATCCAAAATGTTTCCATTCTTGTTGCAATCGGTGTCAGCAATGACGGCTGCCGCGAGATCATTGGCGCTGCCGAAGGCATGAAAGAGGATAAAGAAAGCTGGCGTTCTTTTTTTGTATGGCTTAAAGAACGCGGCCTTACAGGAGTCCGGCTCATCATTGGCGACAAAAATCTTGGTATGCTGGAAACCATACCGGAGGTTTTCCGGATGCCCGTTATCAACGGTGTACGGTACACTTTTATCGAAATATTTTCTCTGTTACACCACGCAATAAGATGAAAACCGTAGCTATGATGCTGAAGGCCATCCATGCCCAGGAAAGCAAAGAAGCTGCCCGGGAAAAGGCAGCTCAGGTTGCAGAAAAGCTACAGGAAATGAAGCTTGGCTCTGCTGCTAAAAAGCTTCGGGATGGTATTGAGGAAACGCTGACATACATGGATTTTCCCACACAGCATTGGACCAGAATCCGGACCAATAATACTATCGAGCGACTAAACCGTGAGATCAAACGTCGAACCAAGGCAATCGGCGCTTTTCCAGACGGGCAGAGCGCTCTGATGCTTGTATGTGCCAGACTGCGTCATGTGGCTGGAACCCAATGGGAAACCAAACGTTACATGAACATGGATCACCTCACAAAATCAGAGGAAGATCTGGTGTCTGATATCATAGCCGGCTGACTTCCGGTTACCAAATGGCAGGAATTAAATTTGCGAAAAACTATTGACACAATCAAAACCTAAATAGCTTATGTGGTCTGCCCGCTATCAACTCCCACAAAGACGTTATCTAAATGATAACATAATTGATGATGATTTTCAATAAGAGCAGTATGTAAAAAGAAGACAAACCGCATTGGGATTGCCCTCTTATGATCATAAATTTTATTAATCGTCCGATTTTATAGCAACAACAAATTATAATCCCAAAATTACCGCTGATTGTTACATATCATTCTTATAATTTATTGTTTCCTAATATATAAATTCTCATATTCATTTAAAGTTTCTTTTATAAAACACATAAAAGATTCAAGTGAAAAATTATCGGATTTGTTTATATACAAATAAAATAATTTAATTCCTTCTCTCTTTTTCTCTGTTCCATAAAGGTTAAGAACTTCAGAAATTTTTTCGGATTTTTGGAATTGATTATACCAAATTTCCACACCTTTTTCTGATAATTCATTCATCTTACTTTCAAAAACTTTTGTCCGTTGATTATGTATGTTAAAATTTATATCATTTTTTGTGCAATAATCCTTAAGTTTATTTAACCAAAATAATTGTCTTTGAATAATCAACTTTTTGTTATCGCAATCTTCCTGACTTAAACTAGTATCCTCCTCTAAGATCTTAATATTATGCTCTAATTCTTCAATTCGTTTACTATTTAATGTGCTACCTATGCTACTTTCATCATCTTTGCCCCCATAATCTGTAAATGTATCCATAAATATAGACTGTTGCTTTGGCGAAAGGTCTCTCAACATAAGACGAAATTCTGACTCTGATTTCCATATTGGTCTTCTTCTTTTATCTCTTGAAAGATATTCAGTAACATAGAATTTGTCTGGATTATCATTACTAATCTGTTTCATCAAAAACAAAATATCTCCATCATTCATTAACTTTAACCATAAATTATTATTTAATTGAATACCTTCTGCTGTTAAAGATTTTTTCTGAAAAATACTATTATTATTCTCCTTTTCCTTAAATTGCTTTTCAACAGCATCAATACACTTTTTCACCAGAAATGAATCATACATTACAACCGGATGACTTTAAATCCATCTTCTCTCTGAATCATATGCAACAATCACATTTTCAATTGTACTTAATGCATTTTTTTTATATCCAAATTTATATTCTTGCTTTTGAATATCATAAAACAGAATCACACTCTCAAGAAGACGTTCTATATCAATAGACATACCTTCAAATCCTGACATCTGCATATCTCGCATGATATAATCTAATCTGTCAACATCAATTATACTCGAGTTCAATAATTGTATGAGCGAATTTTTTATTCCGTTTTCCAACTTTGATGCATCTTTATATCGTATTCCTAAAATCATCCTACTAAATAAATCTACATCAACATTTTGAGCAAACAGATAATTCTCATATGTAATAATACCAATAATAACACTCATAATTTCATGAGGTTTTGCCACATTATTTCCACTAACATAACATGAACTGCCTTCGATAGTTTCCGCAAAATCTAATAAAAAATTCTCAAAGTCCTGTTTATCTAGTTTATTTTCAAGAGTGTTAAGAAGTTCATTATATAAAACATATATTTCAGAAATATCTTTTCTTGGGAAACTTCGCATTATCTGATATTTATCATTTTCTTTTTGTAAAAGAAGAAAATCTTCACCAGTGTGAGAAAATGGTGTATGTCCAATATCATGCAGTAAACATGCCAATTCAAATGTGCTTCTTAAAGTTTCCCATTTTCCTATTGCACGCTCTATCTTTTTTTCTTCAATTTGTTCTTCTGTATTCCTTTTCAAAGATTTAAATGCCTTGACTCCTAAATAGTAAACTCCCAAAGAATGTATAAACCTATTATGGCATGACCCTGGATACAAACTATCATAGCTAGTTTGACGAATATTTCGTAATCTTTGAAATTCACAGGAATCAATTATGTTTTTAATATAATCTTTCTTAATCTTTATATAACCATGAATAGGATCTTTGATTAATTTTGTCTCCAATGCACTTCCCTCATTTTATCTATACTAAAACTTTATGCATACATAACATCACTAATTTGCACTCGATTAACAGCTTTTAAAAGCTCGTATGACAAAGTCCACCTAAACCGTTCTTTTAATTCAATAATATTTACATCTTCATTTAAACAGATATATTTTTCTTCATCTATTATCTCAACAGAGAAATAATTCGAGTAGTCAAGTATTAAACCTTGTATTTTTTCTTGGTTAAAAATAAAGATTGCTTTTTCAGAAGTTTCATCTTCATATGCATTAACAACCATCAACCCATAATCTGCTAATTGCTTAAAACTCAAATTTCTGATTTGATTTTCATACAATTCAATTAATGCATTTGCTGCTAAACACTCAACGCCAATAAATGTACACATTTTCTATTATCCCTACTCTTTCTCTGTAATTAATTGTCCACAATTCATATTATCATTTTTCTCTGAGTAAAAAATATAGCTTTTTATTCCTGCCTCAGAAAGAACTTCCTTAAATTGTTTCATGGTTTCAATACTTGTTGGATGTAAATTATTTCTTTTTGTAGAATTAGTTTCATTTAGTCTTGAAATCCGAACTATAATTTTATCCTTTATCTCAATTAAGATATTTTTTAAAATATTAAAATCCTCTATTGTATCGTTCAACCCTTCAATTAAAATATAATTTATTCTATAATACTGTTTGTTAGAAGATTTTATATAATTTACTATTTCATCAAAGTTAATTTTTCTCTCTCGATAAATCGGTATTATATTCCTTACAATATTCTCTTTACTGCTTATATAGGTAAGTTGAATATTTCTTATCCTTAATTTATCAGAAAGCTGATCAAACATTTTTAATAATTGTAAATTCCATAAACATGATGACAATGTAACATATAAATTTTTATATGTACTCAATCGTAGCAAGAATTCCCTAACATTTTCAGCATTGAAAAATAAGTCTCCAGTCCCAGTTAAGGTTAATAACACATAATCTTTTTCATACAAAAATTTTTTAAAATAAATGTATTCAAATAATTTCTGCATTTGATCTGCATTCATTTGACAAAAATCATCAATTGCGGCAGAAGCACAAAACTTGCATTTAGAAGGACAACCATAACTAATTGGTAATTCAATCACAGATTTGATGAATCTATCATTGAAATAATGCTCAAAATAGCCAACTTCATACTTTCTACTATCATCTTGGAATACTAATTTTATTGTTTTCTCTATATTCCAATCACTACCAACGTATCTATTATCACATTTGATATACTGTACTATTTCCATATTTTTAGTTAATTCTAATTTTTGTAATGACAGATTTATATACTCCAATCTCTCTATCATATCATTAAAATCATCTTCAAAAGTTTTCGCATATTCTGTCCCTGATTGTAATTCTAACAAAAAACTATTTTGATTATTTGTGGGGCTAAGAATATATGGGGAGATAATACATTGATAATCCGTTCTTATATATAAATATGTTACCTCCTTTAAATCCGTGACATACACTTTTAAAAATTGTTTTTTATTTTCATCAATTCTTTCTGCTAACTCATAAAAATATAAAATCGTTTTTTCTACTTTATTAAGTGAATTCTTACTTATTTTTTTCAAAAAAGCCTGTTTTACAAGCTCAGGTTCAAATTTTTTAGCCGATAAAATAATACGAACTTCCTTTTCTTGTTCCAACATTTTTATTATTTTTTCACAGAAAATATCTCGGTATTCGTTTTTAAACCAATTACTGAGAGAATGCCCTATCAAATCTAAACGATTGTCCGTATTATCTATTATGTTTCTCCAAAAATCAGCTTCTTTATCAAAATGAGCTTTTGGATGGATACTCAAAATTCCACTATCATATAATTCATTTTGCCGTCTTAAACTTGTTTCTATAATCTCAAGTTGCTTGCCTAATTCTTTATTATCATTACGTGTAAAAACTTTTTGAATTAAAATAAAAAATATAGAGGCAACCACTGAGCATAAAATACTTAATAAAATATTCTGCCATAATACAGATATGTCGGGTTTATCCTTTTTATATTCCAAAACAATTATCGAAATAATAAGTCCAACTCCCAAAACGCCTATAACTATATAAGAAAATATTCCCTTAGGAAATTTTCTTCTACTTTTATTCTTATCCATACATCTACTCCATAATCAAAAACATATATTCCTTATTTTTCTAATTCCTCAATTATGGTATCTAATATATGTAATGCCTTATTTTTTTCTTTAATTGGGAGTTTTTCCAACCTTTTCTCCAGTTGAGTGCATTGCACACTTACACCAGCATCAATTACATCTACCATAATTATATCTGCAGATACTCCCAACGCATTAATAATACGTATCAATGTATCTAATTTAGGAGTTTTCACTTCTCGTTCAATAGCACTAAGATAATTACAACTTAAATCTACCTTTTCTGCTAATTCTTCCTGCTTTAAACCTATTCTTTCCCTATATTTTTGAATTCTATATCCAATTCCCACATCAACTTTCCTCATATTTTCCGTTCTAGAAGCGTTGCTCTTACTCTAATAGTATATTCATTATGAATATAATTATACAGTATCTAATGGCGTTACTCTTTATCTGATAGCGTTGTTTTTTTGAAAACTTTTTCCTAGAAATTTAAAGATATGTGAGTTCATATAGAATTCCTCATATATTAAAATAATATGCCTATCTAGATGGTTATAACTGAATTTAACTGTCAATGGAAAATTCTCTTCTAAAATTAATTAATCATACAAAACGAAAAGAGCTGCTTACTTTTAAAATATAAAAATAAGCAACTCGAGTAGTTCAACCTTATCTAAAACATCTTTAGATTTCTGTTATCCTACAAGATGAATCTACTTCTTTGAAAAAAAATATTATAATATCAATTTTTTAGCAAGCGATTTCAACAATGCCGCCATCTCTGGATTGGCAAGCAGCTTGAGCAGCATTTCTTGGTCGGTCTGTGATACTGTTTCTTCCTTTGTTTCTTCCTGCATTTTTCCGTAACAGGGGCAGCTTTGTTCTAATAAAACTGTTCTTCAAACCTCTGTGCATTTATGCGTCTGTCATCGTCTATGATGTGGGAGTACACATCGGCTACCATTTTGACCTGTGCGTGCCCAGAATCGCCCTGCACGGATTTCATATCGCCGCCTTTGAGCTTCAGCTTACATGTGATACCCGAATGACGGAAACTGTGAAAGACGACTGGCGGTAAATCATTATCTTTAATGAGTTTTGCCAATGCTCGATTGATAACCTGCCTCTCAACCGATCTTTCGCAGGATAAAGCGAATACAAGATTAAAATCTATATATTCATCCCCGAACAGCTCTTTGAGTTTTTCTATATCCTCACTCCTGCTGACGAGCATTTGTGCAACCGTCTTAGGCAGGAATATCTTTCGGATACGGATCTTTGTTTTCGGCTCTTTCAGCATCAGAGAGGTATGTGTGCTTTCTACCGCAGGCGGGAACTTGAATATAACGCCCTTTTCCTCTAACTGTTCCAGAGCATTACGGTTGACATGCTGCAACTCCTTATTGACGAAAATATAAGCACAATCGTTCTTAATGCTGTTTTCGGAAATGTCGATGCAGTCCCGAGTCAGACCGAGCATTTCCCCCATACGCAGGAAACAGGAAAAAGCAAGATTCAATGCCAACGACAGATTATCGTCATCGCAGATCTCTATGCCTTGAATAAGGTTTCCGCTGTCCAGATGTCACGCTCCTTGTGTTCCTCTTTCGGAAGTGTGGCATTTTGTACGGGATTTCTTGACATCAGCTCCCACCTTACACCTTGATTAAAGGCGTTGCGAAGCATCTTGTGAATTTCCCTTACCGTATGGGCTGTAAGATATTCATGAATCGGCTTACGGTTATTGACTACCTTTGTCTTGACTGACAGCAGGTTCTGGTAATATTTGTTCATCATCCTCGGTGTCACTTCCCCCAGTTTCATATTTCCGATAAGTGGATTGATATAATTGAAAATCAAACCTCTTCTCACTTTATAAGTTGACATCGCCCAAGTATTCACTCCATAAATGAACATATATTCTTCAAGCAGGTTACTGACGATACTTGCAGTCGGGACAATGAATGTCCCTGTTTCCTGCTCAAATTCTACCTGCACCTTACTCTTTTTTACTTCAGCATTGGTGGCAAATGTTTCCCACTTCTGACTTTTCACACCGTTTTCATCTGTATAAAAATAAACTACGGAATAGCGGTTTTTTCTCTTTACGATTGATGCCATGCTTTCTCACCTCCTTTTGTAACAGTTCCAACACGGATTCATCTTTCAGCTTCTCTACGGCTATCTTCACCAATTCTTTAAACTCCCTATCGTACATCATTTCCTATCTGCCAATTCTACTCTTAACTTTTTTACAGGTGCATGGATAACCTTAAAAATAAGTTCGTCAACGCAATCCGTATATCTGCCTTGTTGTATAAGTTAATTTTTTAACTCTAAAAGGCTATGTAATAAAATGCTTCTTTCGCTGCTATCCACATACAAATGGTTTTTTTCTCTCATTCACATCACCGTCCTTTTTCTTTATATTATATAAACAAACGGCAATACGTCAAACATACGGAATTATATAACACCAGAAAAAAGCTATTTGAACAGGTAACATTCGCCCTTTTAATTAACAGGAAAGCTATTTTGATTAGCAAAATCCGTGAATTTCTTGCTAACCATTATCAAGCTAATCGGTGCTGATAATTAACAGTTCGATTTCTTTATAGTCAAATTCGATTAGCAAAAATCGCTCCTGCTAATCGTACATTGCTATGAGTTCAAATCCTCTCGGAAAATAAGAAACGCCGAAAACCTTAAAAAATCAACGTTTTCGGCGGAGTTGTTGGCGTCGCTAAGAGGATTTGAACCTCCGACCTACCGCTTAGGAGGCGGTCGCTCTATCCAGCTGAGCTATAGCGACATCTGAAAAAATCTATTAAATTATACTTGTCATCTGAACCATACTCTTACTATATCATTTACAGGCCCATAAAGTCAACCGTTCCTTGAACCCAAACTGTTCCACGGAAACGTCGCCCCGGAAGAGGTTCGCCCAGTAAATCTTCTTTATTAATGCAAATATCAAAAACCAAATTATTACATTCCAGAGACAAAATATAAATCCATTCTTCTGTCAATGAATTTTGTACCATTTCGACACTTAAAATATCTCCCATAATGGAATACTGGTCGCAGGCAATTCCATAAGGCATGAAATAGGACTCCACAATCGTCAAAACATCTTCTTTTTTTGCACGGCGGCTGATAGTTGCATACATATCGATGTCCTCCAAAGTCAGACTTTCGATAGCATCCTGGTCACCCTCCCGGGCCGCAGCAATCATCCTGTCCCGATTTATATTTTCATCACGTTTCCGGCGCACATCCGCCTCTGTTTTCGTTAAAGGCAAAATAACCTTTCCCGAAATTGACAATCCCGAAAGATACATCGGCGCATAAAACAAAGAGCCCTTATGGAATTCCGTATAATCTATATAATCCGCCATATTCAGCAATTGAAAAATCAGCGAAACTCCAACCTTCACATTGTCACAAATTCCTGCGTAGGCATCCTTATCCGACTGTTTTTCAATCGTTACTTCATCCTTAAATGTACAATTTCTTGCTTTGAAATAAGGAAAATAATACCCGACATGAAACTGGCTGTTATCATCATATTCGCCGCGAACACTGATTCCCATTCGCTCGGCAAATTCCTTCACCTTTTCACCAAAGGCAGCCTCGTCGCCGGCAGCCGAAGATACATATTCTGAGGTTGGACGCAGCATAACCAGATTTAAAATATCCCGGACATCTTTATTTTTTTTTATTTTACTAAAACCAATCGCCCGTAAATAGTCGTGCATTCCAGCCTCCTTATTTATGTCAACTTTTAGGGTGTATATTTGAATAAATATACACCCTATGATTTCATATGTCAGATTATTTAATAACTTCCAAACCACCCATATAAGGAATCAAAACATCAGGTACACGGATACTTCCATCTGCCTGCTGATAATTTTCCATGATTGCTGCGGTTGTACGGCCAATGGCTACGCCGCTGCCGTTCAATGTATGCACAAATTTCGCTTTATCTTTTACGCCGTCCTTATATTTTATATTCGCACGACGCGCCTGGAATTCCTCAAAATTACTGCAGCTCGAAATTTCTACGTAGCGGCCGTAGCTTGGCATCCATACTTCAATATCGTATTTCATGGCTGCTGTAAAGCCAAGGTCTCCGATACATATTTTAACCACACGGTAAGGCAGACCAAGACGCTGTAATACATCTTCTGCATCTCTTGTAAGTTTTTCCAGTTCTTCATAAGAATCTTCCGGTTTTGTAAATTTAACCAGCTCAACCTTATTAAACTGATGCTGACGAATAAGGCCGCGGGTATCACGTCCAGCGGAACCTGCCTCTGCACGGAAACAGGCCGTATAAGCCACATGTTTGATTGGCAGCTTCGAACCATCCAAAATTGTCTCACGGTACATATTTGTTACCGGAACCTCTGCCGTAGGAATAAGGAAATATTCTTTTCCATCGCCGGTAACCTTATAGGCATCTTCTTCGAATTTAGGAAGCTGACCTGTACCAATCATACTGTCGCGGCTAACCATAAACGGTGCAAAAATTTCTTCATATCCATGCTCTCTTGTATGAATATCCAGGAAGAAATTCATAATGGCACGTTCAAGTCTTGCACCGGCATTACGGTAAAATGTAAAACGGGCGCCCGTTGTTTTAGCTGCCGTTTCCGGGTCAAGAATTTTCAAATCCGCACCTAAGTCCCAATGCGCTTTTGGCTCAAAATCAAATTTTGTAGGTTCGCCAAAACGGCGGATTTCCACATTATCTTCATCCGAATTGCCGGCCGGAACTGTTGGATTTGGTATATTCGGAATGGTCAGCATATAGGCGTTTAATTCCGCATCCACAGCACTCACCTGAGCATCTAAAGCTTTAATACTGTCCGAAAGTTTTTTCATTTCTTCCATAACAGGGGCAACATCTTCTCCGGCTTTTTTCATCTGAGGAATTTTTTTAGATTCTACGTTCTGTTTATTTTTTAACTGCTCCACTTCGGCCAGAAGCTGTCTTCTCTTATCATCCATAGATTTAAATTTTGATAAATCGAAATCCTCATTACGGGTTGCAAGAGCTTTCTCGACTTCTTCAAAATTGTTTCTTAATAATTTAATATCAAGCATGTCTTTTCCTCCTCTTTGGAAATCCATCAATAAAACTAAGTGATATTATATAATAGGCATATCCTTTTTGCAAGTTAATATACCACAAGTTTCCCAAAATTTCCAGCATTTTATTAAGTACATGTTGAATATTTATGCGTTATATTCGTTTACATAAAAAAGATGCCTGGCAAATCTCATATTCTGCCAAACATCTTTTTTATTATTTATTCATTTCCCATGCCATACTGTTTTGCCTGTTCCAGAGCTTCGGCCTCTTCATCTCCCAACGGAAGATAGGACTCACCTTTGATAATTTCTTTGATGTAATTATAACATCCATCTTTGCTATGAATGGAATTAATCACAAAGCCATCATCTCTGTCGTTTAATAATGCACATGCAAAACTGAGTTTTCCACCCATTTCCTTAAATGCATCATATTTTACAATACCCATTTTCTGATAAGAACGGCCCATACTTTTTTCAAGACGGGTAATCCGATTATTCAGATTATCATTAATATCCTGAATACTATTTAAGGATTCCAATTTATTTTCCAATGCCTCATCCAGTGATTTTGCTCCCCGGCCGCCGCGCATAAAGGCTCTGTATTTTTTATCCAACTGATTCTGTTTTCTATGTAACATATAAATATATATAAGCATGAAAAGTATCAGAACAAACATACCTATAATTAATAAACCCGGGTCAAAACTTAATCCTGCTAAAATCTTACTATCCATATTATCCCACCTGTTTTACCGATTCAATTAAATCGATAATCCTTTCCAGTTCATCATTCGAGTAGTATTCAATTTCTATTTTTCCCTTTTTATAATTTCTGCTATGGATGGCCACCTTTGTGCCGATAACAGATTTCATTCGTTCTTCTAACTGATGATAAATAGTTTCCATCTGAGAAAAATCTTTTTCCTTCTCCGATGTTTTCTTATCTTCGTCCTTTTTCAAATAATTGCGTACCAGCTTTTCTGTCTCTCTGACACTCATTTTATTATCAAAAACAAGCATGGCCATAGCATATTGTTCTTCTTTATCCTCTATAGCCAGTAGAGTTCTCGCATGTCCGCCGCTAATCATATCGTCAATAACCATTTGCTGGACACGTTCATCCAATTTCAAAAGCCGCATCGCATTTGTTACAGCCGTCCGGCTTTTTGATACTCTCTGAGCCGCTTCATCCTGTTTTAATCCAAACTCCTCAATTAAACGTCGATAAGCCTGAGCTTCCTCAATAGGATTCAAGTCTTCTCTCTGGAGATTCTCCACAATAGCTATCTCCATAGATTCCCTGTCATCATATTCTTTAACAATTACAGGAACTTCTTTTAATCCGGCAATTCTGGCCGCCCGCCAACGACGCTCACCAGCTACTATCTCGTAATAGCTTCCCTGATTTTTAACGATTATTGGCTGTATCAATCCGAACTGCTTAATCGATTCGGATAATTCCTGTAAAGCATCTTCATCAAAATTTTTTCTTGGCTGTAAACGATTAGGCTCAATTTCATCAATTTTCAAACGAAGCTCAATCGGTTTTTCAACAATCTTTTCTACAACCTTTTCAATCGGTTTCTCTATAACCTTTTCAATAATTTTTTCTTTATCAACTTCTTTTTTTACGGTAGGCGAAATCAGAGCATCAATTCCCTTTCCCAGACCACCTTTTTTTCTCGCTGCCATACTTCTATTCCTTTCATTTATTTATCCTTCCGATACTGAACAACTTCTTCGGCTAATAAACGATATGCCTCAGCTCCCGATGAACGTGTATCATACATATTAATTGGCATACCATAACTTGGAGCTTCAGCAAGCCGGACATTTCTGGGAATTATTGTCTTATAAATATTTCTATCTAAATTTTCTTTGACATTCTCCACAACCTGCAATGATAAATTCGTTCGTCCATCAAACATGGTAAATACAACGCCTTCTATTTCCAGTTTTGGATTCAATCGTTCTTTAATCAAATCGATTGTATGTATTAACTGGGACAATCCTTCCAAAGCATAATATTCACATTGAATTGGTACTAAAACCGTATCCGATGTCGTCATCGCATTAATTGTAAGGAGATTTAAAGATGGTGGACAATCAATAATAATATAATCATATTTATCTCTCAATAAATCGATTTTTTCTTTCAGGAGAAATTCTTTATTATCGATGGAAATTAATTCCACCTCTGCACCAGACAAATTAATATTTGATGCAATAACATCCAAGCCTTCCATAACAGAATTATTTATACACTCTTCTACAGATGTTTCCTCTAAAATTAATTCATAAACCGTATTTTCCACCTGATTTTTATCAATTCCCAATCCACTGGTTGTATTCCCCTGTGGGTCCATATCAATCGTTAAAACTCGCCGGCCCAATTCAGCCAGACTGGCAGATAAATTAATTGCTGTCGTTGTTTTGCCTACGCCACCCTTCTGATTTGCTACTGCTATTATCCGACCCATATCATTCCCCTTTTCATATCATTTCCTACAGTATACCACTTCATGCTAAGTTAATCCAGAGAAAGAAATATGAAAATTCTGTAAAACGAAGGGATGTTTCACGTGAAACATCCCCACCCTTATCTCATATTCAATTTCAATGTTTCACGTGAAACATTTTTTAATTACATTTGCTCCGGACACTGAATACCAAGCAGGCTTAAAGCATCTTTCAAGATAGATTTAGTAATAATAACAATATTAGCTCTTGTATATTTTACATTCTCATCTTCCACATTAATCTGACACTCATGATAAAACTTATTAAAAGCCTGTGCCAAAGCTACCGCATACCTGGAAATAACAAACGGCTCTAATTTTTCTGCAGCATCAACAACAACCTGTGGATAACGTGCAATTTCTTTAAGTAATGCCATGGAAACATCATCAGATAAAACTGAATAATCATAAACGGCCGGAACGTCACCAATTTTACGCAAAACACTGGCAGCTCTGGCATACGTATACTGAACATAAGGTCCCGTTTCACCATCAAAATTTAAAAGCTTTTCCCAATCAAAAATGACATCTTTAATTCTCTGATTATACAAATCATTAAAAAGAATAGCGCCAATACCAACCTGTTTCGCAACTTCTTCTTTATTTGGAATATCCGGATTCTTTTCTTCTATAATACTGCGTGTTTTCTGAATCGCCTCATGCAGAATATCCTCCGCATAAATGACATGACCTTTACGTGTCGATAATTTGCCGCCTTTTAAACTTACCAGCCCATATGGCACATGCATTAAGTCTTTTGACCATTCATACCCCATTAAATCAATAACTTTAAACCATTGAGCAAAGTGAAGCTTTTGCTCGAGCCCGGTAACATATATACACTTTGAAAAATCATAGGTTTTCTTACGATACATAGCGGCTGCGATATCTCTCGTAGCATATAAAGAACTTCCGTCTTTTTTTGTAATCAGACATGGAGGCATATTAAATTCTTCCAGTTCAACAATCTGAGCGCCATCACTGACCTTAATCAATCCCTTTTCTCTTAATTCTTCAATCACCGGCTGCATCTTATCATTATAAAAACTCTCTCCGGCAAAAGAATCAAATTCCATTCCAAGAAGTTCATAAACACGCATGAATTCTTTCAAGCTAATCTCCCGGAACCATTTCCAGATACTCAAAGCCTCTTCATCACCATGTTCCATTTTAGTAAACCACGCTCTGGCCTCATCATTTAATGAATCGTCCTTCTCGGCCTCTTCATGAAATTTCACATAAATACGCATCAATTCTTCAATGCCTTTTTCTTCAACGGCCTCTTTGCTTCCCCAATTCTTATAGGCAACAATCAACTTGCCAAATTGAGTTCCCCAATCACCTAAATGATTAATTCTTTCCACATGATACCCCAATTTTGTAAATATCTTATTTAAAGAATTGCCGATAATTGTTGTACGGAGATGTCCGACATGAAAATTTTTAGCCACATTTGGGGAAGAATAGTCAATACAAATTGTTTTGCCCTGACCTTCATCCGAACCGCCATAGTTCTTATCTGAAAGATAATTATCCACAATCTGTTTCGCAAACATGGATTTATCCACAAAAAAGTTCAAATATCCACCAAGGCATTCCACCTTACTTAAAAATTCCGGACATCCGATTTTTTCTTTCAAATCCGCTGCAATTATTGGCGGAGCTTTACGAAAGACCTTTGCAAGCTTAAAACATGGAAATGCAAAATCGCCCATTTCGGCTTTTGGAGGAATTTCTAAAAGACTGTTTATTTCCTCATTATTCATACTCTCAATTTGAGCATCGAGTAACTCTACAATTTTAGTTTTCATTTATAAATTTCCCCTTTTGTTATACTAATCTAACATTATATTTTTACAAAAAACAGGTATTATATCTGTCATTTTGGACAGATACAAATATTGTACAACATATCTTCGAAAATATCCATTAAAAAATATTTGTATATGCATAATAATTATCTTATAATAGAAAGTAGTTAAAATATTTATCTAAAGGAGAGTTGTCCATATGAAAATTTATAAAAAGCTCCTGAACGTGGGAATGATTTCCTCCGCTGTACTCCTTACAACATGGGGAATAAATAAATTAATTTTTTTCCGGGCCGGAATGAAAGATATGCTGTTTTGCAAAAACAGGCATCAATACTCCTGGAGGTTTGGAGATATTTTCTATACAAAAAAAGGAAATGGCTCACCTGTTCTTTTAATCCATGAATTAAAATATACATCCTCAGCCGCCGAATGGAAATCCCTGATAAACCATTTATCCAAAAATCATACGGTTTACGCTTTAGATTTAATCGGCTGCGGACGTTCAGAAAAACCTAAAATGACTTATACCAACTATATTTATGTCCAGCTTATTAATAATTTTATTAAAGATGTCATTGGCGCCCGGACGGACGTCATTACGAGCGGCTCATCATCCAATATTGCTATCATGGGATGTTACAGCGAACCGGAACTCTATCACCGAATAATGATGGTAAATCCTTTATCCATACAGGATATGGCAAAATATCCTAAAGCAAATCACAAAACGTTAAAACATTTAATGGAACTTCCGCTCATCGGAACAACTATTTACAATATAACCGCTTCCTATGGAAGAATATTTAAAAATTATAAAAATAAAATACTTTATCCGGATATCCATATGCAAAAAGATGTAGATACAATGTATGAAGCCAGTCATCTTGGAGGACCTTCTGCCAGATATTTCTATGCTAGCGAAAGAAGCCATTTTACCAATATAAATATGCTTCACGCCCTGAAAAAATTAAATCATTCCATATGCATTATCGGTGGAAAAGAGCAAAGAGATATTGAAAATATTCTTAACGACTATGTCTCCTTCAATCCTTCGATTGAGACCGAATTGATGGATAACTGTAAACAATATCCGCATATCGAACAGCCGGACGCCTTTGCATCGCTTTGCTCCATTTATTTATCCTAAAGGTTCTTTTGAAGGCTTACCCGCTTTTCTTGGGTAAGCCTTTTTTGTGCCCTGTACTTTTTCAATAATCACAAGAGAGCGTTCCATATCCGTATCCGCTAACGTATAAGAAAGACACTTCGTAATATTTCCGCCAAGTAAGGTTACCGCCTTCTGCGCGGCTTCCATCTCTTCCTTCACCTTTCCCGACTTATATGGTATAAAAAAGCCGCCAATGTGAACAAACGGCACACAATATTCAGACAATGTGGATAAATTAGCCACAGCCCGGGATACACATACGTCAAACTGCTCTCTGTATTGAGGATTTCTGCCAAAATCCTCAGCTCTGCCATGAATTGCCTCGATATCTCTCAATTCTAAAACTTTGATGACCTGGTTTAAAAAATTAATCCGCTTGTTCAAAGAATCCAAAAGGATAATTTTTAACTCAGGAAACGCTATTTTTAAAGGAAT
The DNA here is from genome assembly GCA_902489645.1 of uncultured Lachnospiraceae bacterium. Lineage (GTDB taxonomy): Bacteria > Bacillota > Clostridia > Lachnospirales > Lachnospiraceae > Frisingicoccus. The sequence goes on along the minus strand of CABUAW010000003.1, from coordinate 11,138 downwards.
TCCAGGAAAACCCGCACCGGTTCCCACATCAATAACCTTCAACGGTTTATTCAAATCAATCGCCTGGATAAGAGAAAGGCTGTCCACAAAATGTTTGTCGATAACCTCATCATAATCTGTAATCGCTGTCAGATTCATTACCTTATTTGTCTCAACCAGCATCTTATAATAAGTCTCAAACTGATACATTTGTTTCTCATTAAGATGGATATTTAATTTTTCTAAAGCTTTTTCAAATTTATTCATACCGATTCCTTTCGATGGCTCCGGTTAAACTGTTCCATATAAATTAATAGTACGGATATGTCCGCCGGAGTTACTCCGGAAATACGCGAAGCCTGCCCTACAGAATGTGGACGTACTGCGGAAAGCTTCTGCCGTGCTTCTATTCGTAATCCACTGATATCATTGTAGTCTAAGGTATCCGGAATTAATTTAACCTCCATCTTTTTAAACTGTTCCACCTGTCTCAGTTGCCGGGTTATGTATCCCTCATACTTCACGTTAATATTCACCTGTTCAATAACTCCGGCAGGCAAAGGTTTTCTTTCTTTATCTAAAGGTTCCAAAAGCTCATAAGAAAGTTCGGGACGACGGATTAATTCGGCTAAGGATACCGCTGTTTTAAGCGGCGTACTCCGATGTGCTTCAAGAAATTCCTGAACCTCCTTCGAACCGCCAATCATCACATGATTTACCCGTTCAATTTCTTTTTCAATCATCGCCTTTTTTTCTAAAAGCGCTTCATAGCGTTCATCTGAAATCAGGCCAATCTGATGCCCGATAGGCGTCAGACGCATATCCGCATTATCCTGACGCAACAGCAGCCGGTATTCTGCTCTTGAGGTCATCATCCGATAGGGTTCATGGGTTTCTTTTGTAACTAAATCATCAATAAGAACGCCGATGTAAGCCTCTGAACGCTTTAATACAATCTGTTCTCGGCCAAGAAGCTTCATAGAAGCATTAATTCCGGCCATAAGCCCCTGAGCCGCAGCCTCTTCATAACCGGAGCTTCCGTTAAACTGTCCCCCCGAAAAAAGGCCCTCAATCCTTTTAAATTCCAGCGTCGATTTAAGCTGGGTGGCCGGAATACAATCATATTCAATGGCATAGGCATTTCGCACAATCCGGGCATTTTCAAGTCCCGGCACTGTCCGGTACATCCGGTACTGAACGTCCTCCGGCAATGAACTGGACATACCGCCGATATACATTTCATTTGTATAATTTCCCTCCGGCTCAATAAATACCTGGTGGCGGTTCTTATCCGCAAATTTAACGACTTTATCTTCAATCGAAGGACAATAACGCGGCCCCACGCCTTCAATAACACCCGCATAAATCGGTGAACGGTCCAGATTTGAACGGATAATCTCATGCGTTTCTTCGTTTGTATAAGTCAGCCAGCAAGACACCTGTTCTTTCTGAACATCCTCCGGATTCGTCGTGAAGGAAAATGGTACAACTGTTTCATCTCCAAACTGTTCCTCCATTTTACTGAAATCTATACTTCGTTTATCAATTCTGGCCGGAGTTCCCGTTTTAAAACGCACAAGCTCAATACCAAGGCGCTTCAAACTATCCGAAAGACAGGTTGCCGCCTGAAGCCCATTTGGACCTGTATAAGTAATAGATTCGCCGCACAGACATCTGGCCTTTAAGTAAACGCCTGTGGCAAGTATGACTGCTTTGCACGGGTAGATTCCTCCCGTGTGGGTCACCACGCCGGACACATGTCCCTCCTCCGTCAGAATATCAATAATCTCCGCCTGCTTGACAGTTAAATTTTCCTGATTTTCCAAGGTGCGGCGCATAAATTCTGTATAATCATGCTTATCCGCCTGGGCTCTCAACGAGTGAACCGCCGGCCCCTTTGATTTATTAAGCATTTTTGACTGAATGAAGGTATGGTCAATCGTCTTTCCCATCTGCCCGCCAAGAGCATCGATTTCACGAACCAGATGTCCTTTAGAGCTGCCGCCGATATTCGGATTACACGGCATCAGAGCAATACTTTCCACACTGACCGTAAATACAATCGTTTTTAAACCGAGCCGGGCACAGGCCAAAGCCGCTTCGCATCCCGCATGTCCGGCGCCGATAACTGCAACATCATAATTTTCATAAATATAAGACATACAAAGCCTCCTATTTGCCCATACAAAAATCACTGAATATGGTATTTATCAAATCCTCTCCGACCGATTCCCCGATGATTTTCCCAAGAGCCTCATAAGCATTCATCAAATCGATAGAAAAGAAATCCTCCGGCATACCGTCCGCAATACTTTGAAGCACCATATTCAAGCTGTCCGCAGCCTCCTGAATCGCCGCTTTATGCCGGACATTCGTTATATAAATCTGGTCATTGAATGTCAGTTGGCCGTTAAAAAACATTTGCCGTATCAATTCTGAAAATTCTTCCAGTCCCTGGCTTTCCTTCACAGACACTTCCACAACCGGATGTTTTGTTTCTTTTTCAATGGCCGTTTTTGTCGTTTTTAAATTCAAATCTATTTTATTTAACAGTATTATTGCTTTTTTATCCCGAATCAATTCCAGAATTTCCAAATCATTTTCATCCAAAAGAGTAGAGCCATCCACAATATAGATAATCAGGTCCGCTTCCGAAGCATATTTCTTTGCTTTTTCAACGCCTATTTTCTCAACTGTATCATCTGTATCACGTATACCTGCTGTGTCAATCACATTCAGCAAAATACCGCCCACCTGAACGGTCTCTTCAAGAACATCTCTCGTTGTTCCCGCAATATCTGTGACAATGGCCCGTTCCTCTCCGGAAAGATAATTCAATAAAGATGATTTTCCTGCATTTGGCTTACCTAAAATAACCGTTTTGATACCTTCTTTTAAAAGACGTCCATCGTCGCAGGAGCGGAGCAGCTTTTCAAGAATTTCCATATTTTCATCTATTTGCTTTTTTAAAGTAATGCCATAATCATCTGCATTTATGTGTTCCGGGTCATCCAGAGCTGCTTCAATAAAAGCAATACTTCCAATAATACTTTTCCGTACTTCTTTAATCTGATTTAAAAGATTTCCCTGAAGCTGCTGAACCGAGCTATTTAAGGCGTATTCATTTCTTGAATTAATAATATCAATCACAGCTTCTGCCTGGGACAAATCTATCCGTCCGTTTAAAAAAGCCCGTTTTGTAAATTCCCCCGGCTCAGCCGGACGGGCGCCATATTTAATCGCTGTTTCCAGAATTTTTTTCATAACCACAACGCCGCCGTGGCAGTCAATCTCTACCACATCTTCGGTTGTATAGCTGTTCGGAGCCTTCATGATTAATACTAATACTTCGTCAATCATCTGATGACCGTCATATATATATCCATAGTGTATCGTATGAGACGACACGTTTTTCAAAGATTTTTTCCCTTTTGGACTCCTGTAAATCTTATCCGCAATTTCAATCGCAGAATCACCGCTTAAACGCACTTTTCCAATACCGGACGGTGTCATTCCTGTGGATATTGCAGCAATGGTATCTGTAATCATGACAAACTCCTTTCCAAAAATTGCCCCCATCTTTCATCCGAAGAAGGGGGCAATCTGTATTAATCGTTCTTTTCTTTATAATTCCTATTATAATCCTTACGGTATTCTCTGTTTTCCCGGCGTTTCAGTGTGATGACGACTTTACGGTAAGGTTCATCCCCTTCACTGTGAGTTTCCACATAACGGTCGTTTTGAAGAGCTGAATGAATAATCCGTCGTTCATAAGGATTCATAGGTTCAAGTGTTACCGGGCGGCGTGTCCGTTTTACCTTATAAGATAAATTCTTCGCCAGATTTTCCAACGTCTGTTTACGACGCTCTCTGTAATCCTCCGTATCAACTTTTACTTTAATGTAAGCATCGCTTTCTTTATTGACTACAAGGCTGATTAAATACTGAAGAGAGTCCAGAGTCTGTCCTCTTTTTCCAATCAAAATGCCCATCTCATCACCGGAAAAATCAATATTCATTGTCCGATTCTCTTCATTATAGTCAATTTGTGATTTAACTTCCATATTCATCGCAGCAAACATTTTATTTAAAAATTCGTATGTATCATCCAAAAGATTACTTTTTTTACGAACTTTAATTACTGCATCCTGTTTGCCAATGAGTCCAAGAAAACCATTACTTCCCTTTTCAATGACTTCATATTCAATCTGGTCGCTGGTTGTTTCTAATTGAATCAACGCATTCGTAATCGCATCATCCACTGTTTTTCCTGTTACTTCAATATAATCCATCTTTTATCCCTCCAACAAAAACAGTAAATCAATCCTCTTTTTTGCTCTTATCCAACATATGAGCAATCGATGATATACTGTCAGCATTTAAAGGAGCATCTTTATCCACAGGTTTATAGTCCTTCGGAGTATAGTCCTTTTTTGAACGATTTGCTTTGGCAATATCACTCATAGACTGATAGGATTTTGTTTCTTCCTGAGCCGCCGAAGCACCTTTGGACACAAGCTTTTCAGTCAATGTTGGTTTTCCTTTACGCTCTGCCACTTTTTCTGCATTTTCTTTGATAAGCTCATCAATATCTTTATTATTAAAGAAACGATTAACGATGACCACCATCAATGTACGGAATACGGAGTTACATACCCAGTAAAGACCGACACCGGCCGGCAATGTAAAACAAATCCATATAGAGAACAACGGCATAATCATATTCACCGTCTTCATAGACTGGGCCATATCATTTTCCTGAGCCGCACCCGCATTATTATTCTTCGGTGTTGTAATCTTAACACTGACATACTGACTGACACCGGCTAAAATCGGAATTAAAATTCCCGGAAAGATTCCGGATACTCCCTGAGACAGATGTACCGGCGCATCCATAACGTTTAAGCCGCCCGGCATGGAATTGATATTAATAATCGTATCCTTTACCTTATCAATGGCCTGTACCACATCCGGGTTGGATGCAAAAGCATTCGCCACCGTATCCCATCCGGTTGTTTTCACACCATTTAAAGCATCGATAATTTTTTCAATATTTTCAAAATCAAACTTGCTGACAGCTATGTTCAATTCTTCAATTACCTGCTCCATAATGGCCGCGCCGCCAGTCGTATTCTGAATCGGTTCGGCAATGGCTAAAAACAGGTCATGAATCGAATTCACATAGGACGGGATATTATAAATAATCCTGTACAAAGCTAACAAAATTGGAAAAGAAATTAATAACGGAAGACATCCGGAGGAAGGACTGGCTCCATACTTTTTATAGACCTCCATCGTTTCCGCCTGCATACGCCGCTGGGAAACTTCGTCTGTCTTTCCTTTATATTTCTTGTTAATTTTCTGAATTTCAGGTGTTACAAGAGCTGATACTCTTGAATAGCGCTGCTGTTTAATCGTCAACGGCAGCATCAGAAGATTGGCAATCAATGTAAACAATATGATTGTCAACGCAACATTTGGTATCCCCACCAAATCAAGAATTTCATAAATTGCATTCATGATTAGACCAAATATCCATGCAAATGGTCCTAGGATACCCCCAACTTTTGAAAGAACAACTACATCCATGTTCTACTTCCTCCTTAATTCAGGGAACCGGGTCATAGCCACCTTCATGAAATGGATGGCATCTCAGTATTCTTTTTATAGCTAAATAACTTCCCTTAATCGCTCCATACTTTTCCAGCGCTTCGATGGCATACTGGGAGCATGTCGGCACATAAATGCAGCATGGCCGCTTTAATGGCGAAATATATTTTCTGTAAAAACGAACACATCCTATCAACACTTTTTTCATTGTACATCGCTGTCCTTTAATAAATCCAGTTTTTTTGACAACTGACTGAGACTTTTTCCAATAACGTGATAATCCGCTTTTTTTGCTGCAACTCTGGCAATGATAACAATGTCGTAGCCCTCTTTATAAAGCTCCTCGCTCAAACGGTAATTTTCACGAATGAGCCTTGCCAGATGATGTCTTACAATACTGTTCCCTACCTTCTTACTGACAGAAATCCCCAAATGATTTCTCTTCAGGCCGTTTTCCAGCTTATATACAACCAAATACCGGTTGGCACAGGACGTTCCCTTCTCATAAACGGCTCTGAACTGCTGATTCTTTTTCAATGATTCCGAAAACTTCATTATTCATTCTACCTAAAGATTTCCCTAAAGAAAAAGGCCACATATTTGCGGCCTAAGCTGATAATTTATTTCTACCTTTAGCTCTTCTTGCTGCTAAAACTTTTCTGCCGTTAGCAGTACTCATTCTTTTTCTGAAACCATGAACTTTACTTCTCTGTCTCTTTTTAGGCTGAAATGTCATTTTCATCTGTAAACACCTCCCTTTATGAAAAATGAGATAAAATATCTACTATATTATAGTCATTTCATCAATTCTCGTCAAGCAAAACCTTTCGATTTTTTTGCAATTGTGGATAACTGAATTATCAACATAATTATCCCCACATTTACATAAATCTATCCACATAATGTGAATAACTTGTGGATAACTGTTTATAATTCCTCTTAAATTATGCAAAATCCGTAATTTCCGCAAAAAATCGGCTGTTAATAGTGTGATTAACTTCCACTTATTTTATCAACATTAACATAATAATTCCATATAAACAGGACTTTATGTTAATTTATAAACAAAATTTATCCACAGGGTTATCCACAATTTTAATGTTGATATCTCTTCATTTTTGTAATAAAATATATATGTGAATTTATGCTCAGGGGGATTTTAATACTGTGTTATCCTTAATAAAAGAAAAATGGAATGATATTCTTGAACAAATGAAAATTGAAAATGATATAAGTGAAGTCGCTTTTACTACCTGGGTCAAATATTTTAAACCCTATCGGGTTGAAGGCAACATGATTACCGTATCCATCGAAAAGGAAAATCTCGTTCTGGACCCAAGCTGGTTTTCAAAGAAATATCGCATGCCTTTAATTATTACGATTGCGGAGGTACTTGAAACCGAATTCGACGTCCAGTTTATTATTCCGGATTTATCTGAAAAAAACCGCATTGACGAAGAGGAGCAAAAACCGGCTTCCGAATCGGCGATGAACGCTCATTTGAATCCAAGATATACATTCGAAACCTTTGTTGTTGGAAAAAATAATGATATTGCCCATGCTACTGCCCTGGCCGTTGCCGAGGACCCGGGTACGTACGGCAATCCTCTGTTTATATATGGAGGCGCTGGTCTGGGAAAAACCCATTTGCTCCATTCCATTGCTCATTACGTTTTATCCAAACATCCGACTTATCGTATTATTTATGTAACATCTGAAGAATTTACAAATGAACTTGTCCATTCAATTCAGCATAAACAGATTGAAAACTTTAAAAATAAGTACAGAAATATCGACATGCTGCTTATCGACGATATCCAGTTCATTGTAAATAAGGAAAGTACCCAGGAAGAGTTCTTCCATACTTTCACCACTTTATATGAATCAAAAAAGCAAATCGTCATATCCTCCGATAAACCACCGAAGGATATTAACGGTCTGGAGGACCGACTGATTACCCGATTCAAAGCCGGATTAACGGTAGATGTCCAGCCTCCGAACTATGAAACCCGTATGGCGATTCTGAAAAAACGTGCAGAATTAGATAACATTCAAGTAGATGACGAATCCTTAAACTATATTGCTACAAATATAAAATCCAGTATTCGTGAACTGGAGGGCGCTCTGAAACAGATTTACAATTTTTCAAGACTTCGCAAAAAAATGATTAATTTTGAACTCACGAAGGAAGCCCTCGAAAACATTATATCCCCGGAAGAAAAGCGTCCGGTCACCTGCGAATTAATTATCGACACCGTGGCTGAACACTATAATATTTCGCCGGATGATATAAAAAGCAGTAAACGAAATAAGGAAATTGCTTATCCCCGTCAGATTTGTATGTATCTATGCCGTAAGATGACCGCAGATTCCTTACAGGCCGTCGGCAATTCTCTCGGCAAGAAAGACCATACAACCATTATCCATGGAGAGAAAAAAATATCCGACGACTTAAAACACGATGAAAATCTGAAAAATACAATTGATATATTAATAAAGAAGATAAACCCTCCGACCTGATTGTGGATAACCTCTTTACAATTTGTGGACAGACGGTGAGTTGCCGGTGAGTTTAAAGGGGATAAACTTTTTTAAGCTTTCCGTAAACAAAATCTTCAAATTTTACGCTGTGGATAATTTTAAAGTTATTCCGGTTCTATCCAGCCCGTTTTAACAGAGTTATCCCTACCAAAAAATCCAGTAATTATCAGGGGTTGCATGGCATATCCACATATCCACCGCCCCTACTACTACAACTACTATAAAATTATTATTTATATATTTATATGCGGCGGCCCGGAAGTTATTCACACTATTCCGGCGGTCTGAGAAAGGTTGATTTTTGACATGAAAATTATCTGTAGTAAATCCGAACTTCTTCAGGGTGTCAATACCGTCCTGAAAGCAGTTCCTGCAAAAACCACGATGCCTATCTTAGAATGTATCCTTATCGATACAACTGATGGTCAGATAAAATTAACTGCAAACGATATGGAACTCGGTATCGAAACGAAAATAAAAGGCGACATTCTCGACAAAGGAAAAATTGCATTAGAAGCGAAATTATTTTCAGAAATTGTCCGTAAACTTCCTGACAGTGAAGTAAGTATCCAGACGGATGAAAATTTCCGCGCTTTGATTAAATGCGAAAAAGCCAAATTTAATATTGCAGGAAAATCCGGCGATGATTTTTCATATTTACCGGAAATAGAAAGAAATCAAATGGTCGTTTTATCCCAGTTTTCACTGAAGGAAATCATACGACAGACGATTTTCTCAATTGCAGATAACGAAAACAATCGTTTGATGACAGGTGAGCTTTTTGAGATTAACGGCAGCGAATTAAAAGTTGTTTCTCTGGACGGCCACCGTATATCCATTCGTAAAATTGAATTGAAAGAAGAGTATAATCATATCAAAGTTGTTGTACCTGGAAAAACGTTGAATGAGGTCAGCAAAATTCTCACTGGCGGTATTGAGGATGACGTACATATCTTCTTTACCGGAAGACATATCGTGTTTGAATTTGATGATACGGTCGTTGTCTCGAGACTGATTGAAGGCGAATATTTCCGAATTGAACAAATGCTTTCCAGTGATTATGAAACCAAAATTTCAATTAACAAAAAAGAACTTCAAAGCTGTATTGAGCGAGCTTCTCTGCTTGTCAAGGAAGGCGATAAAAAACCAATTATCATGAATATTTTAGATGAATCCATGGAATTAAAGATTAATTCCTTTATTGGTTCCATGAATGAAGATATCGATATTATAAAAACGGGCAGAGATTTGATGATTGGCTTCAACCCGAAATTTATTCTTGATGCGCTTCGTGTTATCGATGATGAAAATATTGATATTTATATGATTAATCCGAAAGCGCCTTGTTTTATTCGGGACGAAGAACAAAAATATATTTATCTGATTCTTCCGGTCAACTTTAATCCGGGAGTATAGGAGAAGCTATGGAAACTATAAAATTAAAAGATGAATTTATTAAACTCGGACAGGCTTTAAAAGCCGCCGGTTGTGTGGATTCCGGTTTGGAAGCTAAAATTGTTATTAAAGAAGGACAGGTTTGTGTCAATGGCGAGGTTGAATATCAAAGAGGAAAAAAACTCCATGAGGGTGATATTGTAACCTTTGACGGCGAAACAATAAAGATTGAAAAATAATGATTATAAAATCTCTTGAATTACTTGATTATCGAAATTATGAAAGTCTTCAAATCCACTTTGATGCGGGAATTAATATTCTTTACGGTAATAATGCTCAGGGAAAAACGAATATTCTGGAGTCTATTTATGTTTGTGCGACGACAAAATCCCACAGGGGCAGCAAAGACCGGGAAATGATTCGTTTTGACAGGGAAGATTCCCATATCCGCATGTTTGTGGAAAAAAATCACATGGAACATAAAATCGATATTCACCTGAAAAAGAATAAGACAAAGGGTGCGGCCATTGACGGAATTCCTATAAAAAAATCCAGTGAACTGATGGGAATGGTAAATGTGGTTTTCTTCTCACCGGAGGATTTGGCCATTATTAAAAATGGTCCGTCAGAACGTCGGCGTTTTATGGACATGGAATTATGTCAATTAAATAAAGTTTACCTTCACGATATATCGAATTACAATAAAGTCGTAAATCAAAGAAATAATCTTCTGAAACAGACTTATTATCAGGAGTCTTTAAAAAATACACTGGACGTATGGGATGAACAGCTTGTGCGTTACGGTATTCGTGTAATCAAAGAGAGAGAGAAATTTATTGAATTATTGAATGAATTAATTTACCCAATTCATAAAAAGCTGAGTGGAGAGCGGGAAAATCTGAGCATCCGGTATGAGCCGAGTATTGAAGCGGATAGTTTTGCAGAACAGTTATTTTGGCACCGGGAAAATGACCTGAGATTAAAATCGACGACGCTCGGACCCCACCGGGATGATATGGGATTTTATATCAATGATATGAATGTCCGAAGATACGGTTCTCAGGGACAGCAGAGAACCTCTGCTTTGTCATTAAAACTGGCGGAAATTGATTTGGTTAAATTAATGATTAAAGATACCCCGATTTTATTATTGGACGATGTTTTGTCTGAACTGGATAGTTTTCGGCAAAACTATTTATTGGAGAGTATCCGTGAAATCCAGACAGTGATAACATGTACCGGATTGGATGAATTTATACAGAATCGATTTAATATAGATAAAGTTTTTAGAGTAAAAGATGGAGCAGTTGAAAACCAACAGCAGGAGGTTAAAGATGAGTGATAATTATAGTGCGAATCAAATTCAGATTTTAGAAGGCCTGGAGGCTGTTCGAAAAAGACCTGGTATGTACATTGGAAGCACTTCCTCAAAAGGCCTCCATCACCTTGTTTATGAAATTGTTGACAATGCGGTTGATGAGGCTTTGGCTGGATATTGTGACACAATCACAGTAACGGTGAATAAAGATAATTCGGTGACGGTTGTTGATAATGGACGTGGTATTCCCGTAGATATTCAGGAGAAGGCCGGAAGACCGGCCGTGGAAGTCGTC
>CABUAW010000002.1 GCA_902489645.1 uncultured Lachnospiraceae bacterium | reverse complement strand
CGGAATTTACATCAATATGAAAAAAGATATGCTGCATTAAAGCCACCTGCGCTTTCTAAAGATTATAGGTTTATTATAGCCGTCTTTGAAAAAGGGGTCAATGAACAAAAGAAAATGAAAATAGAGCTTGACATTGGGCTGGAAAAAGTATAATATAATAAAAACATATAAAATCTATTGAATAAGTAGGAAAACTGACCGGACATGCTGGAGGTTTTAAGTCGATGAAAGATTTAAAACCTCCTTTTTTAAATTGTGTAATGGAAAAGGAGGAGGGATAAAATGTCAATTAAAGAAATTGCCGAAGGAGCAGGCGTATCCCCTTCAACAGTTTCCAGAGTTTTAAATAATCCGAATTACAGATGCCAGAAACCGGAGCTTCGGGATACTATCTGGCGTCTGGCCAGCGAAATGAACTATGTCCCGAATGAGGCGGCCAGAAATTTAAAAAAGGGGATTGGGAAGCGAAAGAATAAGGTCTACCATGTCAGTATTTTGATGACGCGGGTGGATAATTCCCAATCAGACCCGTTTTTTAATGAACTGCTGCATATTCTTGAAAGTGAAATCCATAATCATATGTGCAGTTTGACAAAGGTTTGGTATTTTTCAATGTTTTCGGACGATGAAAGGTGCCGGGCGGAAAATCCGGACAAGATTATCCGGGAAATGTGTGATGAAACCGGAGAAAAGCGGGACGGGCTTATTATTGTCGGAAAATGCAATAAAGAGGCGTTAAAAAAACTGAGTCAGAGATATAAAAGCGTTGTGGCCGTAAACCGGGATTCGGCCAATTATGGGGTGGACGAGATTGTCTGTGACGGGCGGAAGGCCGCTGCCATGGCTGTGGACTATTTGATTCAGCTTGGCCACCGAAAGATAGCCTATGTTGGTAAGTACCGCAATGAACCCCGTTATCTGGGATTCCTTGATGCGCTGCACAGGCATAATATTGAATTGGCGCCGGAGTATGTCCTTGGGACACAACAGGATGAGGCAGAAGGGTATGAGGCGATGGAACATTTGCTGAAATCAAAGGATTGTCCGACGGGGATTTATTGCGCCAATGACATTACGGCGATAGGCATGTTAAAATGTCTGGCCCACCATAAAAACCGTTATTTTATGCCTTCCATTATTTCCAGTGACGATATTGAAGATGCCCAGTATTCCAAACCGATGCTGACGACGGTTCATCTTCCGAAAGAAGAAATGGGGAAATTTGCGCTGTTTCTTCTGTTGGACCGTATGCACGGCGGCCACCGGGGTGCGGTCCGCGTTGAACTGGAGGGAAAGCTGATGATTCGGGAAAGCTGCACGCCAGCCAGCGAAAGCCACTGGTGTGATTATTATATATAATTTTTTGTTTTTATCCTTTTTGCAAGGCGGCGTTGGCCGCCTTTCTCATTTTTTGAAGGCGGATAAAAGGAACCTTTGGGGAAAGAGGTTGTTAATCCGGCGATAAAATGGTACAATAATATACTATGTGATGATGGATACTGTGGATTTTACATAGAAAGGATGGCATGAATGACAGACAATGTGATTTTGATTGGAATGCCGGGCGCCGGAAAAAGTACGGTTGGCGTGGTACTTGCAAAGGCTCTGGGCTATGATTTTATAGATTCGGATTTATTGATTCAGTCGCAGACGGGGAAGCGGCTGTTTGAGATTATTGACGCATCCGGTATTGATGGTTTCCTGGACATTGAGAATCAGGTAAATGCCGGAATCCGGGCGCACGCCTCGGTGATTGCCACGGGAGGCAGCGTCATTTACGGCGAGAGCGCGATGGCGCATTTGAAGTCCATCGGAACGGTCGTCTATATTCAGGTGGATTATAAGTCGCTGGAAAAACGGCTTGGAAATTTATTAAAACGGGGCGTTGCCATCCGTAAGGGCAATACCCTTTTGGATTTGTATAATGAACGGGTTCCGTTGTATGAAAAGTATGCCGATATGACAGTCGATGCGCGGGATAAGGGCATACGGGAAGTCGTTGAAACTATTGAACGTATGCTTGAAAATCAATGTGGTAAAGAAATATGAAAGTGCGAATAAAACATTGGATATCCGAGAATATCTGGTACATTTTAGCCTTTGTTCTGCCCTTTGTGGCTGCCATAACGGCCTTTATCTGCCAGGGTATGTGGCCTTTTGGCGACCGTGGAATTACGATTATTGATTCTTATCATCAATACGTTCCTTTCTTTTCCGAGCTGCAGTATAAATGGCGTCATTTTGACAGCCTGTTCTATAGCTGGAACGGCGGTCTCGGGATGAATTTCTGGGCGGTTATCGCTTATTATCTGGCGAGCCCGTTAAACCTTTTGCTGTTGGTATTCCCGGGAAGTCTGGTGATGGAATGTTTTTCATTGATTTACTTTATAAAAATCGGTCTGGCCGGTTTAAGTTTCGCCTGCTTTATACGGAAGCGGTATAATCATTATGGTTTTTCCATAACCGTATTTGGATGCTGCTATGCCCTGAGCAGCTTTGTGATTGGTTACGCCTGGAACATTATGTGGCTGGACTGCATTATTTTGTTTCCGATGGTTATGCTGGGAATTCACCGGCTGATTTATGAAGGCCGGGGCTGGCTGTATGGCGTCTCTCTGGCGTTGTGCATTTTTACAAATTATTATATAGCCATTATGATTTGTATTTTTTCATGCCTGTATTTGCTGGCGGAGCTTATTTGTGAGCGGAGCGTCGGGGTAAAGGGGAAAATACGGCGTATTTTTGGTTTTGCCGGATATTCTTTGATGGCGGGCGCCTTCGGTGCGGTCATGCTCCTGCCGACGGTTTATGCGCTGATGTCCAGTCAGTCCGCATCAAGCAGCTTCCCCACAAAGGTCAAATTTTACCATAATGTATTTGAACTTTTATGCCAGCAGTTCACGGCCGTGGAACCGACCTGCCTGGACGGCAATTTTAATCTTTACTGCGGCGCGGCCATGATGCTGCTTGTTCCGATGTATATTTTCAATCGAAAAACAGGACTTCGGGAAAAGATTGTAAATATGCTTTTGACCGTATTTTTGCTGGTCAGCCTGAATACCAACTATCTGGCCTATATCTGGCATGGATTTCATTTTCCAAACGGGCTTCCGGGACGGTTTTCTTTTATTTATATTTTTATGCTTTTGACGATGGGCTATGAAGGCTACAGCCACAGAAAGGATTGCCCAAAGTGGACGTCCGTCGTTTCCGGGCTGGGATGGCTTGCGTTCCTCGGATATAGCTGGTGGAGTGGAAAAGCGGAGCTGGAAACCTACACCTGGGTGATAAATATTGTTTTGCTGCTGGTGTATAGCGTATGGCTGGCCGTTCTGCATCATTTGGTGAAACCATGGAAAGTCCTGGAAATCGGACTTCTGGCGGTAATGCTGGTCGAAGCCTGCGGTTACGGCGTCTTTGGTCTTTGTATGAACGGGACGGTCAACCGGAAAGACTATTACAGTGACCAGAAAGCGGTCCGTACATTGAAAAGTGCGGCGGATGCGATGGCGCAGGGCGATTTTTACCGGATGGAGCTGGAGGAACGCCGGGGACGGGATGATGTGACCTGGCATCATCTGCCGGGAATGTCCCTCTTTTCCTCGACGGCCAACGCCGGGGTGGACCATCTGGCCAAACGTCTGGGCTTTTATGCGGTGACAAACAAGTACAGCTATCAGGGAGCTACACCGGAGTCGGATGCTTTTCTGAATATTCAATATTTAGTCAGTAAACATAAAGAGGATGCTATTCGAACCTTTGAATGGATTGACGAAACCGAAGAGCGAAATCTTTACCGGAATTACTGCGCTCTGGGCCTTGGCTTTATGGTATCGGACAGTATTCTGGACTGGGATTATGAAAAGACGAATCCCTTTGAAGTGACGAATCAACTGGTATTGTCCGCAACGGATATGGAAATACGGCCCTTTAATTATTTTGGCTTTCCGGAGCCGACAGCCGAAGGCTGCGAGCTGACCACCGACAGTTGGGCCGACTGGTCTTATACGGCAACCTCCGGCGAAGAGGGCAAGGTCACGTATACTTATACATCAGAAAAAAATCAGGACCTCTATGTTTATTTTAAGGCGTCCCATTGTACGAAGGTGGAGGTTATCCATAATACGGGGACGGAAACCTATTCGGATGAAGACGGACACATTTTCCAGGTGGGAACGGTGGCGGCCGGAGAAACGGTCATACTGAATTTTTATCTGGACGACGCCTATGACGACGGAAGCATTAAGCTGATTGCGGCCGAACATTCCATGGATGCCTTTTATCAGGTGGTTGACCTGCTGAAGCAGCAGCGGTGGACGCTGGATACGGTTTCATCCACCAGATTGTCGGGAACAATTACGGCCTGTGAGGACGGAATGATGTTCACTTCGATTCCTTACGATGAGGGATGGACGGTCCGTGTGGATGGTGAAACGGTCAAACCGGAAAAAATTGCCGATGCTTTTATTGGTATTTCTCTGTCAAACGGGGAACATAAGATAGAAATGAGCTATTGTCCGCAGGGATTCCGTATGGGACTGCTGCTTACCTGTATTTCGGTAATTTTGTTCATCGAGACCTGGTTTCTGGAAAAAAGGCTCAAAAAACATTAACTTTCTTGTAAAAAATGAATGGAATTTTTACGAAATTATAAAATTCAATTTACAAATTCTCGGAGTATGCTATAATAATTAAGACTATAGCAGAAAGTTTGTTGAGGTGTACCATGGAACAATATGTTATAAAAGGCGGAAATCCATTGGTCGGTGAAGTGACAATTGGTGGAGCGAAGAATGCGGCTTTGGGTATTCTTGCGGCGGCCATTATGTGTGATGAAGATGTTTATATTGACAATCTGCCGGATGTGAGCGATATTAATGTATTATTGCAGGCGATAGCGTCCATCGGCGCAGATGTGGTCAGGGTTCATAGAAACGCCGTAAAGATTAACGGTAAAAATATTCACAGTTACTGTATTGACGATGGATTTATACGTAAGATTAGAGCTTCTTACTATTTGCTGGGAGCCCTTCTCGGAAAATATAAAGAGGCAGAAGTTGCACTGCCGGGCGGATGTAATATCGGAAGCCGTCCGATAGACCAGCATATTAAAGGATTTCGGGCGCTTGGGGCCAGAGTGGAAATTAACAACAGTATGATTATGGCGAAGGCGGAACATCTGAAAGCGCGTCACATTTATCTGGATGTGGTCAGCGTCGGTGCGACGATTAATATTATGATGGCGGCCGCCATGGCCGAAGGCCGTACAATTCTTGAGAACTCGGCAAAGGAACCGCATATTGTTGATGTGGCAAACTTCCTGAATTCTATGGGTGCGGATATCAAAGGCGCCGGAACGGATGTTATCCGTATACAGGGCGTTCAGAAGCTTCACGGAACGGAGTATACGATTATTCCGGACCAGATTGAGGCGGGAACATTCATGTGCGCCGCAGTGGCGACACAGGGCGATGTGACCGTAAAACATGTGATTCCAAAGCATTTGGAATCCATATCGGCAAAACTTCTCGAAATGGGAGCTGAAATCGAGGAATTGGACGACGCAGTACGTGTCGTTGCCTCCAAGCGGCTTCAGCCGACAAATATAAAAACATTGCCGTATCCGGGATTCCCGACGGATATGCAGCCGCAGGCAGCGATTGCGCTGGCTCTGGCGGACGGTACCAGCGTCATCACCGAGAGCATTTTTGAGAATCGTTTCCGGTATGTGGATGAGCTGGCGCGTATGGGAGCGCGCATAAAGGTTGAAGGAAACGCCGCAATTATTATCGGTGTTCCGAGTTATAAGGGCGCACATATGAGCGCGCCGGATTTACGGGCCGGAGCGGCTTTAGTGCTGGCGGCGCTGGCGGCTGACGGTATTTCAACGGTGGATTCCATCGGATATATCCGGCGTGGTTATGAGGACTTTGAGGGGAAACTTCGCAGTCTTGGCGCTTGTATTGAGAAGGTTGACAATGAAAAGGACCTTCAGAAATTTAAATTAAAAGTCGGCTGATTGGCCGGAAAACAACTAAACACGAAACAATCTCTCTTATTCAGAACAATGGAGCCTAAGGAGCGATGATATTGTGGCAACCCCGATGAGTGGAAGGTGCCTGCCGGAGCGAGTAAACTCGAACAATAAGAGGATTTGATATTGAGAATCAAGTCCGCTTTTTGCGGACTTTTCTTTTTGACTTATATATTGACTTTAAGAAAGGGGTATAAAACATGGAAAAACTTTTATTTACATCAGAATCTGTGACCGAGGGACATCCGGATAAGATTTGCGATGCGGTTTCAGATGCTATTTTGGACGCGATGGTTGCGCAGGACCCGATGAGCCGGGTGGCTTGTGAGACATGTGCAACGACAGGCCTGGTTATGGTTATGGGAGAGATTACTTCCAAAGCCAATGTGGACATTGCCCAGATTGTACGGGATACCGTGAATGAAATCGGTTATAACCGGGGCAAGTATGGTTTTGATGCGGAGACCTGTGCGGTTATGATTACTTTGGATAAGCAGTCTCCGGATATTGCCATGGGCGTGGATAAAGCGCTTGAAGCCAGAGAAAATAATATGTCCGATGATGAAATCGAGGCCATCGGCGCCGGCGACCAGGGAATGATGTTCGGTTATGCAACAAACGAAACCGAAGAATACATGCCGTATCCAATTGCATTGGCTCATAAGCTGGCCAGACGTCTGACAGAGGTGCGTAAAAATGGCACGCTGACCTATCTGCGGCCGGACGGCAAAACCCAGGTAACTGTGGAATATGATGAAAACGGAAAACCATCCCGCCTGGATGCGGTGGTCCTTTCGACCCAGCATGACCCGGAGGTAACTCAGGAACAGATTCATGCGGACATCCGTAAATATGTGTTTGACGCCGTACTTCCGGCAGAGATGGTGGATGAAAATACACGGTTCTATATCAATCCGACCGGACGTTTCGTCATCGGCGGCCCTCACGGCGACAGCGGATTGACGGGACGTAAGATTATTGTAGACACCTATGGCGGTTATGCACGTCACGGCGGCGGCGCTTTCTCCGGCAAGGACTGCACAAAAGTTGACCGCTCCGCAGCCTATGCCGCCCGCTATGTAGCCAAAAATATTGTGGCGGCCGGATTGGCGGAAAAATGTGAAATTCAGCTTTCCTATGCCATCGGCGTGGCCCAGCCGACCTCTATTATGGTAGACACCTATGGTACAGGTAAAATTTCGGAGACAAAGCTTGTGGACATTATCCGTGAAAACTTCGACCTGCGTCCGGCGGGAATTATTAAAATGCTCGACCTGCGCCGGCCAATTTATAAACAGACGGCGGCCTATGGCCACTTTGGACGGAATGACCTGGATTTGCCATGGGAAAAGACCGACAAAGCGGAGATTCTGAAAAAATACTTATAAATTAAAAAAGGGGGTTCTCTATGCGGTTAGCCACTCGAATGAAAATTACATATGGGATGGTTTTTATCATTCCCATATTATTGATGGTAATTACTTTCTGGGGAATGGGACGGATTGAATTAAAGACACTGCGCCAGAAATATGATATGGAAAATGCCGGTATGGAAGTGCTTGTCAATCCTTTCGCAGTGCTTGGAAAAATGTCCTCCAGTATTGTGGAAGAGCTTCAGGCCACCGCAGAACAGAATCCGGAACAATTTTGGGATACGGCGTATCTGGACGAGGTGGACGAGCGTCTTTCCGAGTATTTATCCTTCCTGGTCATGCGCCGGGATGGCGTTACTTACTATTCCGGTCAGGATGAAATCGCCGCAGATATTGTGGAAAATCTGGAAATCCAGGAGACCGACGGCGGATATATCGTCGGGGATGAACCCTTTTATTTGAAACAGCTTACTTTTTATTTTAATGATGGGAGCAAGGGAACCATTCAGATTATTACGCCGGTGCTTTCCGTTGTAAAGCAGGTTGAAAAAACCATTTTCAGAAGCCTGGTCAGCGGAGTGATTATTTTGCTTTTGGTTGGGGCGCTGGCATTTATCTGGCTGTACCAGAGCATTGTTCAGCCGCTGGAAAAATTGAAACGGGCGGCGGCCAATATCAAAGAAGGAAATCTGGATTTTAACGTGGTTACGGATACGGAAGATGAAATCGGAGAATTGTGTACGGCCTTCGAGGAGATGCGTATTAAGCTGAAAGACCAGCTCGAATTAAGTATGCAGTACGAAAAGGACAATAAGGAATTAATCAGCAATATTTCCCACGATTTAAAGACGCCGATTACGGCCATCAAAGGGTATGTGGAAGGTATCCGGGACGGCGTGGCCGATACGCCGGAAAAAATGGACAAATACATTCGGACGATTTATAATAAAGCCACAGACATGGATAAATTAATCGACGAACTTTTCCTTTATTCCAAACTGGACAGTAATTCATTAAATTATTCCTTTGCAAAATTAAATTTAAAAGATTATTTTGAAGATTGTGTCGATGAAATTTCACTGGATTTGGAATCGCGGGGGATTACACTGGCTTATTACAATCATGTACCGGAGGATACGATTATTATTGCGGACCCGGAGCAATTAAAACGGGTTATCAACAATATTATCGGCAATTCGGTCAAATACATGGAATCCGACCGCCCGGGACATATAGGGATATTTATTAAAGACGAGCCGGAATTCGTTCAGATAGAGATTCAGGATAACGGCAAGGGGATTGCGAAAAAAGAATTACCGCATATTTTTGAACGGTGTTACCGCACGGACGCTTCCAGAAATTCTTCAAAGGGCGGAAGCGGTCTGGGACTTTCCATTGCAAAGAAAATCATCGAAGAGCATGGCGGTAAAATCTGGGCGAACAGTGTGGAAGGCGAAGGGACAACGATGAGCTTCGTTTTGAGAAAGTACAAGGAGAGTGTAACCTATGAGTAAAATACTGATTATTGAGGACGAAGTGAGCATTGCCGAGCTGGAAAAAGATTATCTGGAGTTGAGCGGCTTTGAAGTGGATATGGAACACAGCGGAGACACGGGCCTTGATAAAGCGCTGAAAAATGATTTTGATTTGATTATTCTGGACCTGATGCTTCCCGGAATCGATGGCTTTGAAATCTGCCGCCGGATTCGGGAGCAGAAAAATATTCCAGTACTGATGGTGTCCGCAAAAAAAGAGGATATTGATAAAATCCGTGGACTTGGCATGGGGGCGGATGATTACATCACAAAACCCTTCAGCCCGAGTGAGCTGGTGGCCCGTGTAAAAGCCCATCTGGCCCGGTATGAGCGGTTAATCGGAAGCGCGGTAAAATCCAATGAAGTCATTGAAATCCGCGGCTTGAAAATTGACAAAACGGCCCGCCGGGTTTATGTGAACGGCGAGGAAAAGGCGTTCACGACGAAGGAGTTTGATTTACTCACATTTCTTGCGGAAAATCCGAATCATGTATTTAAGAAAGAAGAGCTGTTTAATAAGATTTGGGATATGGAGTCGCTGGGCGATATTGCCACGGTGACGGTCCATATTAAAAAGATTCGGGAAAAAATCGAATTTAATACGTCCAAACCCCAGTATATTGAAACTATCTGGGGCGTAGGATACCGGTTTAAAGTATGATAGACGTAAAGATTTTATATGAAGATGAACAGATTATCGTCTGCGTGAAACCGCCGGGGATGGCGTCCCAGCCGGAGCGTTCTTCGGCGATGGATTTGGCGAGCTGGCTTAAAAATTATCTGGCGGCAAAGGAACGAAGTCAAAGGCCAGATAAGACGGCGAAGAAAGGTTTTGCCACTCCAAAAAGCCGGCCGGGGGCGCCATATATCGGCGTTGTCCATCGGCTGGACCGGCCGGTCGGCGGCGTCATGGTCTATGCGAAGACGCAAAGGGCGGCCGGGGAGCTGAGCCGCCAGTTTTCGTCGCATCAGACAGAAAAGACCTATTTGGCCCTGCTGACGGGGCGGTTGCCGAAATCGACGGGTACGTTGACGAATTTTTTACAGAAAGACGGAAGGACGAATACGTCCTCTGTCGTAGCAGCGGGCGGCAAAAAAGCAAGCTTGTCCTACCGGGAATTGGAAGCAAAGCGGGGGTTATCCCTGGTTGAAATCCGTCTTCAGACGGGCCGCCATCATCAGATTCGGGTTCAGACGGCCCAGGCCGGCGCCGGAATTTATGGAGATATGAAATACAATCCGCAGCATACAAAAAACTGGAACGAAAAAGAAGGCATAGCATCCGGAACTCCGGAATTATGTCTTTTTTCCTGCCGTTTGGTCTTTGAACATCCTGTAAGTCATAAAAAAATGTGCTTTAAAGTTCTTCCGGAACAGAAGATGATGACTATTGACGAATGGCCGAGTTTATCTTACTATAAATAAAGAAAATAAAAGGAGATTTAATGATGGCGAAGGAAAAGAAATTAGTCGAAGCGATTACTTCGATGGAAGAAGATTTTGCTCAATGGTATACAGATGTGGTAAAAAAAGCGGAGCTGGTCGATTATGCCAGCGTCAAAGGCTGTATGGTAATTAAACCGGCCGGGTATGCAATCTGGGAAAATATCCAGAAGGAATTGGATGCGCGTTTTAAAGCAACGGGCGTGGAGAATGTATATATGCCGTTGTTTATTCCGGAAAGTCTGCTGGAGAAAGAGAAAGAACACGTAGAGGGATTTGCACCGGAGGTGGCCTGGGTAACGTATGGCGGCCTGGAACCGCTTCAGGAACGTCTGTGTGTGCGCCCGACGTCCGAAACATTGTTTTGCGACTTTTATGCCAGAGATATTCAGTCTCACAGAGATTTACCGAAATTATATAATCAGTGGTGTTCGGTGGTAAGATGGGAAAAGACAACCCGTCCTTTCTTGCGTTCCAGAGAATTTTTGTGGCAGGAAGGCCATACGGCCCATGCCACGGCGGAGGAAGCGGAAGCAAGAACTATTCAGATGCTGAACCTCTATGCGGATTTTTGCGAAGAAGTGCTGGCAATACCGGTTATCCGCGGACGGAAAACGGACAAAGAAAAATTTGCCGGCGCCGAGTCCACTTATACCATCGAGGCTTTGATGCATGACGGCAAAGCGCTTCAATCCGGCACAAGCCACAATTTTGGCGACGGCTTTGCAAAGGCCTTTGGTATTCAGTATGCGAATAAAGATAATAAACTGGAATATGTCCATCAGACATCCTGGGGGATGACAACCCGTTTGATTGGCGCCATTATCATGGTTCATGGGGATGATTCCGGCCTTGTACTTCCTCCGAAAATTGCGCCGACCCAGGTGATGGTGATTCCGATTCAGCAAAAAAAGGCGGGCGTTCTGGATAAAGCCTATGAAATCAAAGATATGCTGAGTAATTTCCGTGTAAAGGTGGATGATTCGGATAAGAGTCCCGGATGGAAATTCTCCGAAGCGGAAATGCGTGGAATCCCTGTGCGTATCGAAATCGGACCAAAGGATATGGAAGCGGGTCAGGCGGTCATTGTACGGCGCGATACCCGGGAAAAACAGGTCGTGGCTATTTCTGAACTGGCGGAAAAAACTGCGGAAACTCTGGACAGAATACAGGTGGAAATGCTGGAAAGAGCCAGAGCCCACAGAGATGCCCATACCTATGAAGCCACAGATTTTGAATCTTTTAAAGATACTGTTGAAAATAAACCGGGCTTTGTCAAAGCCATGTGGTGCGGCGACGAAGCATGTGAGAATATGATAAAAGAAGAAACCGGAGCAACCTCCCGATGCATGCCATTTGCACAGGAACATTTATCGGATAGGTGTGTTTGCTGCGGAAAACCTGCAAAAGCAATGGTATATTGGGGAAAAGCATATTAAAGAACGGGATGATTTGTTTGGAGAAATCCTATGAAAAGGTAGTGGACTTCGTTCAGGAGCAAATACTGGACGGAGTCTACAGTACCGGAGATAAATTGCCGTCCGAAAGGGAGCTGGCACAACAGTTGAATGTGAGCCGGACTTCTGTCCGGGAGGGTATCCGTATATTAGAGCAGATGGGGGCCCTATCCTGTCAGCAGGGTTCAGGAAATTATATAACGGGTGATTTTGAGAGTACGCTGATTCGTGTGATGACACTGATGTTTGCGGTGGAGGGAACACCTTACCGGGAAATCAGTGAGTTCCGTTTTGCGCTGGAGTATCAGGCGTTGTCTCTGGCGGTGCATCATGTGACGGAAGAACAGATGAATGAGATGGAATATCATATGAGCATGCTGGAGACGGCCCAGGAGGAAAATGTCCGTTCAAAACATGACAAGCGTATTCATTATCTATTGGTTGAAGCTTCGCATAACAACTATCTTATTGTTAATTTTTTAGCATTAACACAGGTCCTTGACAAATATGTCAAAGATATGCGGGTCCGAATTCTTAAAGATGAAAAAAACCGGGAGGGCTTGATGCAGACCCATAGAGATTTGATTAAAGCCGTAAAAGAAAAGGATGTTCAGTTTGGGCAGGATGCATTGAACCGTCATTTTGTGTATATTTATAATTATCTGGATAGTTAAGCAAATATTGACAAAAAAAAGACAAAGGCTTTGTGCGAAAAAACTACAAAAATTAGAAATGCTAAAATAAGAACTGTGCAATGCTTCTAAAAAATACATGGAAAATACAAAGGAAAACGGTAAAAATGCTTGACAAATACGCCGGGTTATTTTATGATGGTCATATGAATGGTAGGACCAGTTCGGCCCTTTTTCGTGTATTTTACGTGGTTATTGTGTACATAGTGTGCAATACAAAATATATAAAGCAAAGGGTTCTTTATTATTAAAGGATTAAGGAGGAATGATGAAATGAGTGCATATGGCAAAGTAACTCCAGAAATCGTGGAGAAATTAAAAGAAATTGCACCAGGACGTGTTTATGTAGGGGAAGAAATCAACGATGATTTCACACATGACGAGATGTCTATTTATGGAAAGGCTATGCCTGAGGCTGTTGTAGATGCTATGACAACAGAAGAAGTATCCGCAGTTGTTAAACTCTGCTATGAAAATACGATTCCGGTAACAGCCAGAGGCGCTGGTACAGGTCTTGTTGGTGCCGCTGTTCCAATCGCAGGTGGTATTGTAATTGGCACAACAAAGATGAATAAGATTCTTGAATATGATTTAAACAACTTTGTTGTTAAGATTCAGCCAGGTGTTCTTTTGAACGACCTTGCAGAAGACTGCGTAAGCCGTGGACTTATGTACCCACCAGACCCAGGTGAAAAATTTGCTGCTGTTGGTGGTAACGTTGCTACAAATGCAGGTGGTATGAGAGCCTGTAAATATGGCGCTACAAGAGATTATGTACGCGCTATGACAGTTGTTCTTTCCAACGGTGACATCGCTCATTTCGGAAGCACAGTTTCTAAAACATCTTCCGGTTATTCCCTTGTAAACCTGATGATTGGTTCCGAAGGTACTCTCGGTATCATCACAGAGTTGACATTAAAAGTTATTCCGGCTCCGAAGGAAGTTATCAGCTTGGTAATGCCTTTCGAAGACCTGGCTTCCTGTATTTCCACAGTTCCGCTGTTCAAGAAAAACAATCTTGACCCACAGGCTCTGGAATTCATGGAAAGAGCAATTGTTGAAAAATCCGAAAAATATGTTGGTAAAGCTGTATATCCAAAGAACATCGACGGCGTTGAAGCTGGCGCATACCTGCTTGTAACATTCGATGGCCGCAGCATGGATGAATTAGAGGAGATTATGGAACAGGCTTCCGAAATCGCTCTTGAAAACGGCGCTATCGACGTTATCGTAGCTGATACACCGCCTAAGATTAAAGACGTTTGGGCTGCAAGAAGCTCCTTCCTGGAAGCTATCAAGGCTGAAACAAACTGGAAAGACGGCCTGGAACTTCTCGACGAATGTGACGTTGTTGTTCCGCTTGACCAGATTGCACCATATGTTGAATATGTATATGATGTAGGCGCTAAGATGGGTCTTCAGGTAGAAAGCTTCGGACATGCAGGTGATGGTAACCTTCATATCTACGTTATCGGTGACGACCAGATTAGTGTTGACGATTTCAAAGCAAAAGCAGATGCATTCTTTGATGATATTTATCCAGAAGCTACACGTGTTGGCGGACTTGTATCCGGTGAACATGCTATCGGTTCCGGTAAACTGAAATATCTTGCAGAAGCTGAAGGCGAAAGAAACATGGAACTTATGCTTGGAATTAAGAAAGTATTCGACCCTAAGATGATTCTTAACCCAGGTAAAGTTTGCTACAAACTGTAATTTATAAAGTAATATTTATAAATCATTTAACATTACTTTTTATTTATATTTTTTTAAGGAGGGCTTAAGAAATGAAATTTCATTTCAGTGAAGAAGAACAGGAAATCATCTCAATGGTAGAGGATTATGCGATTAAAGAAGTTGGTCCTAGAGCGCAGGAAATCGATGAAGAAGAAAGATTCCCAATCGAAGCACGCGAAGGATTAGCAGAAATGGGCATGATGGGTGTATACTTCCCAGAAGAATACAATGGTGCCGGACTTAGCTATTTGACATACATCGGTGTTGCCGAGAAATTAGCTGAATACTGCGCAACAACATCTATCATGATGATGGCTTCCGAGTCTCTTTGTGCATGGCCGATTTTCCAGTATGGTACAGAAGAACAGAAACAGAAATTCCTTGCACCTCTTTGCTCTGGTGAAAAATTAGGAGCTTTCGCTCTGACAGAGCCAAGTGCAGGAACAGACGCTGCTATGCAGAAAACTGTAGCTGCTGACAAAGGCGACCATTGGTTAATTAACGGTTCCAAAATCTTTATCACAAACGCACAGTATGCAGATATCTTTGTATTCTTTGCTATGACAGATAAAGAAAAAGGAACAAAAGGCATTTCTGCTTTCATCGTTGAAAAAGGAACACCTGGATTCGAAGTTAGCGGACATGAAAAGAAGATGGGTATCCGTGGTTCTTCCACAAGCGAATTAATCTTCAATGACTGCAAGATTCCAAAGGAAAACCTGTTAGGTGAACTTGGCAAAGGCTTCAAGATTGCTATGACAACTCTTGACGGCGGCCGTGTTGGTGTTGCAGCTCAGGCTGTTGGTATTGCTCAGGGCGCTATCAACGATGCTTTAGCATATGTTAAAGAACGTGTACAGTTTGGAAAACCAATCTGGAAATTCCAGAATACACAGTTCCAGTTAGCAGATATGCAGGCTAAAGTAGATGCAGCTCGTCTGCTTCTCTACCGTGCAGCTCAGGCTAAACAGGATGGCGAACCATACAGCCATTTAGCAGCTATGGCTAAATTAGTATGTGCTGAGACAGCATCTGATGTAACACGTCGTTGCGTACAGCTTGCTGGTGGATATGGATATTCTCGTGATTATCCGTTTGAACGTCATATGCGTGATGCTAAAATCACAGAAATCTACGAAGGAACAAGTGAAGTTCAGCGTATGGTAATCTCCGGATGGATGGGAAACAAATAAGTCGACCATTATTTAATCCTGGATTTCCCTGTGAGATTTAATTCGTTGCAGAATAATTAAAAGTTTACATACGACTGGTGTGCAGGAATTCTACACACCAGTTGTGTTATTAGGAAAAGAAGGAGCGTACAACAAAATGGAAATATTAGTTTGTATTAAACAGGTGCCAGATGATTCTGTGAATATCAAGATGAATCCTGCAACTAACGCACCTGATCTTGACATTGCTACGCCTATCGTAAACGCATTTGATACATATGCTCTCGAAATGGCTACACGTTTTAAAGAAGCTGTTGGTGACAGCACAATTACCGTTGTTTCTGTTGGACCAGACAAAGCAAAAGACGCAATCAAAACTTGTCTTGCAGTTGGCGCAAGCAAAGGTTATGTTGTAAAAGCCGACGCTACAGATACAATCAGCACAGCAGATGCTCTGGCTAAAGCTGTTGCTAAAATTGAAGAAGCTGAAGGCGTTAAATTTGACGTTATTTTCTGCGGTAAAGAAACAACTGACTGTGCATCCGGACAGGTTGGTACAATGTTGGCAGAAGATTTAGATGTTCCTGTAGTTACAAACCTGGTTGATATCGAAAAGATTGAAGCAGGTCTCAGCGCAAAACAGGAAACAGAAGAAGGATATAATGTTGTTGAAGTCGCTACACCTTGTGTAGTAACAGTAACAAAACCGGAATACGAACCAAGATATCCAACCATTAAGAGCAAAATGGCGGCCAGAAAGATTCCGATTGGTGAATTAGAAATTGGCGACGTTGTTGCACCTGCTGTTACGGTTGTTGCAAATGCAGAACCTCCAAAGAAAGCTGCTGGTGTTAAGATTAAAGAAGAGACACTCGAAGAGTCCATGGCTGTGGCTCTTGGAATGATGAGAGAAGCTAAAGTATTATAAGGAGGAAATGTCATGGGTTGCAAAAATGTAATGGTATATGTTGAAACAGCAGAAGGCAAGCCAGTCAATGTAGGCCTTGAAATGCTTACAGCTGCTAAAGAAGTTGCGGAAAAAGTTACTGCTGTTGTTATTGGTGCTGCAGATGCTGCAGCTACAACAATTGCATACGGTGCAGACGATGCAATCACCGTAGATGCTGCTGAATATAATACAGAAGCATATGCTGCAATTGTTGTTGAATTAGTTAAAAAATACGCTCCAGAAATGTTGTTTGTTGGTGCTACACCAAACGGAAAAGATTTAGGTGCCAGAGTTGCAGCTAAATTAAAAGCTGGTTGTGTTACAGATGTTATCGGAATCAAAGAAGCTGATGGTAAAATCGTTCTTACAGCGCCTCTTTATGGCGGAACTATTTACTCGGATGTTACAGTAGAAGGTACTGTTGTAGCTATCATTCGTGGCGGCGTATTTAAGAAAGTTGACGAACCGGATACAGCAAAAGAAGGCGCAATTACAGCAGAGACTGTAGAAGTTGCTGAACTCAGAGCTAAAATCGTAAACAGCGTTCAGGAAATTTCTGAAAGTGTTAATCTTGAAGAAGCTGAAATCATCGTAGCCGGTGGTAGAGGTGTAGGAAGCGCTGAAAACTATGAATTAGTTAAAGAGCTTGCAAGACTTCTCGGCGGTGTTGTAGGTGCTACTCGTCCGGTTATCGAAGAAGGATGGGTTTCCCGTGCGCATCAGGTTGGACAGTCTGGTAAGATTGTTGCTCCGAAATTATATATTGCATGTGGTATTTCCGGTGCTGCACAGCATGTTTCCGGTATCACAGGCTCCGATTATATCGTAGCTATCAACAAAGATGAAGATGCTCCTATCTTTGAAATTTCCAATATCGCTATCGTTGGAAACTGTGTTGATGCTTTGAAGATTATGATTGAAGAAGTTAAGAAAATGCAGGCATAATTTCTGAATAGAAGTATTTGCTGACGAATAGAAAGGCCCAAACGGAAGTTAAACCGTTTGGGCCTTTTGCGTAATGAATGAACGAGCTACAGGAACATACAAAACAGAATCGGAAGAAATATTCCGGGAACCGTATTCATAATGCGTATGTTTGTGACTTTTAAGAGATTCAGACCAACGCCGACAATAATGATAGAACCGGCACAGGTTATCTCGTTAATAACGACTTCCGTGAGCAGTGGAGCGATAAACTGGGCCAGAAGAGCCATAAGGCCTTCGTAAACCATAACGAGAACACCGGACAAAGCGACGCCGATGCCCATGGTTGAGGCCATGATAAAAGCGGCCACCGTGTCGATGAAGGATTTGGCAAACAGCGTACTGTGGGTTCCTGTCAAACCGCTTTCCATAGCGCCGACGATGGCCATAGCGCCGACGCAGATAAGGAGACTGCAGTTGACGAATCCTTCGGCAATGGATACATTGGAATTTTTGGGCTGAAATCGCTGCTGGAGCCAATCACCGAGCTGGTTGATTCGTTTTTCCAAATTAAGAAATTCTCCGATGACCGTTCCGAGAGCCAGAGAAGCCAGAGTAACCATTATATGAGAGCCTTTCAGGGCGCCGGAAAAGCCGATGTATATTGTTGCGAGTCCCATCACTTTTAAAAGGGTTTCCCCCATGCGTTCCGGGATGATTTTTTTTGCTGTGCTGCCCAGGATGCCTGCGGCAATGACGCCGATGCCGTTGACAGCGGGGCCGATAAATAAATTCATAAAAAACTCCTTTTACATGTCCTGTCTAATAGATTATAATAGATTTTACAGGAATTGCAATATTAAAAAAGTTTGTTGAGAGAGAAGGTATGGACATGGCGTTGTTATCGGTGATTTTGCCGGCATACAATGAAGAGATGATGGTTGAACGGGCAGAGGCACGGTTGGAAGCACTGCTGAACGCCGAAAAGATATCCTTTGAATTGATTTTTATAGATGACGGCTCCAAAGATGCAACATGGTCGAAAATCGAAGCAATGGCAAAGGAACACAATTTTGTACGGGGCATTCATTTTTCAAGAAATTTTGGAAAAGAGGCGGCCATATTTGCAGGACTGGCAGAAGCGGACGGCGACTGTTCCGTGGTGATGGACTGTGATTTACAGCATCCGCCGGAAACGGTTGTGGCGATGTACCGTCAGTGGCAGGCCGGATACGAGGTGGTTGAAGGTGTGAAAAACTCCCGGGGAAAGGAAAGTCTGGGGCATAAGGCGAGCGCGGGACTCTTTTATAAAATTATGACAAGGGCGACGGGAATCGACATGTCCAGAGCCTCCGACTTTAAATTGCTTGATAGGCGGGCGGTGATGGCGCTGCTGGACATGCCGGAGCGAAATGCTTTTTTCAGAGCTTTATCCTCCTGGATAGGATTTAAGACGACTTCGGTGAGTTTTGACGTGCAGCCAAGAGAAGCCGGAGAATCCAAGTGGTCCACCTGGTCTCTGGTCAAATATGCGGTGACCAATATTGCGGCCTTTTCTTCGGTTCCCCTCCAGATGGTAACGGTAGCGGGCGTATTTATGTTTATTTTTGCCGTGATTATGGCGGTGGAATCTCTTATACGTTATTTTGGCGGCCATGCTCTGGAAGGCTTTACAACAGTTATTTTGCTGCTTCTTATTATTGGGAGCCTGGTTATGATGAGCCTTGGTATTATCGGCTATTATATTTCAAAAATATATGAAGAAGTGAAAGGACGTCCGCGTTATATTATTTCAAGAACGGCCGGAAGCCAAAATAAGGCTTTACAAGCGGCGGAATCGTGCTATAATAAAAAGGAAATCGAATAATGGAATGTGAATCATGCTAGGGGAGCGTAAGCTGAGAGAGTCGCAGACTTGACCCTTTGAACTTGATGCGGGTAATACCGACGTAGGGAAGCAGAACATCGAATTTATAGAGCTTGCCTTCGGGCCGGCTCTTTTTTACGTAAAGCAGGGAGGAAAACAGATGACTTTAACAGATGAATTGTACGAAAGCGTCAAAGATATTTGGGCGGGATACCACGAGCATCCTTTTGTGAACGGCATTGGAGACGGAAGCCTTCCGATTGAAAAGTTCCGTTTTTATATGCTCCAGGATTATTTATACCTGTATGAGTATGCGAAGGTATTTGCACTGGGCGTTGTCAAATCCACAGAGCCGTCGATGATTCGGAGATTTTCATATTTTGTGGAGGACACTTTGGGCGGAGAAATGGACATTCATTCCGGTTATATGGAACGGCTGGGCATTACGGAGGAAGAGGTGGCCCGGGCGACGAAAAGTCTGGCCAACGCATCCTATACCAGTTATATGCTGGAAGTGGGTTTTCGGGGAAATGAGCTGGACATTTTGGTAGCCATATTATCCTGCGCATGGAGCTATGCGGAAATTGGACGGAAGCTGGCGGAGAAATATCCGGAGGCCATCCATCATCCGTTTTACGGGGAATGGGTCAAAGGATATACGTCTAAAGAATATAACGATATGAATGATGAAATACTTTATCTTGTGAACACCCTTGGCGACGGAATCAGCCGTAAACGGGTGGCTGAACTGAAAGAGGTCTTTGTAAACTGCAGTCGTTATGAAGGGATGTTCTGGGATATGGCATGGAATATGGAGATGTAAAAAATGCTGACATTTAAAAATGTAACTTTCCGCTATCCGGAGGATAAGGAAGCGATGATGACGGACCTCTCCTTTCATGTGGACAAGGGGGAATTCGTCTCGCTGATTGGCGCCAGCGGCTGCGGAAAAAGTACAATATTCCGTTTAATTAACCGCCTGCTGGAACCGGACAAGGGCGAGATTTATGTGGATGGGAAAGAGATTCATAAGATTAAAAGCTATGCCGGCTATATGCCCCAAAAAGACCTGCTGTTTCCGTGGCGGACAATTGAGAAGAATCTCTGCCTGCCGATGGAAATACAGAAAAAAAGTAAATCGGAGCAGGAAAAACGGGTGGGTGAAGTGCTAAAAGAAGTTGGCCTCGAGGATTACCGGGATAAATATCCGAAGGATTTGTCCGGCGGTATGCGGCAGCGCATTTCCTTTGCGAGAACTCTGCTGACGGATGCGGACCTGATGCTTCTGGACGAACCCTTTAGCGCGCTGGACGCACTGACGCGAATGGATATGCAGGAATGGCTTTTAAACCAATGGCAGCATTTTCACAAAACGATTTTATTTATTACCCATGATGTGGAGGAAGCCATATTTCTGTCGAAAAAAATATATATTATTACGGAAACGCCGATTACCGGCTTTGAAATTGCGGAGGTTCCGGAAGGCTATCCGAGAAGCCGGGAGTTTTTACGGCGGCCGGATATCGAAGCAATGAAGGCGGAATTGACCATGAAACTCAGAAGGCAGGTGATGTGATATGAAACGATATTTGCCTTCGGCCATTTTTATTGCCATCATTCTCATGCTCTGGCAGCTTGGAGCGGGGCATATGGATGCGGCGTATATTTTGCCGACGCCTACGGGAATTTTAGAAAAACTGTGGGAACTCAGAGAACCGCTGTTTATGATACATCTTCCGGCGACGATGAAAGTGACGGCCATTGGACTGGTCATATCCATTGTCCTCGGGATTGGACTGGCCGTTTTGATGGATGTCAGCAGCGTGGCGGAACAGGCCCTTTATCCGATAGTTATCGCTTCACAGACGATACCGACGACGGCGATAGCGCCGCTGTTTGTGGTCTGGTTCGGCTATGGTATATGGAGTAAAATTGTCGTCACCATTCTTATGACCTTCTTTCCGATTACAATTACCGTATTTGACGGCTTCAAATCGGTCAAACGGGAGATGGAAGAATTACTGATAAGCTACGGAGCAACCAAAAGGGATATTTTCATAAAACTGAAACTTCCGACGGCTCTGCCCCATTTTTTCTCGGCGATAAAAATGGCAGTTCCGTTAAGCGTTATCGGTGCGGCCATCGGTGAATGGCTTGGCGCCCAGAGCGGTCTGGGATATTTCAGCCGGCGGATGATGACCCAGCTCGACGGGGCCGGCGTTTTTGCACCGATTATATTATTATCTGCGGTAGCGATGGTTTTGGTAGGCATTGTCAGCCTGCTTGAAAACATATTAATCAAATGGAGGAGAGAACTATGAAAAAAATACTTACGGCAGTTTTGTGCGCGGCGATGCTTTTGAGCATGACCGCCTGCGGACAGAGTGAAAAAACAGAAAACACCGACGCGGCCGAAAGCAGCTCGGAGACAGCCGGGACAGAAAGTGCGGATGACGGGGAATTGCGGGAGGTCAATATTGTGCTTGACTGGTATCCGAATGCCGTTCATGCGTTTATCTATGATGCTATTGAAAAGGGATATTATGCCGAAGAGGGTATCAAGGTGAACGTCCAGTTCCCTTCAAATACCAATGACGCCATGTCTTTGACCGCCGCAGGAAAGGCGGAAGTCGGTATTTACTATTTGCCGGACGTGATTATGGCCCGGGCCAATCAGGATGTGCCGATTCGCTGCATCGGCGCCCTGACCCAGTCTGATTTAAATATCATTTTATCTTTGAAAGAAAAAAATATTAACGGACCGGAAGATTTGGTGGGCAAAACCATCGGATATTCGGGAACCGAGCTGAGCGAGGCCATAATTCGGACGATGATGGAAACGGCTGGCGTCGATATGGATTCGGTGAGCTTGATTGACGTGGGATTTGACTTAATGTCGTCGATGACCACGGGACAGGTGGATGCAACCATTGGCTGTATGGTCAACCATGAAGTGCCTCAGATGGAAAAAGAGGGCTTTGAGGTTAGCTATTTTTATCCGCAGGATTACGGCGTTCCGGGAAGCTATGAGTTGATTTTTGTCACAAGTGATGATATGATTAACAACGACGCAGAAACTTTAGCGGCATTTATGCGGGCGTCGGCCAGAGGATTTGAAGATATGAAGGAAGACCCTGAAGCGGCTCTGGATATTTTGCTGGCGAACCAGAATGCTGAAAATTTCCCGTTGGATAAAGACGTTGAGATGCGCAGTATGGAAGTGCTTCTTCCGGTTTTGGCTTCCTCGGAGGGAGAATTTGGCGCTCAGGAAGCATCTGTATGGCAGGCCAACATTGACTGGCTGAAAGAGGAAGGTTTACTGAAAAATGACATTACGCCGGAAGAGCTTATGGCGGATGTACTGAATTAAAGTTTCAACCGGAGGTCCATATTCCGGCTTGAAATTAAAAACAAAGGAGGAATATGGACATGATGAATCAGATTTTGATGATTGTTCAGTCGGCGGCGATTCCTTTGCTGGCCGTAATTATGGCGATTGTTGTCATCAATATGATGAAAAATCCCGGAAAGACGACAGCGGTTAAAGAGGACAGCTTTAAGGTGACAGAAAGCGGCTTCTGGCTGGTTATTGCGCTTTTCGGAGTGGCAGCGGCGGCCATTTTCGTATGGCTGGCATCGACGAACACAACCCAGGGACAGGTTATCACAGCCTATGTGCTGGCGGTTGTCTGCCTGGTCGTGACAGTGATAACATGCTATACGTATTTTAAACGCAGCCTGACGGTGGAAGGAGATACGCTGACCTATCAGCCGCTGAGGGGGAAGGCTCAGACCTATCCTGCGAAAAGCGTGGGAAGAATAGACATTGTAGAGACCCCGAGATGTGAGGAAATGCGGTTTTACAATCGTTCCGGTAAAAAACTTTTTGAGATTCAGGGTTATATGGTAAATTCCCGGGCTTTACGTAAATACATGCGTAAATATCCGGTGAAAATTTCCAAGGTAGATGATGATAAGAAATAAAGAAATTGAAAGAAGAAATGGGCCGCCCATTTCTTCTTTTTTTAATTTGTCAAAAATTAGTCGTTTTTGCCATTGTTAAGATAATAGCAAAATTTAGCAAAAACAATCATGAATTTTTAAAAAAATTGAGATAAATAGTGGTCAAATTCTCTAAAATGTGTTATACTTACAAAGTAATTATATTGCATTTTTTTAAAATAGTTTAATTTGCATGCAAAATATTTCATTATCGCATTATGCACAAATGCATGAAAATGCAAAAATGCATTTTGCGTTTGTGAAAAAAACAACAAAAAACCTTGAATTTCGGGGGTTTTTCAACTTGAAAAAGTTGGCATGAAAATTGCGGATTAATCTATTGAAAAAATTATAAGTTTAAGGAGGATGAATTTTATGGAGTTTGGTTTATCGAAAGAGCATCTTCTTGCACAGCAGTTATACAGAAGCTTTGCTGAAAAAGAAGTAAAACCGTTGGCTCAGGAGTTGGACGAGGAAGAAAGATTCCCATGGGAGACCGTTAAGAAAATGGCTAAATACGGCATGATGGGTATTCCGATTCCAAAGGAATATGGTGGACAGGGTGCAGATGTCCTTACATATATCATGGCTGTTGAAGAAATGGCTAAAGTTTGCGGTACAACATCCGTTATTATGTCCGCACATACATCTTTGTGCGCAACTCCGATTCTTGAAAACGGAACAGAAGAACAGAAACAGAAATACCTGGTACCTCTGGCCAAAGGCGAAAAGATTGGTGCATTCGGTTTGACAGAGCCAGGTGCTGGTACAGACGCTTCCATGCAGCAGACAAAAGCTGTTCTGGAAGGCGACCATTATGTATTAAACGGTTCCAAGATTTTCATCACAAACGCTGAAGCGGCAGATATCTTCATCGTTATGGCTATGACTGATAAATCTAAAGGAACAAAAGGTATTTCCGCATTTATCGTGGAAAGAGATTTCCCAGGATTCTCCGTAGGCCCTCACGAGAAAAAGATGGGTATCCGTGGTTCATCCACATGTGAGCTGATTTTTGAAAATTGTATCGTTCCAAAGGAAAACATGCTTGGCAAAGAAGGAAAAGGCTTTGCTCTGGCTATGAAGACGCTGGACGGCGGCCGTATCGGTATCGCAGCACAGGCTTTGGGTCTTGCTGAAGGCGCTATCGACGAAGCTGTTAAGTATACAAAAGAAAGAAAACAGTTCGGAAGAAAAATTTCTCAGTTCCAGAATACTCAGTTCCAGTTGGCAGATATGTTTGCAAAAACTGAAGCCGCTAAATATCTTGTATATAAAGCAGCTTGGAGAAAAGGTGCAAAACTTCCATACACTGTTGACGCTGCTACTGCAAAATTATTTGCAGCAGAAACTGCTATGGCTGTAACTACAAAAGCTGTTCAGTTATTCGGTGGTTATGGTTATACAAGAGATTACCCAGTTGAACGTATGATGAGAGATGCCAAGATTACTGAAATTTATGAAGGTACTTCTGAAGTTCAGAGAATGGTTATCTCTGGTGCAATGTTACACTAGTATTTTGGAGAGGAGAATCAGGACATGAAAAATATCGTAGTATGTATCAAACAGGTTCCGGATACAACAGAAGTTAAGCTTGACCCGGTTACTGGAACACTTATCAGAGATGGCGTTCCAAGTATTATTAACCCTGATGACAAGGCAGCTCTTGAAGTTGCATTACAGATTAAAGAAAAAACAGGCGCTAAAATTACTATCGTTTCCATGGGACCTATGCAGGCGGACGTAGCGCTTCGTGAAGCATTGGCTATGGGCGCTGATGACGCAGTGCTTGTATCCGACAGAAAATTTGGTGGTGCCGACACATGGGCAACATCTTCCACAATCGCAGGAGCAATCAAGAAACTGGACTACGATTTAATCGTAGCAGGACGTCAGGCTATCGATGGCGATACAGCCCAGGTTGGTCCTCAGATTGCTGAACATCTTGGAATTCCACATGTCAGCTATGCAGCGAATGTTGAACTTGAAGATGATGATACGGTAGTTATTCGCAGAAACTTCGAAGACCGTTATCATATTATTGAAGCTAAAACACCATTGTTAATCACAACTCTCGGCGAAGAAATTGAACCTCGCTACATGAGCGTTGGCGGTATTTTCGACGCATACAGAGAAAAAGAAGTTAAAGTATGGGGCTATGAAGACCTTCAGGGTCATGTAGACGACTCCAACTTAGGCTTGAAAGGTTCTCCGACACAGGTTAAGAAATCCTTCACAAAACCTGTAAAACCAGCCGGAACACTCTATCAGGAAGTATCCGCTGATGAAGCTGTTGAAATTATCGTTAACAAGTTGAAAGAAAAATACATCATTTAATTAGGGAGCAGGTGAAACAATGAGTAAGAATGTATATGTTTTCGCAGAGCAGAGAGATGGAGTTATCCAGAAAGTTGCTTATGAACTGATTGGTAAAGCTAGAGAACTGGCAGATAATTTAGGCCAGGAAGTTGTTGCTGTTGTTTTAGGCGATGGTATCCAGGCAGCCGCTGCTGAATTATTTAAATTTGGTGCAGACCAGGTTATCGCTGTAGACGCTCCTGTTCTTGGAGAATATTCTACAGAACCATATGCAAAAGCAATGAACGCAATTATCAAAGCAAAAGAACCAGAAATCGTTATCTATGGCGCAACAGCTATCGGCCGTGACCTTGCACCTCGTGTATCTGCAAGAGTACATACAGGTTTGACAGCTGACTGTACAAAACTTGAAATTGATGAAGAATCCAAAGGCCTTTGGATGACTCGTCCGGCCTTCGGCGGCAACATCATGGCAACAATCGTTTGCCCGAACTTCCGTCCTCAGATGGCTACTGTAAGACCTGGCGTTATGCAGGCTCTGGCAGAGGACCCATCCAAATCCGGTACAGTAGAAGTCTTTGACGCAGGCGTTAGCGAAGCAGATATGAATATCAAGATTCGTGAAGTTGTTAAAGATACAAAGAAAACTGTGGATATTACAGAAGCTAAGATTCTTGTTTCCGGCGGACGTGGTATCGGCGGACCAGAAGGCTTTGGTATGCTGAAAGAACTTGCGGATGAACTCGGCGGCGAAATCGCTTCCTCCAGAGCATGTGTTGATGCCGGATGGATTGACAGAGACCGTCAGGTTGGCCAGACTGGTAAGACAGTTCGTCCAAACCTTTACATTGCAGCAGGTATCTCCGGCGCTATCCAGCATGCAGCTGGTATGGAAGATTCTGATTTGATTATCGCAATCAATAAGAATAATACAGCTCCTATTTTTGAAATTGCTGATGTAGGTATTGTTGGTGATTGTACAGCAATTATTCCTAAATTAACAGAAGCATTGAAAAAATTAGAGAAATAATATCATATTATATAATGACTGAGACTGCGTCCGGGAAATTAGGGGTTCCCGGACGCGGTTGAAGATAAATAACCGGAATTCAGTGGTGCGTTTTCCGGTCATTAGTTATATTGCATTTTTTAAAAGTTATATGGTTGCCGGAGGCCGGCAGGCATATAATTGTATGGGAGGTTTTTGATATGAGTAAAGTAGTTACAATGGAGCAGGCCGTTGCTATGATTCAGCCGAATGATACGGTTATTACCAGTGGTTTCCTGACTGCAGGTACGCCGGATGCTATCATGAAAGCAGTTGCAGATTCTTTTGATGCAACGGGAACTCCAAATAACCTGACAATCATGTATGGTGCCGGCCAGGGTAATAAAAAGGGCGGACAGCAGGAACGTTGGGCAAAAGAAGGATTAATCAAACGTTGGATTGCCGGACATTATGGTTTCTCTCCAAAGGTAATTGAGATGATTATTAACAACAAGGTGGAAGCTTATAACCTTCCTCAGGGTGTTATCATCGAAATGTACCGTGCAATGGGACAGGGACGTAAAGGCTACATTACTAATGTAGGTCTTGAAACCTTTGTTGACCCTCGTCTGGAAGGCGGTAAGCTGAACAGCCGTACAACAGAAGATATCATTAAGGTTATCGAAGTTGAAGGCGAAGAACAGCTCTATTACATACTGCCAAAGGCAAATATTGCATTAATCCGTGTAACTACGGCGGATACAAACGGTAACTGTACAATCGAAGACGAAATTCTTCCATTGGATATTTTATCTGCTGCTATGGCTGCCAAAGGCTGCGGCGGTAAAGTTATCGTTCAGGCAAAACACATTGTTCAGGCGGATACGATTCCGTCCAGACAGGTAGCAGTTCCTGGTATTTTTGTAGACGCTATCGTTGTTCCGGATGACCCGGAAGAAACTCACAGACAGTGTGCCGATTTCTTTGTAAATCCGACATTATCCGGCGCTTACAAGGTTCCTACGGACGCTGTCGCTCCAGAACCATTTGGTACCAAGAAATTTATTGGTAGAAGATGTGCAATGGAACTTGTTCCAAACGCAGTTGTTAACTTAGGTGTTGGTATCCCTGAAAAAGTTGCTACGGTAGCAGGTGAAGAGGGATTTGCAGACCAGTTGACATTGACAACCGAGTCCGGTATGATTGGCGGCGTTCCAAGCGGCGGCGGCTCCTTTGGTGCAGGAGTTAACGGCTGGGGTGAATTACCGGAAGTCAGCCAGTTCGATTTCTATGATGGCGGCGGACTTGATGTTACATATCTTGGTCTTGCAGAATGTGACCCTAATGGTAATGTTAACGTAAGTAAATTTGGAACGAATGTTGCAGGCTGCGGCGGCTTCATTAATATTTCCCAGAATACACAGAATTGTATCTTCTGCGGAACTTTCACAGCCGGCGGTCTGAAAACAGCAGTAGAAGATGGTAAACTGGTGATTGTTCAGGAAGGTAAGAAGAAGAAATTCGTTTCTTCTGTTGAACAGGTTACATTCTCCGGCGATTATGCTCGCAGAAATAAGATGCATGTTATGTTCGTTACGGAACGTGCGGTTATCGAGCTGTTGGAAGATGGTCTGACCGTTACTGAAATTGCTCCAGGCATCGATTTACAGACCCAGGTTCTTGACCAGATGGATTTCAAACCTTTGGTTGCTGAGAACCTGAAAACTATGGACCCTAGAATTTTCGTTGATGCTCCGATGGGTATCAAAGACGAAATTCTGTCTAAGGTAAAATAGTTGTAACTTAACGAGGGAGGAAAAATAATATGAGTTTATTTGGTATTGTATTAGGCTTGGCCTTGCTTATCTTCTTAGCATTTAAAGGCCAGTCCATTCTTTGGGTTGCACCAGTTTGTGCAGCAGTTGTAGCGCTCCTCAGTATGTTCGAAGACCCTACAATTAACGTATTGACAATGTGGACAGATAACTACATGGCCGCTATGGCTACTTTCTTACAGACATGGTTCCCGGCTTTCATGCTCGGCGCTATTTTCGGTAAGGTTATGGAGGTTTCCGGCGCCGCTAAATCCGTAGGTCTCTGGCTTACAAAATTAATCGGTGCAAAACAGGCTATCTTGGCAACAGTTATTGCTTGTGCCGTTCTGACATATGGTGGTATCTCTCTGTTCGTAGTAGTATTTGCTATCTACCCACTGGCTGTAGCTCTTTACAGAGAAGCTGATATCCCGAACAAACTGATTCCTGGTGCTATTTCCCTGGGTGCTTTCACATTCACTATGACAGCTATCCCTGGTACACCTCAGATTCAGAACATTATCCCTACAAACTACTATGGTACAACAGCTATGGCTGCTCCTATTATGGGTGTTGTTGCAGCATTAGTTATGTTGGTACTTGGTGTTCTGTGGATGAAGATGAGAGAAAACAAACTGAGAAAAGAAGGTTTACACTTTGTTGAGCCGTCCAACCTTGAAGCTATGGCTGATGACACAACACTTCCAAACCCAATCGTTTCTTTGATTCCGTTGGTATCTGTTCCTGTAACGTTGAATGTACTTAGTGTTCCGTTGGTAGGTTCTCTGTTAATCGCTGTTGTTCTTGCTATCGTTTTGAACTTCAAGTGTGCAAAAGACTTCCCTAAGGCTATCAACGACGGTGCTTCCGGTGGTCTTATGTCTATCGGTAATACGGCCGCTGCTAATGGTTTCGGTGGTGTTGTAAAAGCCGTTCCTGGTTTCGCTACATTGACAACAATGCTGCTTGGTATCCCTGGAACTCCTCTGATTTCCGAAGCTATTTCCGTATCCGTACTTGCAGGTGCTACAGGTTCTGCTTCCGGTGGTATGGGTATTGCTCTTGAAGCATTAGGCCCGAAATATATGGAATTAGCAGCCAACGACCCGAACCTCAGCCCAGAGGCTCTGCACAGAGTTGCATCCGTTGCATCTGGTGGTCTTGATACACTGCCACACAACGGCGCTGTTATCACTCTGTTAAGCGTTTGCGGTTTGACCCATAAGGATTCCTATATCGATATCGGTATGAACTGCTGTGTTATTCCAACAATCGCAGTAATCGTATGTATTATCTTTGCTATGATTGGTATTTGCTAATTTGTTATTGATTAAAAAATCAAAATAAGTTATGATT
Source organism: uncultured Lachnospiraceae bacterium (assembly GCA_902489645.1). Lineage (GTDB taxonomy): Bacteria > Bacillota > Clostridia > Lachnospirales > Lachnospiraceae > Frisingicoccus. The sequence continues at coordinate 74,604 of CABUAW010000002.1, read as the reverse complement.
AAGATACACTCCTTTTTATAAAAGGAGTGTATCGTGCTGTTTAGAACTATGTACGCTGCCGTAAAATGGGGAGCAGGCAGTAAAGACGAGGGGTTTCATATGGAAAAAGTAACAACCATCAAAGAAAAATATGAGTTTTATGAAGATGTTTTTGACAATATGCCGGATGCATTATATGTTCTGGATGACAAGGGAAATATGATTTATGTTAATTATGCAATGATTAAGAAATTTGACCTGCCCAGAGACCGGCTGCTCCGATACAATGTTTTTGATATGTACGATGATGGCTTAATCGACTATGTAATTTCCCGTAATGTATATGAACAGAAAAAAGATGTCGTCATGTGCCAGAGAATTTTTAACAGCCATGGCAAAGAGCAGATGCAGATGGTATCTCAGATGCCGATATTAAATGATAAGGGTGAGATTCAGTATATTATCGGCGTCATGAGAGATATGGAAGAACTTATCGGCTATTATTACGATGCTTTGAACAAATATCAGGCTGTGAAGGAAATTGAAAAAAAACAGCCGTCCGATAATAAGCTTTTAATATATAACAGTCCGCAGATGTCGGATTTAATCCGGGCGATGAATAATGTGGCCTCCACCGATGCGAATATTCTGATTCAGGGCGAATCGGGGACAGGTAAAGAGGTGCTGGCCGAATATATCCACGAAATGAGCGAGCGCAAAGATAAAGAGATGGTGCGTATTAATTGTGCGGCCTTTCCGGAGACGCTGCTTGAATCGGAATTATTCGGTTATGAAAAAGGCGCCTTTACCGGAGCCTTGGGCAGCGGTAAAAAGGGGCTTATAGAGACAGCCAATGAATCCACACTGTTTTTGGATGAAATTAATTCTCTGCCGCTGGCGCTTCAGGGAAAGATATTGAGAACCATTGAGACAAAAATGGTACAGAGAATTGGCTCAGACCGGCCGAAACGGATAGATTTCCGTTTGATTGCCGCGACAAATGAAGATTTGAGCGAATGTATCAAGAAGAAAACCTTCCGGGCGGACTTATATTACCGGTTAAATGTTATTCCTGCCATTATTCCGCCGCTGCGGGAGCGTCCAAGCGATATTGAGCCGTTGATTGATTATTTTTTAAACAAATATTGTAAAAAATACGGACGTGAAAAAACCTTTTCACCGGAAGTTATGAATATACTGAAAAATTATTCCTGGCCGGGAAATGTCAGAGAATTGAAAAACTTTGTGGAACGGATTGTCTTAATCAGCGCATCCTCTGTGTACTGTATTAAAAATATACCGCCTCAGATGTTAGACGGCCAGTTATTGGTTCCGTCAAATCCGAGCGGCGAAGGCATTACCGGATGCCAGTTTGACAGCCGGATGAGCCTGGAAGAGAATCTGAATGCCTTCGAGAAGCAGATTATTGAGACGGTTGTCCAGCGTTACGGCAGCGGCAAGAGCGCGGCCGAGGTCCTCAAAGTCAATCAGTCTACGATTTCCAGGAAGATGGCGAAGTATAATATTTCTTACGATAAATAAAAACATATAACCGTTTCAGGTTTAACGTATAAAAGAGCTGAAAAGATAAGAATTACCTTTTCAGCTCTTTTGTGTTGTGATTTTGATGAAAATAACGAATTAAGTTATATACAATAGAAATTTCTGTCTCATTCAGTGCGGATATGTCAATGGAATTATGGGTTGGCAAATCCAGCAGATAGTCTGTCGAAACCCGAAAAAGCTGGGCCAGTTCCACAATAAAGGTGGTTGAAGGAATGGATATCCCCATCTCCCAGGCGTTTACGCTGCTTCGGGTAATGTTTAATTTTCTAGCCAGTTCAGATTGGGTCATATTATTTGCATTTCTAAGCATTTTTATTTTATCAGCAATCATAATGGCCTCCTTCCTAATTATAATAAAATAACCAGAAAGATATTACATTATCAAAAAGATAATATAATTTGACAAAATAAACAATTTATTATAAAATTTTTTAGGGGGGGGTAGAAAGGGGAGAAGAAAAATGCGGACCATTGAGCTGGAACGGGTCAATTTTTTTATTGGAAGTACAGCGCTCTTAGAGGTTTATATAGACGGAATAAAATGCGGTGAACTGGAAAATGGCAGCAGCTTAAAGCAGACGGTTGACGACAATGAACACCAAATTCAATTTTCCATGAATATTCAGATTAATCATCAGAAGTACCGCCGGATGTTTTATAATGTCATTCGATTGGGAAAGGATGAGAATGATAGAAATTTTCAGATATGTATGCAGGGAGGAAAGCTGAACGTTATAGAAATATCAAATTAAAAGATACCCCCGGATATATAGTGATATAAAATTTTCCCGCATCTAAAAAAGCGGCATTGTCTGGTACGAACAATGCCGCTTCTGCAAGTAAAACTTCAATTTAAGAGGGGAAGTCCTACATGCTGCCCTTTGAATATAACCCCATTTTACTTAGGTGGCATTACCATAGCTTCGCCTTTGGTAACAACAACGCCATCCTGATTCGTACAGATGGTTTCGATTTTAACTCTGTTCTTTTCCGGAATCATCTCAACAACTTTACCTGTTGCTGTGATTGTGTCGCCCATGCGAACCGGAGCTAAGAAGTTCAGAGTCTGGCTTAAATAGATAGTTCCTGGACCTGGCATATGTACGCCAAGTACAGCGGAGATTAAACCAGCGGAAAGCATACCGTGAGCGATACGGCCTTTGAAGAATGTATTTTTAGCATATTCTTCATTTAAATGTGCTGGGTTGATATCGCCTGTAATACCGGCAAATAAATAAACGTCTGTTTCACTGATGGTTTTTGTGAAGCTGGCTTCCTGGCCAATAGATAAATCTTTAATCGTAAAACCTTTCATGATAGTAAACCTCCTTTAATTATTCATCTTTCTTAACCGCAATTCCTATGCCAACTTTTTGTTAAAAAAAAGACAGCAAAAATGGGGCTTTTTCGAATTTATTGGAGAAATAAGTAAATGCAATTTTGCAATAAATGCAATTTTGCATTTAAATAGAAAATGACTTGATACTTTTACCCGATATAAACTATAATAGGAAAGTAAAAATTGGAAGGAAGGAGCATGCAGCCGGAGGAGCGATTCTGGCTGTGGTAAATAATATGAATCCAATGTGGGTACCAGAGGGATATAAATCGTCTCTGAATATTCGGGAAACGGAAGTTGCGATTAAATGTGTAAAAGACTTTTTTGAAAAAGAGCTGGCCAGACAATTAAACCTGACCCGTGTGTCCGCGCCCTTTTTTGTATATCCGGAAAGCGGTCTGAACGATACGTTAAACGGCGTGGAGCGTCCGGTGAATTTCGGCGTCCGGGAGCAGGCGGACCGGGAGGTGGAAATTGTTCATTCTCTGGCGAAGTGGAAACGGTTTGCGTTAAAGCGCTATGGCTTTAAGCATGGGGAAGGCCTTTATGCGGATATGTATGCTATCCGCCGGGATGAGGATACGGACCACCTTCATTCAATCCTGGTTGACCAGTGGGACTGGGAGCGGATTATAGATAAAGAGGAACGGAATGAGGAAACCTTAAAGGCCATCGTAAGAAAAGTTTATAAGGCATTGAAAAATACGGAAAAATATATGGCTATCCAGTATGAATATATTGAGGAAATGCTGCCGCCGGAGATTTCTTTTATGACAACACAGGAGCTGGAGGATATGTATCCGAATCTGACGCCGAAGGAAAGGGAACGTGAAATTGTGCGGCTGAAAGGCGCAGTTTTCCTGATGAAAATTGGCGGAGCTTTGGGTTCCGGGGAGATTCACGACGGCCGTGCGCCGGATTATGACGACTGGGAATTAAATGGCGATATTCTTGTCTATTATCCTTTGCTGGATACGGCCTTTGAACTTTCGTCAATGGGTATCCGTGTGGACGAAGAGGCCTTAATGCGCCAGCTTGAAGTTCGCGGATGCACAGAACGCAAGGACTTAATGTTCCATAAGGCGCTTTTGAATGGTGAGTTGCCGTATACTATCGGCGGCGGTATCGGTCAGGCCCGGATTTGTATGTTTTATTTGAGAAAAGCGCATATCGGTGAAGTTATTGCCTCCGTATGGCCGGATGAAGTCGTGGAAGCTCTGGAAAGTCAGGGCGTTTGCCTGCTGTAACTTATTCAGGTAATATGATGAACCCCTCCCTCATATGTTAAATAGAAACTGTCTTTTAACATATCTGGGAGGGATTTCTTTTGGAAGAAAAAATCAGAGAGCTGTTGGAGTGTTACCATCTGGAAATCAGACGTCTTTACCGGGGGCGGGGAGCCTGGCTGTGCGATACGCAGCAGGGGCTAAAACTGTTTCGGGTTTATCACGGTTCACCGAAGCATCTTCAATGGGAAATGATGGTGAAAACCTGTCTCAGAGAACGGGGCTGCATTTACATAGACCAGTTTGTGGCAAATAAGGAGGGAAGCTTTCTGACGACGGACGAGGAGGGACAAAATTATGTTCTGACAGACTGGTATGAAGGGCGGGAGTGCAGTACGAGGGATAAGGAAGAAATTTTAAGAGCGGTGGTCCATATGGCCGGTATTCATAAAAGTCTGCATGATGTTTCCCGAAATGAAGAGATTTATGAGGTCTTTTTGCAGGGGAATCTTTTTGATGAAATGGCGCGCCGCCGCCGTGAGTTGAAAACGATTCGAAATTATATTTGCCGCAAGAAACAGAAAAACGCCTTTGACCGGAAATTTATGGAAGTCTATCAGGAATTTGACGAGGCGGGCGCGGCGGCCCAGGACATTCTTTCAGAAGCCGGATATATGGAATTATATGCGAAGGGACAAAAAGAACAGCGTCTGTGCCATGGGGATTATACCCAGCATAATATTTTGATAACCCGTGGAAGTATGGCACTGGTGCGGTTTGAGCAGATGCGGATGGACCTTCAGGTTTATGATTTATATGTTTTCATGCGTAAAATACTGGAAAAAAACCATTGGAATGTGGGCCTTGGAATGGCGATGCTGAAAACCTATCACCGGGTAATGCCGTTTACTTACGGTCAGGCGCGCTGTCTTTACGGGATGATGGTTTTCCCGGAAAAATTCTGGAAGATTGCGAACCGGTATCAGAATACACGCAAGAGCTGGATGTCCGCCCAGAATATGGATAAGCTGAACAAACTGATTCGGGAAAAAAGCGAGCGGCGTGCTTTTTTGTCAGAAATGGATGATTTCTGTAAGAAAATGGGACAATTTGTCTAAAAATAAGGTGAAGAAATCAAAAAAATAGTGCATTTTTGTGAGGAATCGGGTATAATAGAGGTACATAGAGTTTTGAATATAAGGAGGAGATTCCAATGGACTACAAGGAGATATATGAGTCCTGGCTGGCAAACCCATATTTTGATGAAGGGACGAAGGCAGAACTGTCAGGCATCAGGGAAGATGATAAAGAGATTAAGGAACGTTTTTATAAGGATTTGGAGTTTGGTACTGCAGGTCTTCGCGGCATTATCGGTGCAGGTACAAACCGGATGAATATTTATACCGTGCGTAAGACGACGCAGGGATTGGCGAATTACATAAAGAAACAAAATGGAGAATCCAAAGGCGTGGCGATTGCGTTTGACTCACGGCGTATGTCGCCGGAGTTTGCTTTAGAAGCAGCGCTCTGTCTGGCGGCCAACGGCATTAAAGCTTATTTATTTGAGTCTTTGCGGCCGACACCGGAATTATCCTTTGCCGTACGCGAACTTGGCTGTATTGCCGGAATTAATATTACGGCCAGCCACAATCCGCCGGAATATAACGGATACAAGGTTTACTGGGAGGACGGCGCTCAGATTACACCGCCGCATGACAGCGGAATTATGGGCGAGGTTCAGGCCGTAACGGATTATAATAACGTTTTGACGATGGATAAGGATGAAGCTGTCAAAGCGGGTCTTTGCACCATTATCGGCAAAGACATCGACGATAAATATATTGCCCGCCTGAAAGAGCAGGTGAAACATCCGGAAGCGATTCAGGCCGTAGGCAAAGATTTAAAGGTGGTTTATACACCGCTTCATGGCACGGGCAATATCCCGGCCCGCCGGATTTTAAAAGAACTTGGATTTGAGAATGTGTACGTTGTTCCTGAACAGGAACTTCCGGACGGCGAATTTCCAACCGTCAGCTATCCGAATCCGGAAGCGGACGAGGCCTTTGTCCTTGGCTTAAAGCTGGCCAAAGAGGTTGACGCAGACCTGGTTCTGGCGACAGACCCGGATGCGGACCGTCTGGGTGTTCGCGTAAAGGATAAAAACGGCGAATATCATAATCTGACAGGAAATATGTCCGGCTGCCTGCTGGCGGAGTACACCATCAGCCAGATAAAGGCTCGAAACGGCGGATTGCCGGAAGACGGCGCGCTCATTAAAACTATCGTTACGACCAACATGGCCGACGCCATTGCGAAGGGCTATGGTATCCGTTTGATTGAGTGTCTGACCGGTTTCAAATATATCGGACAGCAGATTCTTGGTTTTGAGACAAGCGGAAAGGGAACGTACCTCTTCGGTTTCGAGGAAAGCTACGGCTGCCTGATTGGTACCCATGCCAGAGATAAAGACGCGATTGTTGCCACAATGGCTCTCTGCGAAGCGGCCGCATACTATAAGACCCAGGGTAAGACCTTATGGGATGCGATGGTGGACATGTATGAGAAATACGGATATTATAAAGATGATGTTAAATCCATTTCCTTATCCGGTATTGAAGGTCTGGCAAAGATTCAGTCGATTATGGAAACTCTGCGTTCCAACCCGCCGAAAGAGATTGCAGGTCTGACTGTCGTTTCTGCCCGGGATTATAAGAAGGATGAAATCGTAGATATTAAGACCGGAGAAGTCAAACCAACCGGCCTGCCAAGCTCCAACGTGCTTTACTATGATTTGACGGATGACGCATGGCTTTGCGTACGTCCTTCCGGAACGGAACCTAAGATTAAGTTCTATTACGGAATTAAAGGGACTTCCTTAGAGGATGCCGACGCTAAATCTGCCGCAGTCAGTGAAGCGCTGGATGCGTTAATCGCAGCGATGGTTTAATTAAATATTAAAAACCTGGGAGTTCGGACCTGTGGCCCGGACTCCTTTTTTCCATTTGTCAGGCGTTGGGGTAAAAGTTTTTGGTGCATATTTGCCTTCTGTGTTTCATAAGCTTGTAAAAAAGGTGGTTCACAGGATATGAAAAGAATGTATCGAAGGTTTCTTAGGATGGCGGCCGTTCTGTGCCTTTGCCTGTCCATTGGCGGCTGTTCTCTGTTTGACACATCGGACAAAAAGATATCCGATATGGATTTTACCGTGGCGGATGCGGAAGAATTACCGGAGGAGATAAGGACGATGATTGAGGAACGGAAAAATGAAGCTTTCCAGATGGCATACCATGACGGAAGTTATTCATATATTATTGTTGGATATGGGCAGCAGGAGACATCGGGATATAGTATACAGGTAAACGATGTCTATCAGGGAGAGAACGGTATATGGGTGGATACGGACCTGATTGGTCCGGAAAAATCGGAGGCTGCGGAAGCGGCGGCGTCCTATCCCTTTGTTGTCATCAAGATTGAAGGTGTGGACCAGACAATTCGGTTTAAAAGTTAAGGAGGCTTTTTATGAATTTATCAAAAACCTATATCCGGGTGCCGATGTATAAGAATACCGCGTCGGTTCAGATGACATTGGACAATGATTTTAATGTGCCGGACAACAAACCGGATATTGAGCGTTTGATTCAGGAAAAGGGAACGCTTCATATCCGGGATGTAAAGCCGGGAAAGGATAAATGTGTCATCCGGGGTGAGCTGGTATTTGGCGTGCTTTATATGGGCGATGAGGGCAGCGGACAGCTTCAGTCGATTGAGGGCTCGATTCCCTTTGAGGAAACTGTGAATATGGATGGTCTGCAGGAGATGGCCCAGATGAGCGTCCGGTGGGATATGGAGGACCTGCGCACGGGGCTGATTAATTCCCGGAAAATCAGCGTGCGTTCCATTGTGGTTCTGCATGTGACGGCCCTGCGGATGGGAGAAGAGGAAGCGGCCATAGCCATGGAGGACGGGGAAGATTTGTGGGCCCGGAACCGGACGTGTACTTTGAGCCAGCGGTGTATCAGTCAGAAGGACCAGCTTCGCATCCGGGAGGAAGCGGCCATACCGGCCAACCGGCCGAATATGATGGATATTATATGGTATCAGGAGAACCTGGAAAATCTGGAAATGAAGCTGCAGGACGGCGGCGTGTTAATCCGCGGCCAGTTATCCGTATTTTTACTGTACCGTGATGAAACGCTGGAAAATCCGGTCAATGATGTGGAACTGACAGTGCCGATAGAAGGACGGATAGACTTTTCCGATGTGACCCAGGAGATGATTCCGGACATTAAAGTACATATGGACCATCTGAACCTGGATATACGCAGCGATAAAGACGGAGAAGCGCGGGTTGTCGGGATTGAGGCCGTGCTGGCTGCAGAAATGAATATTTATCAGGAAGAGACATTAAAACTTCTCCAGGATATTTATTCACCGAAAATCACATTGATTCCGGAAAGAAAACAGATTCATATGGATAATCTGGTGCTGAAAAATCAGTCCCGGTGTCCGATTCGGGAAAAGGTGCATCTGGGCGGCGAGGGTGTGCGTATGCTCCAAATCTGCCATACCCGTGCGGCGGTGAAAATCGACCAGACGGAAATCAATGACGAAGGGATTCTTGTCGAGGGCGTTGTCTATCTTGGAATTCTTTATATTGCGGCGGATGACCGGAAACCGGTCAACTCGGCCAAGGCGGCGATTCCGTTTGCCTATACGGTAGAGGCGGAAAATATCCGGGAAGGCGATTCCTATGACATTTTTCCGAGCCTGGAACAGTTAAATGCCACGATGACGGATAATGATGAGATTGAAGTGAAAATGGTGATTTCTCTGGATGCATCGATTTTCAAATCCGAGGAAATACAAATCGTGACCCAGGTGCGGGAGGAACCTCTGGATTTTGAGAAAATTGAGGCCATGCCGGGGATGACCGGCCATGTCATTGAAGAAGGCGATTCCATATGGACATTGGCGAAAAAGTATTATGCGTCGCCGGAAGACATCCGGGAGGTGAATGGCCTGACGGGCGATGAGCTGCCGGTGGGCCAGCCGATTCTTATCATGAAAAATATGGAAATATTCAAATAGGGTCTTGAAAATAAAAATAGATTCTTTATAATTGTATATATAGTGAACATTGTATACAAAAAACAATAGGGAAGGAACAGGAATGAATACGATTCAGATGAAGGCATATGGCAAAGTGAACCTGGGACTGGATGTTCTTCGGCGGCGTGAAGACGGTTATCATGAAGTGCGTATGATTATGCAGACGGTTCAGCTATATGATAAGATAGTGATGGAAGAAAAGCGTCAAGAGGGTATCCGGCTTGAAACAAATCTGCCATTTCTTCCTGTAAATGAGAATAATATTGCCTACAGGGCCGCCCGGATGCTTATGGAGGAATTTCATATTGCGGGAGGCCTGGATATAAAGATTGAGAAGCATATTCCGGTGGCGGCGGGGATGGCCGGCGGAAGTACCGACGGCGCTGCGGTACTCTGCGGAGTCAACCGGATGTACCGTCTGGGATTAACAAAACGTCAGCTTATGGAGCGCGGCGTACGCCTCGGAGCCGATGTGCCTTATTGTATCATGCGGGGAACGGTACTCTCAGAAGGGATTGGAGAGCTGTTGACCCCGGTGGCGCCTCTGCCGGATTGTTATATCCTTGTTGCAAAACCGCCGATAAGTGTATCGACGAAGTACGTCTATGAACACTTAAAACTGGATTCGGTGGAACGCCATCCGGATATTGACGGCATGATTGGGGCGCTCGAAGGCGGGGACCTCAAAGGCGTTGCCGGGCGTATGGAAAATGTTCTGGAAACGGTGACGATTCCGGAGCATCCGGAGATTGAACAGATAAAAGAGGTGATGTGTGCCGAAGGCGCGCTCAATGCCATGATGAGCGGCAGCGGACCGACGGTATTCGGTATATTTGAAGACAAACAGCAGGGATTAAAAGCGAGGGATATTTTACGTAATGGTACATTGGCCAAACAGGTTTATCTTGTGAAGCCTTTGAATATTCGAAATCATGGGTAGCGACAGGAATTAGGAGGAAGTGAAGAGATGCACAATTTTCAGATGAACATTAATGAGTATCTGCCGCTGAGAGACGTGGTATTTTATACACTCCGGCAGGCGATTTTAAAGGGTGAACTGGAACCGGGTGAGCGTTTGATGGAAATGCAGCTCGCTGAACAGCTTGGCGTCAGTCGTACTCCAATCCGCGAGGCCATCCGTAAGCTGGAATTAGAAGGTCTGGTACTGATGATTCCGAGACGGGGAGCCATTGTTGCCAAGATTACAGAGAAAGATTTGAGGGATGTGTTGGAGGTCCGTTCCTCTCTGGAACGATTGGCTACCGCCTTGGCCTGTGAGCGCATTAAAGATGAAACGATTGGCGAGCTGCGGCAGGCTCAGGAAGCCTTCAAAGAGGCTCTGGACGGGGAAGATATTACCCTCCAGGCCCAGAGGGATGTGGAGTTTCACGACGTTATCTATAAGGCGACGGGGAATCTGCGGCTGATTCAGATGTTGAATAATCTGCGGGAGCAGATGTATCGTTACCGCCTGGAATATTTAAAATATGATTTGGCCCATCAAACCCTGATTGAAGAGCATGAGGCGATTATCGAGGCCATTTCCAAACGGGATAAGGATACGGCAACGAATATTATTGTCCGCCATGTTTATAATCAGGAATTGACGGTGATGAGGAAAATCCAGACGGACGAGGAAGTCCCGGCTAAAAAATAAAATGCGTATAAAAAAGGAGTCATTTGCACAGGCTAGTGCAAAGACTTCTTTTTTTTTGCGGAGGTGGGATGCGTATGAATATATCCAGCCAATTGGAGACGAACATACAGGCGTTAAAAAAGCGGTTTGAAAACTGCCAGGATGTGATTCAGCGGAAAATGATTGCCGCCCGGCTGCCGATTTATGTGGTTTATGTGGATTCAATGATTGACAGAGAGCTGGTGGAAGGCGAGCTTTTGAAAAATATCATGTATAACCTGGATAGGATGCCGGAGCAAGACATCCTTGAATTTTTGCAGGAGCGGGCCATGACGACGGCGGATACGAAGGCGGCGGAGACACTGGAGGACGCCATTTTGGCAGTATTATCGGGGGATACGGCGATTTTTCTGGAGGATTGCCCGAAGGCTTTGATTATATCCAGTAAGCAATTTCCGAGCCGCGGCGTTCAGAGCGCCGAATCGGAGGTATCCGTGCGGGGGCCGAAGGACAGTTTTACCGAGTCCATGCGGGCAAACACAGTTCTGATTCGCCGAAGGATACGGGATACCCGGCTGAAAACATTACAGACAAAGGTGGGCGTCCGTTCCCAGACAGACATTACGGTCATGTACATGGAGGGCATTGCCCGGCCGGAGCTGGTGGCGGATATTCAGGAACGTTTGAAACGGTTTAAGATTGACGGGATTTTCGACAGCGGAAGTCTGGAACAGTTGACAGAGAAAAAATGGTATTCCCCCTTTCCCCAGTTCCAGTCTACAGAGCGGCCCGACAAGGCGGCATCTTCGGTCATGGAAGGCCGGATTGCGCTGATTGTGGATAATTCACCGATGGTTCTGCTGCTTCCGACCACCCTGAATTGTTTTTTTCAGGCGGCCGATGATTATTATAACCGATGGGGTATCGTCTGCTTTGTAAGGATTTTAAGGTATGCGGCGGCCCTGATTGCCATGACGCTTCCGGCTTTTTATATCGGGGTGGCCTGCTTTCATCCGGAAATGCTGCCGACCAGCCTGGAATTATCCTTTGCGGCCTCGAGGGAGGGCGTTCCCTTCCCCGTGCCTGTGGAAGTGCTGTTGATGGAATTGGCCTTTGAGCTTTTGCGGGAGGCGGGAATCCGGCTGCCCGGACCGATGGGGAGCGCCCTTGGCATTGTGGGCGGCCTGATTATCGGACAGGCTGCGGTGGACGCAAATATTGTCAGCCCCATCGTCGTCATTATCGTGGCGCTGACAGCGCTGGCTTCCTTTACCATACCGAATGAGGGCTTTGCTTCGGCCTTTCGTCTGGTAAAATTTTATCTTATTTTTCTCGGCGCCTTTTTGGGTGTGTATGGTGTGGTTTTGGGGATACTGACGGTTCTTATTCATCTGGCGTCTCTGGAGAGCTTTAAAATTCCGTACCTCATGCCTTACGTGGCCGTGAAAGCGGATGAGAACCGGGATTTTCAGGATGGCCTGATTCGTATGCCCCTATTTAAATTAAAAAAGCGGCCCGTTTTTGCCAGAAAGGAGCAGCGAATACGCTACAAATCGGAGGGGGAGCAGGATGTTTTCAAATAATGGAAAAATTTCAAATCACCAGGCTGTGCGACTGTTAATTTTAGATGTATTTACCGGAGCCTGCCTGTTTTTACCGATGGCCCTTCCGAGACTGGCCGGAGAGGGCGGATTTGCGGCGTTTATCCTCGGACTTTTGCTGACGCTTATCGATGGCGCGCTGTTGTCCCGGACTTTGGAAAAATGCGAAAGCCGCTACATTCCGGGGCGGGCGCTGCGCTGGCTTTATGGGCTTCGCTGTTTTGCCGCCTTTGTTTTTCTTATGGGTCTGTTTTCGTCGGTTTTAAATGAAACGTTTTTATATACCATGCCCAAATGGCTTGTTATTGCCGGAATGACGGCTGTGCTGATTTATGGAAGTACCAAAGGAATTGAGGTTCGGGCGCGCCTGTCGGAAATTTTATTTTATCTGATATTAATACCGATTATACTTATCGGTCTTTTTTCCATACCGGAGGGCAATATTTTTTGTCTGCTGTCTTTTTCAGAAACCTCTTTTTCGGGGATTTTCCAGGGAGCGTTAGTGACCTGGGTACTGATGGCCCCGGTGGAGTGGATGCTTTATATCGCCCCGGAAAATCCAAACGAAAAGCCCTTTAAAATTTTTGCATGGGCCCTTGGCATCGGCGGCGGTCTGGCCGTGTTGATTTATGCGCTGTGCGTGACGGTCCTGACGGTGGAGGGCATGGTCGCGGAGCGGTGGCCGACGGTGATTTTGATGCAGATTGTGCGGATTCCCGGCGGTTTTTTGTCGAGACAGGACGGGCTTATGCTGTCTTTCTGGATTTTTGCCATGTTTATCAGTCTGTCCGGCGCATTGAGCCACACGGCGGAACTTTGGGGGTTTGGCGAGGCGGGGGCCAACCGGTGGAAGGTTTGGAGCTGTGCCCTGGCCGGGGCCGTTTTGGCCGGATGGCTGGGTGTCCGTCAGCAATTTTTAAATATTTATTTTTGGTGGATGCTTTTCTCCGGGGCCGTTCTTTTATGGATAGTGCCCTGGTTTGTGGGGCCGGCCGGCCGAAGCGGCAGGGATAAGGGCGGCGGAAAGAGAAGCGTCGGCGTGATGATTGCCATACTTTGCCTGATTGGCGGCCTGACCGGCTGTGAAAATTATGTGGAGCTTGAAAACCGCGCCTTTGTCATGGCCCTGGGCGTGGACCTGGGAGAAGAGGAGACCTATCGGTTTACCTATACATTTCCCGATTTGGAGGCCCTGACGGGAAATGGAAGCAGCGTCAGATATCCGCCGGTGAGCCTGGAGGCGGACAGTCTGCAAAAAAGTGAAGATAAGTACGACAGCATGTCCGGCAAATCTCTGGACTATGGCCAGGTGAAGGTCATTGTCCTGGGCCGTGGGGTGGCTGCTGACCGGGAAAAGCTTAAAACCCTGTTGACGGAAATGCGGAATAATCCGGAGTTTGCCCGGACGATGCTTGTGTGCGAAAGTATGACGAGCGGGGAGGAGATACTCGGCCTGGATGAAGAAGTGGCAGGCTCCATAGGCATTTATATGGAGGAGATGTTTGAAAATAACGGCAAACATCTGGGCGTACCATCGGTTATTTTAAATGATGTTATCCTGAAAATGGAAACGGCAGATGTGGGCGAAATTCTGCCGAAAGTATATGTTTACGACGAAAAACCCCGGATTATGCGCTGAAACAGGCGTTTTTTGGGAGGATTTCGGGGGAAGAAAGCAGTTGAATAATTAGAGTGAATCAGGTACAATAGATAAAAAACTACAATACCATAATTATGGATAGATAACCGAGGTGCAGAACATGAATAATAAATTAACTGTAGCCGTAATATTCGGCGGACAGTCCTCTGAGCATGATGTTTCCTGTGTGTCCGGCGTAACGATTATGAAGGCGCTGAATAAGGAAAAATATGACGTGATTCTGATTGGAATTACGAAGGACGGCCGCTGGCTGTTGACAGATTCTATAGACGATGTGGCGAGCGGAGCATGGCGAAACAGTCAGATTCAGGCAATTTTGTCTCCCGATGAGCAGGACCACGGTCTTGTTTTTATAGAAAATGGCGCGATGCAAAAACAAAGAGTCGATGTGGTTTTCCCTGTCCTTCATGGCATGTACGGCGAGGACGGCACGATTCAGGGCTTATTTGAGCTGGCAAAGATTCCTTATGTGGGCTGCGGCGTCCTGGCTTCCAGTGTCTCTATGGACAAATGGTACACAAAAATTGTCGTGGATGATTTGGATATCCGTCAGGCAAAATACGTGCCGATTGACCATATTGAGATGCGGGATATGGCGGCCTGCGTGGCTAAAGTGGAGGCGGCGCTGCCATATCCGGTATTTGTCAAGCCGTCAAAGGCCGGTTCCTCCGTTGGGGTAAATAAGGCGTCTGACAGGAACGCGCTGATTGCGGCCTTAAACGAAGCGATTCAACATGATATTCATATTCTCGTGGAGGAAGCCATTGTCGGACGGGAGATTGAGTGCGCCGTTCTTGGCGGCTATGCGCCCAAGGCCTCCGATGTGGGCGAAGTACTTTCGGCGGAGGATTTTTATACGTTTGATGCGAAATACAATAACCAGGAATCCAGAACAGATTTACATCCGGTCTTTCCGGAGGGAAAACTGGAAGAGGTCCGCGCCGACGCCGTAAAGATTTTTAAGGCGCTGGATGGCTTTGGCTGCGCCCGTGTGGATTTCTTTATGGAGAAGGATACGAATGAAATTGTTTTTAATGAAATCAATACGATGCCCGGATTTACTTCCATCAGTATGTACCCGATGCTCTGGAACGAAAAGGGGCTTGACAACGGGGCTTTGGTCGATAAGTTGATTCAACTGGCATTTGAACGGTATGCAGGATAGGAGGTCCGAAAGATGCAGATAGATGCACCGATTGGGGTTTTTGATTCGGGTGTCGGCGGGTTGACCGTGGTGCGGGAAATTATCCGGCAGCTTCCTTCGGAAAATATTGTCTATTTTGGCGATACGGCCCGGGTGCCTTATGGAACAAAGTCCAGGGATACAATTATTAACTATTCGGAACAGATTGTTCATTTTTTGAAAACAAAACAGGTGAAAGCCATTGTCGTGGCCTGCAATACGGCGACCTCCTATGCGCTGGATGTTTTGAAGGAAAAGCTGGATATACCGATTATCGGTGTGGTTCGTCCGGGGGCGGTGACGGCGGTCAACGCGACAAAGAATAAACGCATAGGCATTATCGCAACCGAGGGGACGATTGGCAGCGGTATTTATCCGAGGGTTATCCATGAATATGATTCGGAAATACAGGTGGTCCAGAAGGCGTGTCCGCTGTTTGTGTCCCTGGTGGAGGAAGGCTGGACCGACGACCCGGTGACGGACGAGGTGGCCAGACGGTATTTAAAATCGCTGCAGGATTCGGGGGTGGATACGCTCGTGCTTGGCTGCACCCATTATCCGCTGCTTCGAAAAACCATCGGGCGGCTGGTCGGCGACGGGGTTACATTGGTGAATCCGGCCTATGAGACGGCCTGCAGTCTCCGGGAACTGCTGAAAGAAGAGGGCATATACCGGGAAAGCGGAGAGCCCTCCTATCACTTTTTTGTCAGTGACGGTGCGGAACGGTTTACGAATTTTGCCAATTCGATTCTCCCGGTGGATTTGGTTCCGACGCGGCTTGTGCCGATTGAAAACTATTAATCAGGATTGATGAAGGATGGGTATACATAATGACAGATAAAGTAATCGTATCAATTAAAGGTATTCAGCACGAATATGGTGAGGATAGCGCGACGGAGATGATTACCACGGGGAATTATTATTTCAGAAATGGGAAACACTATATTCTGTATGATGAGATGATTCCCGAAACCGGCGAACAGATGAGTAATACCCTCAAGATGACTCCGAATCGGATTGATTTAATCAAGCATGGTTCTCATAGCGCGCATATGGTATTTGAAGCGAATACAAAAAATATGGTTGTATACCGGACGCCTTACGGAATGATGGAAGTCTGCTTTAATACATTCAGCGTGGCGTTGGAGGAAACGGAGAAGAATATCCATGCCCAGACGGAATATGCTCTGGAAATTAACGAGGGCTTTATCTCCGACTGCACGATTGAGATTAATGTTCGTGCGAAAGAACATGGATTTTCCGGTATTTAATTGATTTTTTCCGCATTTAAGAGTAAAATTTTAAGTAACCTGTTAACGAGCAAAGAAAATTATGGAGGGTTTAGAAATGTTTGTATCCGCAGAAGAAATGTTAAAAAAAGCCGTAGCCGGTCATTATGCCGTTGGTCAGTTTAATATTAATAATCTGGAATGGACGAAAGAAATTCTGCTGGCGGCCGAAGAAGCAAAATCTCCGGTCATCCTTGGTGTTTCCGAGGGCGCCGGAAAGTACATGACAGGATTTAAGACAGTGGCTGCCATGGCCAGCGCTATGATTGATGAACTTGGTATTACCGTTCCTGTAGCGATTCATCTGGACCACGGAACCTATGAAGGCTGCTTCAAATGTATCGAAGCCGGATTTTCCTCAATTATGTTCGACGGTTCCAAATACCCAATCGAAGAAAATGTCGAAAAGACAAAAGAGCTTGTAAAAATCTGCCGTGAAAAGGGACTGTCTCTGGAAGCGGAAGTTGGTTCCATCGGCGGTGAAGAGGACGGCGTTATCGGCGCCGGCGAATGTGCCGACCCGAAGGAATGTAAGATGATTGCCGATTTGGGCGTAGATATGCTTGCGGCCGGTATCGGTAATATCCACGGAAAATATCCGGCAAACTGGAAGGGATTAAGTTTTGAGACTCTGGACGCCGTTCAGCAGCTGACAGGCGATTTGCCGCTCGTACTTCACGGAGGCACAGGTATTCCGGATGATATGATTAAAAAAGCCATCTCTCTGGGCGTTGCCAAAATCAATGTAAATACAGAATGTCAGCTTGCATTTGCAGACGCGACACGTAAATATATTGAAGCAGGCAAAGACCTTGAAGGTAAGGGCTATGACCCTCGTAAATTATTAAAACCGGGCGCTGAAGCCATCCGCGCGACAGTTCTTGAGAAGATGGAATTATTTGGTTCCGTTGGAAAAGCCTGATTTAACATTTCATAAAATTCAAAGCGGCCTTCGCTCCCGTGGGGAGTGAAGGCCATTTGTTGTTTTATCCGTTTTTTGGCAGGGTGACGATGAAGCGGCTGCCCCGCGTCTCTTTGTTTTCGGCCCGGACAGTGCCGCCGTGGGCCTGGACAAGAGACTTGACGATGGTAAGCCCGATACCGCTGCCGCCGGTTTTGCGGTTTCGGGAGCGGTCCGTCCGGTAAAAACGTTCAAATATGAGTTGAAGCTCTTCGGGCGGAATTCCTATTCCGTCGTCCTCCACCGTGAGGATGGCCGATTCCGGGGCTTCGGTTATCCGAATATGGATATCCCTGCCGTCGCAGGAGTATTTGACGGCATTTGACAGGAGATTAAAAATAATTTGATACAATCGGCGCTTATCACCGGAAATTATGCAGGAGTCTCCTTCAACGAAACAATTCAGATGTTTCATTTGAAGCTCTTTTTCAAAAGAGGTACGGACGTCCTGTGCCAATTCGAACAGGTCAACGGGTTCCTTTATCAGTTTTAAATTTTCGTTTTCTATCTGCCGCAGTTTTTCCAAATCGGAAATAGTGGCGGAGAGACGGGTAATTTCATCGTAACAGCTTTGCAGACGCTCCGGCGTGGGTTCCCAGACACCCTCGATAATCGCTTCTAAATGGGAAGACACATTGGCGAGGGGCGTCCTCAGCTCATGAGCCATATCCGTCGTCAGACGTTTGCGCAGATTCTCCTGTTTCCCCAATGTCTCGGCCATTTGGTTGACAGCAGCGGCCAGCGCCTCCAGCTCCTTTGTACCTGCGCCGGATTCAAACCGGATATCATAGTTGCCGCCGGATATTTCACGGGTAAGCTCCGTGACCCTGGAAATGGGACGGGAAATCCGCCGGGCCAGCATAAAACCGGCAATGATGGCGCCGATGAGGGAGAGAAGGCCGATGACAAGTAAAATGCGGTTTAATGCATCGATAAACCGGAAATCATTTTCATTAAAATAATACGGACTGTAATAGCTGATATCGGCATGGCCGACAGGGCTGCCATTCTGGCTCAAATCATAGCAATGGGTGACGAAGGTTCCCTTTACCTTAGGTTTCTGTGTTTCCATACGTTGGATAATGGTATTCATGACCTGATGACAGAGGGTCATATCGTGGTTTTCGGCGTCCCACACAACGGAATGTTCATTATCATAGAGCTTGATGATGTAACCGTCATTCAGGGCATACATGCCGAAACCATGAATATAATCCAGATTCCATTGGTCATTGGAAGCGTCGTACTGGTCGGAAAGCGCCTCCGCAAGTCCGTCGGAGAAGGCTTTTTGCTGCTCCTCCACATATTTTTGAAACTGTCGGCTGATGAAAAAATTGGCGGCCAGACTGATTAACGCCACGGTAACGAGGACAATTAAGGCAAAGCCGACGGAAAACTGGGTACTTAGCTTTTGTTTCAAGAAGAATCACCCCCAAGCCGATAACCCAGGCCGTGAACCGTCTGAATATAGACCGGCTGTTTGGGGTTGTCTTCCAGTTTTTTACGGATATTTTTAATATGGGTGTCAATGACCCGGTCATAACCGTCAAAGCCCATATCAAAAGCGATGGAAATTAAATCCTCCCGGGTAAACACCTTTTTCGGATATTTGAAAAAGGCGCTGAGAATATTCCATTCAATGGGCGTCAGGCCGATAACCCGGCCGTGTTTTTTTACTATTTTTTGCTGGAAATTAATTTCCAGAGCGCCGTCGTTCCACTGAATTTTTTCTGCCAGAGGCTTGAGGTCGTCGGAGGCCCGGCGCGAAATGGCTTCAACCCGGGCATGCAATTCTTTCAGACTAAAGGGCTTGGTCATATAATCATCGGCGCCGATGCGAAGGCCGTTCAGAATATCTTCTTCCTCGGTTTTCGCCGTGAGCATGATGACGGGAATCCGGGATTCCCTGCGGATTTTCTCACAGATTTTTTCACCGGGTATATCCGGCAGCATTAAATCGAGTATGACGAAGGAAATATTTTGGTGTTCGAGGATATGAAGGGCCCCGGCGCCTGTCTCTGCGGTAAAGACGCAAAAACCCTTGCTTTCCAGGTAAGAGGCCACCGCGTCCAGGAGCATTTTCTCATCATCGACGACTAATATGTTTTTTATTGGCTCCATTTGAATCCCTCCTGTTTTTTATGATAGTGGCCTGAAACCGGGATGTCAATTAAAATTCCGGGGAAATTATTGACAGCAGGAACCGCCGGAAGCTGCAGTATTGAAAATGCTGTCCGGATAAATCAGCGTTTCAAATTGCTCGACCTCGCTGCGGATGGCCGATTCATCTATATTTTTAATATCGTCTACAACCTTTACATAAGCGTAGAAGGCATGGTCGCCGGTGGAAACTTCAAAACTTTGCTGCGGATAGAGGTAAAAAGCGTTTTCTCCGGCAGAGAGCGATAGCTTTGTCGAGTAGTCAGGAATCAGTAAAGCGGCCGCTTCGCCCAGGTCGTTTTGAATCGCCCAGAGTACCTGGGAGCCTGCTTCTACGACAACAATGGCGGGTTCGAAACCATTTTCCGTCAGCCGGATATTGATATAAGGAGAGCTGCTGCCGTCGGGAGCGGTGAGCATTTCCGGCAAAGCCAGAGCTTCGGAAGGAATCTGGTATCCGGCCGGTACAGGGACGTCGGAAGCGGTAGTGTCCGTTCCGGAATCCGTATTTTTGTCCGTCACAAAAATATTTCCATGAATCATACCCATCCAACATGTATATTGGATAGTTCCCGTTTCGGTCGGCGTAAATTCAATAACATTTTCTCCCTCCTGGAAGGTGTATTCAATGCCGAAATCAGGAATAAGCATTTTATGATTGCAGGCGTTGATACTGCCGGATGGAGCATTGATTATCCATTTTACCGGAACGCCAGCCTGGACGGTTATATTCGGATACCGGCCAAGGGTGAGCGTGCTTTCGACGATTTGTGTGCCGTCGATGATTTCGGCGGATTCTTCCTGGGCCGGAGCGGCTGTTGTTCCGGGAAAGGAAGGGATGAAACCGATGAGGCTATTCCCCTGTGAAACCATGGCAAGACCGAGGACAACCACCAGCACCGAACCAATGCGCATGACTTTTTCCGAGAATTTTTTCCCGAGGGCCGATACAATAGAGCCAAGACAGAGCATCAGCGGCACGGTACCCAGGCTGAATGACAGCATGGAAAAGGCGCCGAGAAACGGATTGGCGGAAGCCAGAGCGACAATCTGCATGGATTGAAGGGGGCCGCAGGGCATCAGGCCATTCAGCAGCCCGGTAATCAGAGGGCCGCTGGAACCTTGGATTTTACCGCCGATATTTAATATGGGGAGCCTTGGCAGGCGCAGCGTAAACCGCCGCAGTCCGGGGAAAATGTTCAGCATATTCATACCGGAGATAATCATAAATATTCCGGCAATCAACTTTAAAATACCCTGCAGAAATGATGAAAGGCCAACGCCGGAACCGCTGCCTAAAAGCATGCCCATACCGCCCAGAATAAAACCGATGAAGGTATAGGAAATCACACGCCCGAGGTTATACAGGATGGAGGGCGTAAAGGTAGAAAGTGTGCCGCTGTTTACCGTGCGTCCCGAGGGAAGGCATTGAGAAAGATTGATGCCTCCGCACATGGCAATACAGTGTACCGATGTGGTCAGACCGATGATGAACAGCATCCCGTAGCTCATTTTTGTGTCGGCCAACTGACTGGGAGCAAGAAGGTTTAAAACACCCGTACAGCGGAGTATGGCGTAGAGGGCCAGAATAAGAATCAGGTAATAGATTGCACGGGGAATGTCTGTTTTTTGAGGCGCGTTTTCTGGTAATACCTGGTAATCCAGCTTTTCAATAATTTTACAGATATCTTTAAGAGAAATAACCTCCGCATCGTAGATAATGTCTGCGGTCGCCCTGGTATAGCTGACGGAGGCCTTTTGTATACCGGCGGTGTTTCGCAGTGTCTTTTCGATTTTGTTTTGACAGTTGACGCAGGTCATACCGCCGATACGTAATTGTTTTTTTATTGGAACCATGTTTCTTCCTCCTTGATTTTATAAAAACAGGATACGATTTAAATATGTGTTTTTTATGTGGTTTTCGATAAATAGGGGGGTAAAGTGGGGGAATTTAATACTTTTAAGCCATGTTTTTTAATAAAAAATGCGAAAAACAGTTGATTATTTACATCATTTATGCCATAATTGTAGTAAATATGTAATAGATTTGTAATAAATCAACAGGGAGGACATTATGAAGAAGTTCAAAGGCTTTAATAAGAGTCTTGTCTATGCGTTGGTGGCCTCGATGGTTCTTTCCTGCGGTGCGGGAATTGCTCCGCTGGAAGCAAATGCAGCCACGACGGGAACTGTCAACGCAGATGCATTGAATGTCCGTTCCGGTGCCGGTACAGGTTATTCACGTGTGGGGACGGTGACACAGGGACAGACGCTCAACATACTGGAAACAGTGCAGGGCTCGGATGGGTATACATGGTACAAGGTGTCCGGGGCAGCTTCGGGATATGTTCGGGGTGATTTTATCTCCAACGTTGTTTCAGATACACCGACACGGCCGGCCAGTTCCGCGGGAACGATTACGGCCGACTGGCTGAATGTCCGCACAGGGGCAGGAACGAATTTTTCCCGTATGGGCAGTGTGGCTCAGGGAACGCGCCTGACAGTCATTTCTGTGCATGGCGAATGGTATAAGGTGACCTGCCAGATGGACGGAACAATCCAGACCGGATATGTACATAGCCAGTACGTCCAGATGGACGGCGATTCAGGCAATACAAACACGAATACGAATAATAATAACACGAATAATAACACCAATAATAACGGCAGCAATGCGGCGGCCATCGGAACAGGCGTTGTCAATGTGGATGCCTTAAATGTGCGTTCCGGCGCCAGCACAGGAGACGCCGTTCTGGGAGTTATCCGTCAGAATGAATCGGTGGAAATCCTGGCCCAGGAGGGTTCATGGTTCAAAGTAAGATGTTCTGTCAGCGGCAGCACTCAGGAAGGTTATGTTTACGCCGAGTATATTTCAAAGACGTCCGATAATAATAACACCAATAATAACGGCAATACCAACACGACCGTTACCACAGGCAAAGGCGTTGTCAATGCGGACGCGCTGAATGTCCGTACCGGGGCGGGAACAAATCACAGCGCCATTGGTCTGATTCATAAGAACGATTCGGTAGAGATTCTTTCTCAGACCGGTTCCTGGTATCAGGTGAAATGTACGGTCAACGGCAGCGAGACGACCGGTTATGTTTCTGCGGAATATATTACCCGAACAAATGAAAATAATTACGGTGGAAACAGTGAGCCGAATAACGGCGGCAATACGAGTACGGTACCGTCTTATGAAAAGAAAAACGGCGTTGTCAATGCGGACGCATTGAATGTCCGTACCGGAGCGGGAACAAGCCATTCGGTCATCGGTATGATTTACCAGAATGCGTCGGTTACGGTTATCGGCGAGGAAGGCTCCTGGTATAAGGTGTCCTGCGTTGTGAACGGAACAACCCGTGAAGGTTATGTTTCTTCCGAGTTTATTACAATTGCCGATAATAATAACAACAATAATAACAATAATAATAACAACAATAATAATAACAACAACACCAGCGTGGCCGGACAATCGGGAATTACGACGGCGGACGGCTTAAATTTCCGTACCGGACCGGGAACGAATTACGCCACTCAGGGACTTGTATACCTTGGAACCCAGGTAAATATTCTGGGTGAAGAGGGCGACTGGTACAAGGTTTCCTGCGTTGTGAACGGCGTATTAAAAGAAGGTTATATGAGTAAGGAATATGTAAGGGTTGCCGGTACCAATGACACACCTTACGAGGGACCTACGGATGCTGAATTTGAAGAGCAGCTTGCGGCCTTCCCTGAAAGTTATAAAAATGCGTTGAGACATCTGCATGCACAGCATCCGAACTGGAGCTTTGTTGCCAAGTATACGGGCATTGATTTCAGCTATGCGGTGGACCAGGAGAACAGCGGTAACCGTTCTATGGTATATGTATCCTCAACAACACCGTTCTCATGGCTGTCTACGGCGCCTGGAGATTATGACTGGGCGACCGATACTTACGTTAATAAGGACGGCGCTTATTGGAAGGGCGCTTCCAGAGAATTGATTGCTTATTATATGGACCCGAGAAATTTCCTGGATGAACAGCAGATTTTCATGTTTGAGACCCAGTCCTATGAGTCGTCGCAGAGCCGGAGTGTGACTGCGGGAATTTTGAGCGGCACATTTATGGCGGATGGCAACGGTTATAACTATAATGGAAAATACTACACATATGTAGATACATTTATGGAAGCCGGACAGATTTCCGGAGCAAGTCCGTATTTCCTGGCCTCCAGAGTGCGCCAGGAGGTCGGCGGCGGAAGCTCGGCGGCTAACGGAAGCTATGGATATTATAACTTCTTTAATATCGGCGCATATGCCAGCAGCGAAGGAAATGCGGTACAAAACGGTATCGCCTATGCGTCCCAGACCGGAACATGGCGGCGTCCGTGGACAAGCCCATGGCTTTCGATTGTCGGCGGTGCGGAATTCCTGGCCGGTTCCTATATCAATGTGGGACAGAATACGGATTATTTCCAGAAGTTCAACGTTGTCAATACACCGTACTTTGACCATCAGTATATGGGCAATATACAGGCGCCTTGTTCCGAAAGCTCCAGCCGTTACAGTACCTATAAGAGTCTGGGAGTTCTTGACAGTGCGATTACCTTTATCATTCCTGTCTATGAAAATATGCCGGAAAGTGCGGCGGCCATTCCAGCCGTTACAGGAAATCCGAACAGCTATATTAAGTCTCTGAGCATTAATAACGGCGCTATCGGCTTCAACCAGACATTTACGTATAATAAACTGGATTATACAGCCGTAACGAGAGAAGCTTCAATTAATATTTCGGCAACACCGGTCAGCAGCTACGGTACGATTGTTTCCGGCGCAGGATATCACGAACTGAAATCCGGCAGCAATATCATCAAAGTTGTTTGCCAGGCAGGAAACGGCAATCAGACGACATATACACTGAATATTTATCGTCAGTAGAAAAGGAGAAAGACCATGAATAAAAAAATTATTTCTATTATTTGTGCAACGGTTTTAACCCTCTGTGCAGTGGTCGGCGGCGTGGTATTTACCGGAATGCGGACAATCGCTTCGGGAACCCAGATGACCGTATCCGTGGAATCTCCGACAGTGGGAAAAGACGATGAAGTGAGAGTGCTTGTGACAGCCTCCAGCGGCGAGTCTATGAGTTATATTAAAGCAGATTTGACCTATGACCCTGAAAAGCTTGAGTTGGTGGGAACCTCCACCGACCTGGCTACCGGAGCCAACGGTGAGATACAGATTATTGAGACACTGGCCTATGGCGAAACTGAGCGGACTTATGAACTGACATTTAAGGCTCTGGAAGTCGGAGCAACAGATATCAGCCTTCATGATGCGTATATCGAACAGTACGAATCTCTGGAAATGATTAGCCTGGAAGGCGATTATGCATCCCTTGAGGTTGTCGTCAATACAGACATTTCCGAGGATGCCCGTATTAAAGAGCTGATGATTGCCGGTGTGCAGAAGCTGGAAGAAAAGTTTGACCCGGATGTGTATGAATATGACGTAGAAGTCGGCGTGGATATGGAAATGTTTATCTATTCTGCAGTACCGATGGAGGAGGACAGCGTGATTACCGCACCGGAGGACTTAATGCTTTCAATCGGTGAGAATTATTTTGAGATTCTGGTTACGGCTCCGGCCGGAAATACCCAGACCTATATCATTCATGTTACCCGTCTGGAACATGAACTGGAATCGGAGACAGAAACCGAATCGGAGACAGAAACCGAAACCGGCGCTGAAACCGAATCTGCTTTAGAAAGTGAAACCGAATCGGAAACGGAATGGGAAACTGAGAGTGAGACCTTAGGCGAAGAACTTTTTGGCGAGCCTCAGCCTTATAGCGATGAAGAGACAGAGAGCGGAAGTGAAGCGTAAAAAATTAAAATGGAACCCCTGTAGGCTTTGGCTTACAGGGGTTTTTGTGGTATACTGTGAACACTGAGCGACATATTGAGTAAAGGAAGGTCATTTTATGTTAGAACAGAATGTATTTACAGAAACGGTGCGGGAAGTGTCCGAAATTATAAGAACGGCGCAGGAGCCTCTGTCCAGAGAGGAAATCCTCCGTTATTTCGATAAAATGGAGTTAAATGAGAAGCAAAAGGAAATGGTGCTGGAATATTTATTGAAGCCGCAGACGGAAGCAGATTCCAAGGCAGAGACAGATGCGGATTTTCAGACGGAAACAGATGCGGATTCCCAGCCGGAGGCAGGTGCAAATTCCCAGCCGGGTGTACTTCCGGATTCCCAGGCTTTTCGCATGTATTTAAAGGAAATAGAGGGGCTTTCCGTGTGCGGGCCGGAAGAGCTGAGGGAGATGTACGAAAAACTTTTGAACGGCGATAATACGGTGATTGGGAAAATATCCGAGAGCTGGATGGGCAGAATTCTGGAACAGGTGAAACAATTGCCGGTTGGCCCGGAGGATTTTTCCGATGTTGTTCAGGAAGGGAATATGGCTCTGTTTATGAAGCTTTCCGAATTGTGCGGCAGCGGTGTACAGGATGTGGAGAGTGAATTGATTCGGGAAATTGAATCGGCCATGAAATCCTATATCCAGCAGCTTTCCGGCGAAGATGATGTGGAAAATGCGGTTGTGGGAAAGGTGACGCTGGTTAATGAGGCCAGAAAATATTTAATGGAGGAAAATGGTCAGGAACCTTCTCTGCGCGCATTGGCCGAATATACGAAAATGTCCGTCAATGAGCTTCGAAGCATGATGGAATGGATTCGGAAGGCGGAGCAGAGGGACAGAGAGCAAAACTGATAGAAAAGGAGAATGGGAAGCATGCGCTCCGGCCGGTGTGCATATATTAGTCTGAAGGATTTTGGGGAGCGGTTGGATGAAGGAATTCCGGGTTTTAGCGGCGGCATTGAGCATGATTCTGATATCCCTGGCGGTATCCGGGGCCAGAAGCGTGCGGGCCATGTCAGAAAGCTCAACCTTTGATATTTATGAGGAAAGTGAACGATTGGTGGCGTTGACCTTTGACGACGGTCCAAAAGAGGGAATGACGGACGCACTTTTGGATATGCTGAAAGAGAAAGGGGTTCATGCCACCTTTTTTATGATTGGCGCCCAGGTGGAGGAAAATGAAGATATTGTCCGGCGCATGTATGAGGAAGGACATCAGCTTGGGATGCATACATACAGTCATGTGGATTTATCCTGTCTTTCGGAGGAAAAACAGAAGGAAGAAATTGAAAAATCCAGGAAAGCCATTGAAGCGGTGGTCGGACCGGGCCGCCTGCTTTTGAGACCGCCATTCGGCGAAATAAACCAGACGTTGGAAAACTGGCTGGACTGTCCGATGATTTTATGGTCGGTGGATACAAAGGACTGGACGGGAAAGTCTGCGGCGGAAATCATACGGGAAACGGCGGAAACGGTAAAGGACGGAGATATCATTCTGATGCATGATATTTCGGATTATGGCCTGGAGGGTGCGGCCGGAATTATTGACGAATTACGGCGGATGGGTTATACTTTTTTAACAGTAGACCAGCTATTTGCGTGCCGGGATATCGAACTGGAGGACGGCGTGACTTACCGGCGGGCGCGGTAGCTGAAGTTGATGAAGCATACGGCCGCTGGGCGCGTTGAAAAGGAGAAGTTATGTTAAAGATAGGTTCCCACGTGGGGATGAGCGGGAAAGAAATGTTTTTAGGCTCAGCGAAAGAGGCTGTGTCTTATGGTGCGAATACCTTTATGGTATACACGGGAGCGCCGCAGAATACAAAGCGTAAGGATATCAGCCAGCTTCGTATCGATGAAGGATGGCGTTATATGCGGGCGCATGGGATTGAGGAAATTGTTATTCATGCACCGTATATTATTAATATGGCCAATACGGTAAAGCCGGAGACCTTTGAACTGGCGGTGGACTTTATGAATCTGGAGCTTTCCCGGGCCGAAGCCATGGGAAGTAAGATTCTCATTGTCCATCCGGGGGCCCATGTGGGCGCCGGAGCCGAAGCGGGAATTTCTAAAATTGCCGAGGCCCTGAATGAAGTGCTGCATAGAGATTCGAAGGTTTATGTGGCATTGGAGACGATGGCCGGGAAGGGCAGCGAAATTGGGCGAAGTTTTGAGGAGCTGGCACAGATTTATGAGAAGGTGGCCTGCAGCGACAAACTGAGGGTATGTTTTGACACCTGTCATACAAGCGATGCGGGATATGATATCATCAATGATTTTGACGGTGTCATGGAAAGGTTTGACCGGCTGCTCGGCAAAGACCAGATTGCCGTGTTCCATATTAATGACAGCAAAAATGCTCCGGGCGCGGGCAAAGACCGTCATGAGAATATCGGTTTTGGTCATATTGGATTTGAAGCTTTAAACCGTGTGGTCCATCATAAAGATTTTGAAAATATACCGAAAATCTTGGAAACGCCTTATGTGCCGGATGCAAATCAGCCGAAAAAATCTTGGGCGCCGTATGGGATGGAGATTGAAATGCTCCAAAAGGGCGTATTTGACCCGGCATTAAAAGAAAAAATTGCGAATTTGGGGCGGAATTCGAATAATGTATCATTGGGAGAAAGATAATGACATTACAGCAATTACACCAGGTGCTTACAATTGCAGACAGCGGTTCTATGAATGAAGCGGCAAAAAAACTGTTTATATCCCAGCCGAGTTTATCGGCCACAGTGAAAGAACTGGAACAGGAAATCGGTTTTAATCTGTTTGTCCGTTCCAATCGGGGAATTATTATCACACCCGAGGGCGAGGAGTTCTTAGGCTATGCCCGTCAGGTGACGGAACAGTATCGATTGCTGGAAAGCCGCTATATTGAAAAAAAATCGAAAAAGAAATTCAGTGTATCCATGCAGCACTATTCCTTTGCCGTCAAGGCTTTTGTGGAGATGGTTAAGGAAATCGGAATGGATGAATACGAATTTGCCATCCATGAAACCCGGACATGGGAAGTGATTGAAAATGTAAAGTTTTTCAAGAGTGAACTGGGCGTACTGTATCTGAATGATTATAACGAGCAGGTGATGCGGAAAATTTTTAAACAGAATGGCCTGGAATTTGTGGAGCTTTTTCAATGCGAGACTTATGTGTATTTGTGGGGCGGGCATCCTCTGGCGGGGCAGTCCCGAATTTCCATGGAGGAGCTGCAGGACTATCCGTGCCTGGCCTTTGACCAGGGGAAAAACGGTGCGTTTTATTTTGCGGAGGAAATGAAAAGCACCTATGATTATAAGCAGATTATTCATGCCAATGACCGGGCGACGCTTTTGAATTTGATGGTGGGCCTGAATGCGTACACCCTCTGCTCCGGTATTATCTGTGAGGAATTGAATGGTTCCGATTACAAGGCTGTGCCGCTGGAGGAAACAGAAGTCATGCGGATTGGCTATATTAAGAGAAAAGGGGCGAGCATCAGTCCGATGGGCCAGGTTTATATCCGTGAGCTGGAAGCCTACCGGGAACGGCTGTTATAGGTAATTCCTATAACTAATTATTGGTTTTACATATTAACACTTTTAAAAAAACGTTGATATAATAGGAACATATTAAAAAACAGGTGAAGATGTCTGGCACCTGTTTTTTAATCACTAAATAACATATAAATCAGATAGGAATTATATAGATTAAGGGGATTCGTGATGATTCGATTTGAAAATGTGAGCAAGACCTTTATTTCCGGCGGGCGGACCATTGAGGCAGTAAAAAATGTAAATCTGGAAATTGAAAAAGGAAAAGTATATGGAATTATCGGATTTTCCGGAGCCGGGAAATCAACATTGGTCCGATGTATTAATCTCTTGGAACGGCCGACAGAGGGCCGGGTCTATGTGGATAATGTTGAACTGACCGGGCTGCCGATGGCCCAGCTTCGAAAACAGCGAAAAAACATCGGTATGATATTCCAGCAATTTAATTTATTTAAATCCAGGACGGTTTATGAAAATGTGGCTTTCCCTTTAAGAAAAAGTAAACTGACGAAAGCGGAAAAGGAAGAAAAAATTAATCAGCTCCTGGAATTGGTAGGACTGAGCGATTATAAAAAGGCCTATCCGTCCCAGTTATCCGGCGGACAAAAGCAGCGGGTAGCGATAGCGCGGGCATTGGCCAATGACCCGAAGGTGCTGCTCAGTGATGAATCTACCAGCGCATTGGACCCGCAGACGACGAAATCCATCTTAAAGCTGTTAAAAAAGGTGAATGAGGAAATGGGAATTACGATTGTCATTATCACTCATGAGATGCAGGTCGTTAAGGATATATGCGACGAAGTGGCCGTCATGGAAGACGGACGGGTTGTGGAGCAGGGAAATGTTTTTGAAATATTTGCTTCTCCGAAACAGCCGATTACGAAAAATTTTGTGGACAGCACGTCCAACCTTTCAAGAATTTACGAGTTGGTTCAGGAGAAACATCCGCTGACGGTTCTCAAAGAAGGCCAGTGTATTTTAAGACTGAGGTATTTGAAACAGGACGCTTCGGAGGCGTTGGTTTCTTACATATCCAGACAGTTTAATCTGGACATAAATATTATTTTTGGAAATATCGAATTGATTGAGGAAAACCCTATCGGCGGTCTGGTGGCCATCGTCAGCGGTGAAAAATCATCCATTCAGAAAGCGATTCACTATTTAGAAAATAAACAAATCGGTGTGGAGGTGATTTTAGATGCTTGAACTACTTGAGAAAATCATACCGAATGTGTTGGATAAGCCGGATGCTCTTGCAGAAAGTATCCAGGAGACCCTGGTGATGACGGTTTGGTCCGGTGTTCTGGTTTTTGTGTTGGGATTGTTCTTCGGCGTTATTTTAACGATAACGAAGCCGGGAGGCATTTGTGAAAATAAACCGGTGTTTCAGGTGTTGGATAAATGTATTAATTTTTTCCGCTCCATCCCGTTTATTATTCTTCTGACCGGTTTGATGCCATTGAGCCGTCTGATTATGGGGACGGCCATCGGGGTGCCGGGGGCTATTGTCCCCCTCGTATTTGGTGCGACACCTTTTTTTACACGGCAGATTGAAAATGCCTTTGCGGAGGTGGACCCGGGATTAATCGAGGCGGCTCAGGCCATGGGCTGTTCTGCCCCGGAGATGGTGTTTCTGGTTTATATTAAAGAGAGTATCCCGGGGATTGCCAGAGGAACGACGATTACGGTTATCAGTCTGCTTGGATTGATAGCTATGGCCGGGGCTGTCGGAGCCGGAGGACTTGGCGATTTCGCCGTCCGTTACGGCCATGACAGAAATCAGGTGGATGTCACCTATGTGACCGTTTTAATACTTGTTATCTTTGTTTCGGTGATTCAGTTCGTCGGAACATTTATAGAAAAGAAAAATATACATTGACACATCAGAGGAGGAAATGAACATGAAAAAGAATATTTTACGGACTTGCGCATTAACAGCGGCACTTGTACTGGGACTGACAGCCTGCGGAAGCTCAGGCCAGGCGCAGACGGCGGCGGACGAAACGGCGTCTGCCGAAACAACTGCAGACAGCACCGAAAACGGCGAAACAACGGCGGCAAATCAGGAAGAAGTTACGGTGAAAATCGGTTTGACGGGCAGCATTTATGAGGAAATCTGGAATCCGATTGCCGAAGAATTGAAGGATGAAGGCATCAATATTGAGCTGGTACAGTTTTCGGATTTCTCATTGCCGAATGCGGCGCTGGACAGCGGAGAAATTGACATGAACGCTTTCCAGCATCACGCTTATTTTGACAATGAGGTGGAAACAAAGGGATATGATATTTCGGCCATCGGCGATACCTTTGTTATTGCAATGAATCTGTATTCGGATAAGATTACGGATGTTTCTGAGCTGAAAGACGGCGATACGATTGCCATTCCTGGAGACGCTTCCAACGGCGGCCGTGCATTAAAGCTCCTTGAGGATGCGGGCATTATTGAGATAAGCGAAGATGCGGGGGCAAATCCGGAGGTTTCGGATATCGAAAATTATAATGTCCAGGTAGAATTTGTTGAAGCCGACGCTTCCAATATTTATTCCATGCTGCCGGATGTGACTGCGGCGGTCATCAACGGAAACTATGCCTTAGACTGCGGCATCGACCCACAGGAGGACGGTATTTTCTTTGAAAAAGAATATGACGATGACAGCTATTTCTGCTTAATCGCCGTGCGCAGCGAGGATAAAGATAACCCGGTTTATAAGAGAATTGTAGAGGCGTTCCAGTCCGAATCAACCAAACAGATTTTCCAGGATGTATTTAAAGGATTCTTTGTACCTGCATGGGAGTGATACATATGACATCAATTCGTGACATTATTAAAGACAGAGAACGGTGTATTACCGAAAATATTGACGAGAAATATCAGAGCGACGTCCTTGGGCGGCTGAAAGGCTGTGCGGATACGGTGGTTTTCCCCGTATCCACCGAGGAGGTCAGCCGGATTATGAAATATGCCTGGGAAAATGAAATCCCGGTGACGCCTAGAGGCGCAGGAACCAATCTTGTCGGTTCCACAGTGCCTCAAAGGGGCGGTATTGTTTTAGACCTTTCCCTTATGAATCATGTGCTGGAGCTGGACGAGGATACGATGACAGCCGTGGTGGAACCGGGAATATTCCTGGAGGATTTTCAGAAATATGTGGAAGAAAGAGGCCTGTTTTATCCGCCGGACCCGGGTGAAAAACAGTCCAGTATCGGCGGAAATATCAGTACCAATGCGGGCGGCATGCGGGCGGTCAAATATGGCGTGACCCGGGATTATGTGCGGGGCCTGGAACTGGTTCTCGCCAATGGGGATGTGATTACCGTCGGAAGTAAAAACGTCAAAGACGCCAGCGGCCTGTCCCTGAAAAATCTCATTGTGGGCTCGGAGGGAACTCTGGCGGTTATTACGAAATGTATTTTAAAACTGATTCCAAAACCTGCGTCGTCGCTGAGCGTCCTGGTGCCTTACCCGGATATTCAGACGGGAACATCCAGCGTCCTCGCTCTGTTGAAAGGCAATGTGGGACCGACGGCCGTAGAATTTGTGGAGCGAAATGTGGCAAAGCTGGGCGAGGATTATACGGGAACATTCTTCCCATGCCCGGAAGCGGGAGCCTATATTATACTCACCTTTGACGGTGAACCGGAGGAAGTGGCGCTCCATATTGAAAAGGCGAGAAAACTTGCTTTGGACAACGGTGCGATTGAATTTATTGTTTTGGATAATCCGGAAGAATCCGCCCGAATCTGGAAAATGCGGGGGGCTCTTGTAAAAGCGGTGGAAGCCGTTTCACAGCAGGAGCCGGTGGATTTGGTCGTTCCAATCAGCAAGGTGGATGCCTTTATCCGGTTTGTCGGCGAACAGGAGAAAAAGAGCGGTATGCAGCTCATACGTTTCGGGCATGCGGGCGACGGCAATGTTCATCTGTGCGTTGTCCGGGGCGACAGGGATGATGAAACCTGGGAGAGAGAGCTGCATGAAAACATGGTGGCCCTGTATCACCACGCTTATGTACTCGGAGGATTAACCTCCGGGGAGCATGGCATTGGTCTGAGCAAACGTCCGTATTTTCTTGAAGAAACGTCGGATTTGGTGTTGAACACCATGCGTCAGATTAAGTTCTCACTGGATGAGAAAGGCATATTGAATAATCACAAATCCTATTTAGCATAAGGAATTGAAGTATGAAGACATTGAGCAGACGGACAGAAAATTTTACAGATTCGGTCATCCGGCGGATGACGCGGGTTTCGAATCAATACGGCGCGGTAAATTTATCTCAGGGTTTCCCTGATTTTGACCCGCCGAAGGCGATTACAGAGCGATTGGCCGAAGTGGCCGGACAGGGGCCCCATCAATATGCGCTGACCTGGGGCGCCCAGAATTTCCGGGAGGCATTGGCCCGGAAAATTGCACATTTTTCCGGGATTGAAGCAGACCCGGACCGTGAGATAGTCGTGACCTGCGGCAGTACGGAAGCGATGATGGCGGCAATGATGGCGGTGGCAGACCCGGGAGATAAGGTTGTCATTTTCTCTCCTTTTTATGAAAATTACGGCGCAGATACCATTCTTTCCGGGGCGGAACCGATTTATGTTCCGCTGACACCGCCGGAATTTAGCTTTGACGCGGATGTGCTGGAGGATGCATTCCGGCAGGGCGCCCGGATTATGGTTTTATGTAATCCCTCCAATCCGTGCGGGAAGGTATTTACCCGGGCGGAATTGGAAATTATCGCTGATTTGGCCAAAAAATATGACGCCTATGTCATCACGGACGAGGTGTATGAGCATATTATTTATGAACCAAATGCCCATACCTATCTGGCGGCCCTTCCGGGAATGAGGGAGCGGACGATTGTCTGTAATTCCCTTTCAAAAACCTATTCGATTACCGGATGGCGTCTCGGTTATGTGCTTGCGCCTCCAAAGATTACGGACCGGGTGAAAAAGGTTCACGACTTTTTGACGGTGGGAGCGGCGGCGCCTTTAATGGAAGCGGCGGTTGTCGGCTTGAACTTCGGCGATGATTATTATAAAGAATTACAGGACCATTATACCCACATGAAAAATCTGTTTGTGGGCGGCCTTAAAAACCTGGATTTGACTTTTACGGAGCCTCAGGGAGCTTATTATGTGCTGATGGACGTCTCTGAGTTTGGCGTAAAGGATGATGTCGGATTTTGTGAATGGCTGGCCAGGGAGGTCGGCGTCGGCGCTGTGCCCGGTTCCAGCTTTTTTAAGGAGGATGTAAACCATCTTATAAGATTCCATTTCGCAAAGCAGGATGAAACCCTGTTAAAAGCCCTGGATAATCTGTCAACACTGAGAGCCAAAGCGGCGAAAAGATAATTCGGATACAGTCAGACATGAAATTGTTTGGCTGTATTTTTTTTCGACATGAGGGAATCCGGGCAGTTTAAGCTTGTGTTTACTTTTGGGGTGAAATATAATAATACATAGTAGGGGGTGAAGGATATGAATATCCAGCATTGGAAAGAAATTTATGATTCGAAAGTCGTATCGGCAAAAGAGGCCATCGGTTATATTAAGAGCGGCGACCGGGTAGTGACCGGGCATGCGGCCGGGGAGCCGACGTATTTGATTGATACTCTGGTAGACAATTATGAGATGTATGAAAATGTAGAAATCTGTCATCTGGTTTCTTTGGGTGAAGGTAAATATACGCGTCCTGAGATGAAGGGACATTTTATTTTTAACGGTTTCTTCCTTGGCGCCGGAACGCGGGAAGCCGTGGCCCAGGGCTATGCCAATTACAGTCCGGGATTTTTCCATGAAATTCCAAAGCTGTTCCGCACGGAACTGCCGGTGGATGTGGCGCTTGTCATGGTCAGTCTTCCGGATAAGCACGGTTTTTGCTCCTTTGGAACGTCCAGTGATTATACAAAACCGGTGGCGGACAGCGCAAAAATTGTCATTGCCCAGGTCAATGAGTTTATGCCGAGAACCTTCGGCGGAAACCTGATACATGTCCGTGATATTGATTTTATTGTGGAACATTCGGAGCCGATTTTAGAACAGCAGCCGGCCAAGGTCAGTATTCTGGAACAGAAAATCGGAAAATATTGTTCGACGTTGATTAAAGACGGCGATTGTCTCCAGCTCGGTATCGGTTCCATTCCTGAATCGGTTCTTCCATTTTTGTGGGACAGAAAGGATTTGGGCCTTCACACAGAAATGGCATCGGATGGCATTGTGGATTTGATGTTGGCGGGCATTATTAATAATAAGAAAAAGAAGGTAGAGCCGGGCCGGAGTGTCATTACCTTCGTCATGGGAACCCGGCGTCTCTATGATTTTATTGATGATAACCCGGAAATTTCCATGAACCCGGTGGACTACGTCAATGACCCGGTGACAATTGCCAAAAATGACAATGTCGTTTCCATCAACAGTTGTATTCAGGTGGATTTGATGGGACAGGTAGCCAGTGAAAGTATTGGTCTCAGACAGTTCAGCGGTGTCGGCGGTCAGGTAGACTTTGTCCGCGGCGCTGCGATGAGTAATGGCGGCCGCAGCATTATCGCCATGCTCTCCACAGCAAAGAGCGGAACGGTCAGCCGTATCGTACCGTTCTTAGATAAGGGAGCGGCGGTGACCACATCACGAAACGATGTTCACTATGTTATCACCGAATATGGCATTGCGCTGCTCAAGGGAAAAACGTTGAAAGAAAGGGCGCGGGCGCTGATTAAAATTGCCCATCCAAAATTCCGTAAGGAATTAAAAGAAGAATATGAACGCCGTTTCCTTGAACCCTATGAATATGCGCCGACAATTGGAATTGGACGGAAAGAAAATAAAGGGGCACAAGAATAGCAGAGGCATCTATGATTGGTTTGATTTTAGCGAAAAAGATATTGTCTTTGTTTCTGATGATGGCCATGGGAGCGGTTCTTGTCCGGGCCAGGGTCATACGCCTTGAGGACAGCCGCAGCATATCGCTTTTATCTCTGTACCTGATTACGCCCTGCGCCATATTCTCGGCGTTCCAGATGGCATATTCCCCGCAGATACTTGAGGGATTGATTCTGGCTGCGGCGACGGCCTTTATCTTACATATCATGATGATTGTGCTGACGAAGCTTCTGGAAAAGCCCATAGGGCTTGATGTGGTCGAGAAAACATCCATCATTTACTCCAATGCGGGGAATCTGATTATTCCCATAGTCACCGCAATTTTCGGCAAGGAATGGGTTATTTATTCCACAGGCTATTTATCGGTTCAGACCATTCTGCTTTGGAGCCATGGACGGATGATGATTTGCGAGGAAAAGAATGTTGATTTTCGCAAAGTTTTTATGAATATTAACATTCTGGCGGTTTTTGTCGGAGTGATTTGTTTCATATCCGGAGTAATGCTTCCGGCGCCGCTTCTGGATGCGGTGGATTCGATGGCCTCGATGCTTGGACCGTCGGCCATGATTGTCACGGGAATGATTATCGGAAGTATGGATTTTAAGAGGGTGTTATCCTATCGGCGTTTGTGGCTGACAGGCTTGCTGCGTCTTGTGATTTATCCGTTCATTGGGGTTGCGTTCCTGAAATTCAGCGGGATTACCGGCCTTGTACCGGAGGGAGCCACAATTCTTATGATAACCCTTCTGGCTATGACAACGCCTTCGGCGTCCACAGTGACGCAGATGGCCCAGGTCTACGGTAAAGACGCGGATTATGCCAGCGCTATCAACGTGGTTACGACCCTGTGTTGCATTTTAACGATGCCATTGATGGTGACGTTGTATCAAATATAAAAAATTCTTCTCCTGAGGAACCTGACGTAAGGTTCCCATGGAGAAGAATTTTTTTGTATAAACCGGGGAGCAATATTATTCCAATTCAAAGGCTCCCGTATAGAGCTGATAATATTTACCCTTTTCGGCAATGAGCTTGTCGTGCGGCCCGCGCTCGATGATGTTTCCAAGCTCCAGAACCATGATAACATCGGAATTCTGAACGGTGGAAAGACGATGGGCGATGACAAATACCGTTCTTCCAAGCATGAGGCGGTCCATACCTTTCTGGACAATGGCTTCGGTACGGGTATCGATGGAGGATGTTGCTTCATCGAGAATCATGACCGGAGGGTCGGCCACGGCCGCCCGGGCAATGGAGATTAACTGACGCTGGCCCTGGGAAAGACCGGAGCCATCGCCGGAAAGAACCGTATCGTATCCCTGGGGCAGACGGCGGATGAAGCTGTCTGCATTGGCCAGTTTGGCGGCCGCGATACATTCTTCATCGGTAGCTTCAAGATTGCCGTAACGGATATTTTCCATGACAGTTCCCGTAAAGAGGTTGACGTCCTGTAAAACGATGCCGAGGGAACGGCGCAAATCGGCTTTTTTAATGGTGTTAATATTAATACCGTCATAACGGATTTTACCGTCGGCGATGTCATAAAAGCGGTTAATCAGGTTGGTTATCGTCGTTTTGCCGGCGCCGGTGGCTCCGACGAAGGCCACCTTCTGTCCCGGTTCCGCATAGAGGGAAATGTTGTGGAGTACGATTTTATCCTCCGTATAGCCGAAGTCCACATCGTAGAAACGGACTTCGCCTTTCAGCTCTTCATAACGGAAGGTGCCGTCGTCGTTTGGCACTTTCCATGCCCACAATTCGGTCCGATGTTCAACTTCTTCCAATTCACCGTTTTTATACCGGACATTGACCAGGGTTACTTCGCCGTTATCCTCCTCGGAAACTTCATCCATTAATTTGAAAATACGCTCCGCACCGGCCAAAGCCATAATGACCGCATTTAACTGCTGGGAAATCTGGCTGATTGGTCCGTTGAAGGATTTGGTGAGCTGGAGGAAGGAGGCAATGGCGCCCAGTGTCAGTCCGTTGACGCCGTTTAAGGCCATCGCTCCGCCGATGATGGCGACAAGGACATACTGTAAATGGCCAAGGTTATTCATAATCGGCATGAGGACGTTGGCGAACATATTGGCCGCTGTTGCATCCTCGCAGAGATTGGCATTTTTTTCATTAAAAATATCCTTGGCCGCTTCTTCGTGGCAGAAAACCTTGATAACCTTTTGACCGTTAATCATTTCCTCAATATAACCATTGACATCACCGATGGAGGCCTGCTGACGGATAAAGTAGGTACTGCTTTTTCCGGCTACAAATTTGGTGATATTTAAAATAAAGGTGATGCAGACCACAATAACCAGGGTCAGCCAGACGTTGACCGATAACATGGCGCAGAATACGGAAATGACAGTGATTAAAGATGAAAACATCTGAGGAATACTCTGGGAAATCATCTGCCGCAGTGTGTCCGTATCATTGGTATAATGGCTCATGATATCGCCGTGGGTGTGGGTGTCGAAATAGCGGATTGGCAGCGTCTGCATATGGGAAAACATGGTGTCACGGATTTCCTTTAAAACGCCCTGGGCGATGGATACCATTATCCGGTTATAGAGAAACGTACAGACAATACCAACGGCATAAATACAGGCCATGATGATGACGGACCTTAACAGGGCGTCAAATACCGGATTGGCCTCCAAAAGCAGCGGTGAGATGTAATTGTCAATCAACCTCTCGATATACAGGGATGAAGCAACGCTGGTCAGAGCGCTGATAATGATGCATATAAGTACAAAGAAAAAACGCAGCTTATAATGAAAAATATAGGAGAGCAGACGCTTTACTGTGTTTGAAGATACTTTCGGCCGTTTATTCATGGTCATTTCCTCCTTTCACCTGTGATGCGTAAACTTCTTGATAAATCGGGTTGGATGCCAGCAGCTCTTCGTGATTTCCGACGGCGTTGATTTCGCCGTCCTCCATGACGATAATTTTGTCGGCGTGTTCTACAGAAGAGATTCGCTGGGCGATAATAATTTTTGTGGTTTCCGGAATTTCCGTCAAAAAGGCCCGCTGAATTAATGCGTCCGTTTTTGTGTCCACCGCGCTGGTGGAATCATCCATGATAAGTATTTTGGGCTTTTTAAGCAGGGCCCGGGCAATACACAGACGTTGTTTCTGACCGCCGGAAACGTTGCTTCCGCCCTGTTCAATATATGTGTCATAGCCGTCGGGGAAGGTGCGGATGAAGTCGTCGGCCTGGGCCAGCTTGCAGGCGTGAATCAGCTCCTCGTCGGAGGCTTCCGCATTGCCCCAGCGAAGGTTTTCTTTGATAGTTCCTGAAAACAGGACATTTTTTTGGAGAACCATGGCCACGTTATCCCGGAGAACTTCCAAATCATAATTGCGGACGTCGATACCGCCGACCAGGATGTCTCCGACGGTGGCGTCATAAAGCCGTGGAATAAGCTGCACAAGGCTGGACTTACCGGAGCCGGTTCCGCCGATAATACCCACCGTTTCACCGGAGGCGATATGCAGATGAATATTTTTCAGGCAGAGCTTATCGGCATTTTTCGAATAACTGAAGCTGACATTCTCAAAATCGATGGAGCCGTCGGCGATGTCCTTCACCGGATGTTCTGGTGAAGTGATGTCGGAGGTTTCATCCATAATCTCCACAATACGCTCGGCGGAAGCCTTGGACATGGTAATCATGACAAATACCATGGAGAGCATCATCAGGCTCATGAGAATCTGCATCAGATAAACGAAGAGACTCATCAATTCGCCGGTACTTAATCCAATGGCGGCGTCATTGCCGGAGGCCACAATCATCCGTGCGCCAAACCAGGAAATAAAAAGCATGCTGCCATACACGCAAATCTGCATGAGAGGCATATTGAACGCGAGGTTTTTCTCGGCATGGCTGAAATCATTGTAGATATCCTGGGAGATATCTTTAAATTTCTTGATTTCATGGTCTTCCCGGACAAAGGACTTGACAACCCGGATACCGTGAAGATTTTCCTGAACCACATTGTTTAATTTATCGTAGGTTTTAAATACCCGTTCAAAAATCGGATGGGTCCGCGTCATGATGAAATAAAGGCCAAGACCCAGAATCGGGATACAGCACAGAAAGACAAAGGCCAGTGGACCGGCCACCTTAAAAGCCATGACCATGGCCGAAATCATCATAATCGGCGCGCGGACAGCCGTACGGATAATCATCTGGTAAGAATTTTGGACATTGGTGACGTCTGTTGTCAGACGGGTGACAATGCTGGCCGTGGAGAACTTATCAATATTGGAAAATGAGAAGTTCTGCACATTGTAGTACATGTCTTTCCGAAGGTTTTTGGCAAATCCGGCCGAGGCAATCGCGGCGCTGCGTCCGGAAAGAAAACCGAGGGACAGAGAAATAAGGGCGCATACGACGAGTATAACGCCGGTCCGGATAATATAATTCATATCTCCGGCGTCGATACCGGAATCGATGAGTTTGGACATCAGAAAAGGAATGATGACCTCAAGAATAACTTCGCCAGTGACAAAGATTGGCGCCAGGATAGAATCTTTCTTATATTCCCGGATGCTTTTCATTAAGTGTTTAATCATAAGAGACCTCCTGTCTGTAATCAATTATTGAATATTTTTTTTGAATTTTTCCATGACCTGAAAGAAAACCGCAAGCTCTTCCTCCGTAACACCGCGGCGGAGCAGTTGTTCTGTCTTTTGATGTTCCTTTTCAATGGCGGCCTGGAGCTTTTTTCCGTTTTCTGTCAGTACCAGTTTTTTCAGCCGTGCATCACCCGGAACCGTCTCACGGACGAGAAGCCCCTTTGCTTCCATAAGGCGGATACCCTTTGAAACGGTTGAACGGCGGATACAGAAATCATTTTCAATATCCCTCTGGCAAATATCCCGGTCCGAATGGTGAACCAGATAATTCAAAATCCAGCCGTTATTTCGTGTGACATTATCATCCATATGAGAAAAAATCCCGGAATGTTCCATATGGCGTTTCAATAGATTGGATAAGCTGTGAAGCTGAAATCCGATATCTGTTGTGTGGGGCATAAAAAGACCTCCCTTTCTGGAATACATGGCAATAAAAAAAGTT
This sequence comes from uncultured Lachnospiraceae bacterium, assembly GCA_902489645.1. GTDB lineage: Bacteria > Bacillota > Clostridia > Lachnospirales > Lachnospiraceae > Frisingicoccus. The sequence continues at coordinate 33,491 of CABUAW010000002.1, read as the reverse complement.
AGACACCGAACAGTTAGATGTCTAACCTATTATATAGAAAACCTGTTTACTTGTCAACAGGTTCTTTTATTCATTTGATTTTAAGGCTTTGATAATGTCTGAAAGAGAAGTGGACGAAACATCAATGCTGTGCTTGGGTTCGTTGATATGCTCCAGATAGTGGGCATCCGAGTTGCTGATAATCCGGCAATGCCGAAGATAGAGATGCGTTTCGAGAAGCCGGGGCAGGTTGTCCATATTTTTAACCTCCGCGCAGGTAAACTGGCTGTCCGGCGGGATAAAACCGAGGTTTGCAATCAGGCTGTTGGCTGTTTTGTCAACGTGGGCCGGAATCATAATGCCTCCGCGTTCCTCTGTCAGAGCGTAAACCTCGTCGAAACGGATGGATGTATTGCAAAGCAGAAGATTCGGTTCTTTTCCAATGATTTCGTCCATATCATTATACAGGAGCTGTTCGCCGAATATTTTTTCTTTGTTTGGGACCTTCATCATCTTCACATAAACATAGCCGTCAAAATCCATCGCCGCATACAAATCCGGAAACAGGCAGACGACATGGACCTCCTCCTCGGTACACAGTTCCATACCGGGTAGGGCGATGACGCCGTAATTCTCGGCCATTTTCATGGCCGGGGCGCAGTTACGGCAAGAATTGTGGTCGGTGACGGCAATCACATCCAGACCATTGACAGCGGCCATACCGGCAATGTTGGCGGGAGTCATATCATTATCTCCGCAGGGAGACAGACAGGAGTGGATGTGCAGGTCATAAGTCAGCCGGGTCATGGGTTTAATTCCTGATAGATACGCAGGGCCGCATCGAAAATCGGAAGCCCGGTCGTAAACAGGGTAATTCCCTGCATCCCGGCTTTGGCGAGGGTGACTTCGTCCACGGAGGTATCTTCGGCCAGAATGACACAGGCTGCGTCGGTCAGCGAGGCGACGGCCAGGGTGTTTATATTTGCCATGACGGTAACCCAGGCACAGCCGGACGGCGCCTTACCCATGGCAACGCTTAAAAGGTCGCAGCAAAATGGCACGGTGATGTCTCTTTCAAGGTCATCACCGGCATTTTTTAATTGAAACAGATTTGAGTTGATTAAATCCTGTACGGTCATTGTCACTCATCCTTATCTTCTTTATTAAGGTTCAGCGCCGCATCCAGAAGCGATATGTCAGAAAGGAGGGTCCGCAGGTATTGTTTAAATATGTAGCGGTAATCGGTTCCCTTGACTTCATAGGTGGAAGCGCTGTTGACCAGAGAATTCATACTGCGGGTCAGAGAGTGAATCTGGTCCTTCAAAATATGAATACAATAGGTTTCGTTGGCTTTGCCCCGAACAATATCTTCGGCCAGGGCCTTACAGGTCGGAGCGCCGCAGGCGCCGCAGTCCAGACCAGGAAATTTCTGGCAGAGACGCTCTACCCGGTTCATCATCATGATACTTTCCTTCATGGAATCTCCGAGACGGAATACAGGCAGATATTCTACCTCTTCGCTCCAGTTGATTTCTTCATTGGTTAAGTCTGCCGGCGCATGGGTGACAACCTCCGGCAGATGGCGGTTCAGTTTCTTAAGCTTTGCCTGAGCGACATATGGGTTTTCCACGGTGAGAACACCGCCGACACAACCGCCGTCGCAGGAATTTAATTCAATAAATGAAAGATTGGAAAATTTTTCGTCTTCCAAATCCTCAAGAACACGGATGACATTTTCGATACCGTCGGCCGCCAGGTAATTGTCCGTGACAATTCCGGCCGCTTCGCCGCCGTGGCTTCCCCAGCCAACGCCAATCTGTCCGGCCCTGGACAGGGGCAACGGCGCTTTTTCCGCCTCCACCATGAGCGGAAGGAGCATCGGATAAATATCCTTGATGGCAAGCACGCCGTCAATGGCGCTTTTGGCCGTTCCCAGAGGCTCCTTCGCATAGGCGACTTTGGAAGGACACGGGGAAATGAAAATAATACCGATATCTTCCGGGTTCATCCCGGTTTTTTCGACTGCATATTTACGGGCCAGCCGTGCGGCCACTTCCACCGGAGGATTAATTGGCAGCAGATGGTCGATAAGGTTTGGAAAACGTACCCGGATTAAGCGGACAACCGAAGGACAGGCCGTACTGATTAAAGGCCATTTTTCAGGATGCTCGCTGATATATTTGCGGGAGACTTCCGAAACGATTTCTGCGGCGGAGGCCACCTCAAAAACATCATCGAAGCCCATATAGGTCAGGGCAGTCAGCACAATGTTAATATCATCCAGATTGTTGAACTGGCTGTACAGGGATGGCGCCGGAAGGGCCACTGTGTATTTATAATTATTCAGAATATCCGGTCGGTCATAGAGACTGCGTTTCGCGTGATGGGCGCAGATGCGCACACATTCGCCGCAGTCTATACAAAACTGGCTGGTGATTACCGCTTTGCCGTTTCGCACACGGATAGCCTGGGTTGGACAGCGTTTGATGCAATTGATGCAGCCGTTGCACAATTCTTCATTTAAATAGACGGAGTGGAAGAATGTATGATGATTCATAGACACACCATCCTTTCTAATATTTCTCAATATCCGCTTACTCCGGCATATTCACCGTCATCGTTACGGTGGTTCCCTGTCCGAGAACCGTCTGAATATCCATCGTATCGGAATTCTTTTTCATATTTGGCAGACCCATGCCGGCGCCGAAGCCAAGGGAACGGACATTATCGGGGGCAGTGGAATAGCCCGCCTGCATTGCCTTGTCGATATCTTCGATTCCGGGGCCGACGTCCTTGAGTTCCATATGAATCAAGTCCGGTGTAATATTTACTGTAATATCGCCGCCGTTGGCATGAATGACCATGTTGATTTCACCTTCGTACATGGCGATAGCCACTTTGCGGATGATTTCCGGCGGAACACCGAGTTTTTTTAATTTGTTTTTCACGTCGCTGCTGGCTTCGCCGGCCCGGGTGAAATCGGTTGGCGACACATGATATTTTAAAGACATGAGACTATTTTCCATGCTGTCCACCTCCTCGAAGTCCGGCCGTATAGAGAAGCCCGCAGGCTGTAAACATCGGCAGTGATGTGGCGAGCAGGCAGATATTCCGCTCGGAGGCCATCTGAATCATAGCGTCATCCGGCTGTTTGTTCCGAACCATGATAACGCAGACAATGTCCATCATTTCCGCGGTGCGAAGCACCTGGGGATTACAAAGACCAGTGATAAGTACGGCCTGGTCGTCAACATGGGCAAGGACATCGCTCATCATGTCCGAACCGCAGGCCGTGTAAACTTCACGGTCAAGCATGTCGTCTCCGCCCAGTACCCGGGCGTTTAATAATTCTTTTATGGATTGAACTGTCATATTGCTCCTCCTGATTTTATGGATTGTACCAATTATTACAATTATATCACGAAATTGGAAAAATTGTATATTGTTTTCGCGCAAATATATAGAAATTTTACAAAAATAGTGGTATAATTAGTTACTAGATTTTAATTAAGGGGTGATTATTTTGGGAATTAAGAAACAGAGCGTTCCATTTAGCGGAACAGCGGAGCAGAAAGAGGCGCTGCTTTCTGCAATTCATGAGCTTCAGGGAGAAAAGGGCTCTCTGATGCCGATTATGCAGAAGGCCCAGGAAATCTACGGTTATCTGCCAATTGAGGTTCAGACGATGATTTCCGATGAACTGCATGTGCCTCTGGAAAAGATTTATGGTGTGGCAACCTTTTATTCGCAGTTCGCACTAAATCCAAAAGGCCGTTATCAGATTTCTGTCTGTCTTGGCACAGCCTGTTATGTCAAAGGTTCCGGCGATATTTACAATAAGCTGATGGAGTTGCTTGGCATTGTAGGCGGTGAATGTACACCGGACGGAAAGTTCTCTCTGGATGCCTGCCGCTGCGTCGGAGCCTGTGGCTTGGCGCCGGTCATGATGATTAACGACGAAGTTTACGGACGTCTGTCCGTGGACGATGTTGAAGCCATCCTGGCGAAGTATGATTAAGTTATGATGACGGAGATATCCTTAAATATTCTTGATGTGGCGGAGAATTCTACCCGGGCCGGCGCTGACCTGGTTGAAATCAGTGTTCTGGTAGATACCCGTGCGGACCGTTTGACAATTGTTATTAAAGATGACGGCTGCGGGATGACGAAGGAACAGCTTACCCAGGTGGAGGACCCTTTTTTCACGACGCGTACGACACGAAAAGTGGGACTCGGAGTCCCGTTTTTTAAGATGGCCGCGCTCAGTGCGGACGGGAGTTTTCACATTGATTCAAAGGTAGGAGAGGGAACTCTTGTCCAGGCGGAGTTTCGGCTGGGGCATATCGACCGGATGCCTCTGGGAGATATCAGCGGGACGATTTACACGCTGATTCATTTCCATCCGGAGGTGGATTTTCTCTATACCTATCGTTATGATGACCGGGAATTTGTCCTGGATACGCGGCAGATGAAGGAGATTCTCGGCGGTATTCCTCTGGATACGCCGGAGGTGGCCGAGTACATACGGGAATATTTAACGGAGAATAAAATGGATGTGGATGGCGGAGCCATCATTTGAATAGGAGGTAGCTATTATTATGAAATCGCTTGAAGAGTTAAAAGCTATTCGTGAAAAGATGCAGGGAAAAGTCGGCATGCGTTCCGAAGATTCGGGACAGATTCGTGTGATTGTCGGCATGGCCACCTGCGGTATTGCCAGCGGCGCAAGACCGGTGCTTAACGTATTATCGGATGAGGTTCAGAAGCGGGGCATGGGCAACGTTGTTGTAACTCAGACCGGATGTATCGGGCTTTGCCAGTATGAGCCTATCGTTGAGGTTCTTGAACCGGGCAAAGAAAAAGTAACTTATGTGAAAATGAACGTGGATAAAGCGATGGAGATGCTGGAGCAGCATCTGGTTCGCGGACACGTCTTGGGAAAATACACATTAAACGAAACAAGATTATAGTCAGGAGGTAGCGTTCTATGTATCGTGCGCATGTTCTGGTATGCGGTGGCACAGGATGTACGTCCTCCGGCAGCCAGAGAATTTTAGAAAGATTAAAACGAGAACTTGATAAACAGGGATTAACAAAAGAAGTATCCGTTGTACAGACCGGATGTCATGGCCTGTGCGCCCTTGGACCAATCATGGTTGTTTATCCGGAAGCTATTTTTTATTCAATGGTTAAAGAAGAAGATATTCCGGAAATCGTTGAAGAGCATTTGCTCAAAGGCCGTGTGGTTAAACGTCTTGTTTATGATGAGACATTGACAGATGAGGGTGTAAAATCCCTTTCGGAAACAGACTTTTACAGAAAGCAGCACCGGATTGCGCTGCGTAACTGCGGTGTAATTAATCCGGAAAATATTGATGAATATATCGGAACGAATGGTTATGAGGCCCTTGGACGGGTACTTACCGAAATGACGCCGGATGAGGTCATCCAGATTATTCTGGACAGCGGACTTCGCGGCCGCGGCGGTGCCGGTTTCCCGACGGGCTTAAAATGGAAATTTGCTTCCTCCAACCGGGGCGAAGTTCAGAAATACGTCTGTTGTAACGCGGATGAAGGTGACCCGGGCGCTTTCATGGACCGTTCCGTTCTGGAAGGCGACCCTCATGTTGTTTTGGAGGCCATGGCCATTGCAGGCTATGCCATCGGAGCAGACCAGGGTTATATCTATGTCCGCGCTGAATATCCAATTGCTGTAAAACGTCTGGAAATTGCCATTAATCAGGCCAGAGAATACGGCTTGCTTGGCAAGGATATTTTTGGAACAGGCTTTAATTTTGACATTGATTTGCGTTTGGGCGCAGGCGCTTTCGTCTGTGGTGAAGAGACGGCTCTGATGGTTTCCATCGAAGGCAACCGCGGTGAGCCAAGACCGAGACCTCCGTTCCCGGCGGTTAAAGGTTTATTTGCCAGCCCGACAATTTTAAATAACGTAGAAACCTATGCCAACATTCCTCAGATTATTTTAAACGGCCCGGAATGGTTCGCTTCCATGGGTACGGAAAAATCCAAAGGAACGAAGGTATTTGCCCTCGGCGGTAAGATTAATAATACGGGTCTTGTGGAGATTCCTATGGGAACGACGCTGCGGACGATTGTCGAGGAAATCGGCGGCGGTATTCCAAACGGCAAGAAGTTTAAGGCGGCCCAGACGGGCGGTCCGTCCGGCGGATGTATTCCGGCAGAACATTTTGATATTCCAATCGATTATGACAACCTGATTGAAATTGGTTCCATGATGGGTTCCGGCGGTCTGATTGTTATGGATGAAGACAACTGTATGGTGGATATTGCCAAATTCTTCCTGGAATTTACCGTTGATGAATCCTGTGGTAAATGTACGCCGTGCCGTGTTGGTACAAAGCGTATGTATGAGATTTTGGATAAGATTACAAAAGGCCAGGGAACACTGGAGGATTTGGACCGTCTGGAAGAACTGGCTTACTATATTAAGGACAACGCCCTCTGCGGCCTTGGTCAGACCGCGCCGAACCCGGTATTGTCTACCCTGCGTTATTTCAGAGATGAGTATGTGGCCCACGTTGTGGATAAACGCTGCCCGGCCGGTGTCTGTAAGGCTCTTTTGTCTTATCATATTGATGCAGATAAATGCCGTGGCTGTACGCTCTGTGCAAGGACCTGTCCGGCCGGAGCTATCGAGGGCAAGGTTAAGGAACCGCATATGATTCATCAGGATAAGTGTATCAAGTGCGGTGCATGTATGGAAAAATGCCGCTTTGGCGCAATTTATAAAGAGTAATGGAGGGCAGAAAAATGGGCGATATTACAATTAAAATGAATGGTATGGATGTAACCGCTCCGGCTGGCTCCACGATTCTTGAAGCGGCCAGACTGGCACATATTGAAATTCCAACGTTGTGTTATTTAAAAGGTATTAATGAAATCGGCGCCTGCCGTATGTGCGTGGTTGAGGTAAAAGGGGCGAGAACCCTGGTGACCGCCTGTGTTTATCCAATCAACGAGGGCATGGAGGTGTGGACCAATACACCGAAGGTTTTGGAATCCCGGAGAAAGACGCTTCAATTGCTTCTTTCCAATCACCGGAAAGAATGTCTTTCCTGTGTTCGCAGCGGAAATTGTGAACTGCAGCAGCTCTGCCGGAGCCTGGGTGTGACGGACGAACATAAATACGACGGCGAGATGCTTGCCAGCGAGATTGACACTTCCGCCGCACATATGATTCGCGATAACAGTAAATGTATTCTCTGCCGCCGTTGTGTGGCTGTCTGTGAGAAAGTTCAGGGAATCGGCGTTATCGGAGCCAATGAACGTGGTTTTAAAACCTACATCGGTTCCGCCTTCGATATGGGCCTTGGCGAGACAAGCTGTGTTTCCTGCGGACAGTGTATCGCTGCTTGTCCGACGGGCGCGCTCAGAGAAAAGGATTATATTGACGATGTCCTGGCGGCAATTGCCGACCCGGATAAATACGTCTGTGTTCAGACAGCGCCATCGGTACGTGCCGGTCTCGGTGAAGAATTCGGATATCCGATAGGTACGGATGTGGAAGGCAAAATGGCTGCGGCGCTTCGGAGAATTGGCTTTGATAAAGTTTTTGATACGGATTTCAGCGCGGATTTGACGATTATGGAGGAGGCGCATGAATTCCTTGACCGCGTACAAAATGGCGGTGTTCTTCCGATGATTACGTCCTGTTCGCCGGGCTGGATTAAATATTGTGAGCATTACTTCCCGGAAATGACGGAGCATTTATCTTCCTGTAAATCACCGCAGCAGATGTTCGGCGCTGTGTTAAAGACCTATTACGCGGAGAAGATGGGCATTGACCCGAAGAAGATTGTCAGCGTCAGCATTATGCCATGTACCGCAAAGAAATTTGAAATTGGCCGTGCCGACCAGAGTGCGGCGGGCGTACCGGATGTGGATTACGCCATGACGACCCGTGAACTGGCCCGTATGATTAAGCGTCTCGGTATCCGGTTTAACGAGCTTCCGGACGAAGGCTTCGATGACCCATTGGGAGAATCTACCGGAGCCGGCGTTATCTTCGGCGCTACCGGCGGCGTTATGGAGGCGGCGCTTCGTACCGCAGTGGAAACACTGACCGGCGAAACGCTTTCAAATCTGGACTTTGTCGATGTGCGTGGAACAAAGGGAATCAAAGAAGCAACTTACAATGTGGCCGGTCTGGACGTGAAGGTTGCGGTAGCTTCCGGTCTTGGCAATGCAAGAGAGCTGCTTGAAAAGGTAAAAGCCGGGGAAGCGGATTATCACTTTATCGAGATTATGGGCTGCCCGGGCGGCTGTGTCAACGGCGGCGGCCAGCCTCAGGTATCCGGTACTGTCCGCAATACGGTGGATGTTCAGGGTATCCGTGCGAAGGTACTGTATGATAATGATGCGGCGAAGACGATTCGTAAGTCCCATGAAAATCCTTCCATCAAGAGGGTTTACGAAGAGTATTTCGGAGAACCGGGAAGCCACAGAGCCCATGAGGTACTTCATACAACCTACGTAAAACGGAGTGTCAACGGAAATTAAATAAAAATCATTCAGGATATGACGACGGGAAGAGCAGAAATGCTCTTCCTGTTTTGTATAAATATAAAAAGAACCGGGAATGAAAGGTGAAAAGTTTAATAAAGGATGTTATAATACAATAGATAAAATGTTTCAAGGGTGAAGATAACCATAAAGATTCATGAATAGCGGGGTAGAGTTTATGAAGATTATTGATTTTAAGAATGCAAGCTGTAAGCATTGTTACAAATGCGTGCGTTCCTGTTCGGTGAAGGCCATCCGGGTGAAGAACGCCCAGGCACAGATTATGAAGGAATACTGCATTTTATGCGGCAAATGTCTGGAGGTCTGTCCCCAGAATGCGAAAACCTTTGTCAGTGATTTGGACCGGGTGAAATATTATATCCGTTCCGGTGAAAAGGTGGTGGTTTCGATTGCGCCGTCTTATCTGGGGATTATGGATTATGAGACGCCGGGACAGGTTGTGGACGGCCTTTTAAAGCTTGGATTTACGGCAGTTCGGGAGACGGCGGAGGGGGCCGCTCTGGTAACGGCAGAGTATGCCAGGATTCTTTCGGAAGGCCGGATGACCAATATGATTACGACCTGCTGTCCGAGCGTCAATGATTTGGTTGAGAAATATTATCCGTCGCTGGTAAAATTCCTTGCTCCGGTGGTATCGCCGATGGTGGCCCATGGACGCCTCATAAAGAAAATTTACGGAGAGGACACGAAGGTGGTATTCCTTGGGCCGTGTGTGGCAAAGAAGGAGGAAGCGGAGGAAGATGAGCGTACGGAAGGGGCCATCGATGCCGTGATTCATTTCGGTGAATTAAAGGAGTGGATGAAATCGGAAAACATCCTGCTTGGTGAATGTGAGAATCGTCCGATGGCAAATCCGGACCCGAAGGTAAACCGGCTTTATCCAATCAGCCGGGGCGTCATCCAGTCGGTCATGTTATCCAAACCGGCGGCGGATTTGGAGAAGGCGGCGAAAGCTTCTGACGACGGCCTGAGCGGCTACAGGCATATGTTTGTGGACGGTATTGAAAACTGCCGGGAGCTTTTGGAGGCGATGGAAGCCGGAGAGATACAGAATTGTTTTATTGAAATGAATATGTGTGAAGGCGGCTGTATTAAAGGGCCGGCGACGACAAAAATGGAATTTTCCAGATATCGCGCCCGTTTTCATATTGAGGACCAGGTGGAATACGCACCGGCAGAGAGCTTGGAAACGTCCGTGGATGTGGCTATGGCAAAGAAATTTTATTCACGAAAAGAAAACGACCATATGCCGACGGAAGAGGAAATCCGGGAAATTTTAAAGGCTACCGGAAAGTACAATAAGGACCAGGAATTAAACTGCGGCGCCTGCGGCTATACGAGCTGCCGGGAGAAGGCCATTGCCGTATTCCAGGGAAAAGCAGAGCTGGATATGTGCCTGCCGCATACATACGAACAGGCCCAGTCCATGTCCAACCTGGTACTTGAGGCGACGCCGAATATTATTATGATTATCCGTTCAGATTTAAGTATCAGTGAATTTAACCGTAAGGCAGAAAAGGTATTTAAGGTTTCCAGACAGGAAGCTTTGGGGCGTTACATATATGAGTTTATGGATGCCTCCCTGTTTGAAGAAATTTTGAAAACCCATCAGGCGATTCACCGCAGAAAAACCGATTTGGAGCCGTATGGAATGACGGTTTTGACCAGCGTGATTTATATGGAAAGCCAGGATTCGCTGCTGACAATCATCCAGGACATCACGGCGGAAGAAAAGGAACTGGAACACCAGTACCAGTTAAAGATGCGAACCGTGGAGGCGGCCCAGATGGTTATTGATAAGCAGATGATGGTAGCCCAGGAGATTGCCGGATTGCTGGGAGAGACAACGGCGGAAACCAAGGCCACCCTGAATCAGTTGAAGCGTTCCATGTTAGAGGATGATGTCAGATAGGCGGAAGGTTGGTGTAAAATGAACGTCAGTATTGATGTGTCATGGAAAAGTTTGAATAAACATGACGAGGAATTATGCGGAGATAAGGTGGAAATCTTAAAGACAGAGGACTCGGATATTGTTATCCTGGCCGACGGTATGGGAAGCGGCGTAAAGGCCAATATTCTGGCAACGCTGGCATCAAAGATTCTGGGAACCATGTTTTTAAAGGGAGAACCTATTGAGGAAGCCGTGGAAACTCTGGCCAGTACCCTGCCGGTCTGCAAGGTGCGCAGTGTATCCTATTCAACCTTTAGCATTTTGCAGATTTTTCACAGCGGCGACGCTTATCTTGTCGAATTTGATAATCCGGGATGTATATTTGTCCGCAATAAGAAGTTAATGGCTATCCCGGACAATTTTCGGGAAATCAGCGGCAGAAAAATCCGGGAATATCGGTTTCGGGTCCAGCCGGATGACTGCTTTGTGCTTATGAGTGACGGCACCATTTATGCCGGTGTGGGCGAGCTTTTAAACTTTGGATGGACCTGGGAGAGTATGGCCGAGTATACGTTAAAATGTGTAAAGGAAACCAAGTCGGCGGCCCGTATCGCCTCTTTACTCAGCCAGGCCTGTGACGACCTGTACCAGCAGCGTCCGGGAGATGATACGACGGTGGCCGTGGCAAGGGTTATCGAGAGACATATTGTCAATATTTTTACCGGACCTCCGGAAAGGAAAGAGGACGATGCCCGTCTGATGAAGGAGTTTATGGCGTCCGAAGGCAAGAAGATTGTCTGCGGCGGAACAAGCAGTCAGATTGCCGCCAGATATTTGAACAGAGAGATAACGAACAACAATGACGGCACGAAGGATGTGCCGCCGACGGCGAATATCCGCGGCCTGGATTTGGTGACCGAAGGTGTGCTGACAATGAGCCATACGTTTAAACTGCTGCGCCGGTTTGACTCGGGCGATATTGATGCCGACTTTTTTGAAGCTCTGGATGCGGACAATGGGGGCGCCCGTCTTGCCCGGATTTTGCTGGAAGAATGTACGGAATTAAATGTGTTTGTCGGCAAGGCCAATAATCAGGCAAACTATGAAAATAATCAGCTTTTTGACATCAGTGTACGCAAGAATCTGGTTGTCCAGTTAAAGGATGCGATGGAGCATCTGGGCAAGCAGGTAAATATTACTTATTATTAAGGAGGCAGCTATGTTTTGTATCAAATGCGGAGCGAAGTGCAGGGATTTTGAGGAAGGCGGGGTTATCCGCCAGAAATGTCCGAGCTGCGGCTATATTCATTACAGAAATCCCTATCCGTGTATTGCGGTGCTTGTCGTCAATGACGAGGGAAAAATATTACTTGGGAAGCGGGGAGAGGAATCCATATATCCGGGAAAATGGTGTCTGCCCTGCGGGTACATAGAATATGACGAAACCTATCTGGAGGCGGCGCTCCGGGAGGTGAAAGAGGAGACGGGAATCACAAGCTTGCCGGATGGCATTATAAATGTTGTCTCAAATCAGTTTGATAACGGCGTCTGTTCGGTGGTTGTCGTGCTGCTTTCCCATTATCATGGCAGTGAAACCTTAAAGCCGGGGGATGATATTACCGATGCGGGCTGGTTTAGCATTGAGGATATGAAGCTGCTTCCGCCGTTGGCTTTTTCTGCGGATGTGTTTATTATTTCCAAATATAAAGATATGCTTGCGCAGGGCGGTATTACCATGGTGACTTTGGAAGGAAATTCGGTCTATGGACATTGAGAAGGAGATGGACATGCAAGGTTATAATCCGAAGGAATTACTTGAATTTATAGAAAAAAGCCCGACCTGTTTTCAGACGATAGAGGTATTGATGGAGGAACTTCACGCGCTTGGCTTTCGGCGGCTGCAGGAAAACGGCGTATGGCGCCTGGAAAGCGGCGGCAAATACTATGTGACGCGAAATAATTCTTCATTGATTGCATTTTATATGCCGGAACAGGTGACGGGATTTCATATTATGGCAAGCCACAGTGATTCGCCGACCTTTAAAATTAAGGAAATTCCGGAATTAAAAGTAGAAAATAAATATGTCAAGCTGAATGTGGAAAAATATGGCGGAATGATTATGTCCACCTGGTTTGACCGGCCTTTGTCCGTAGCGGGAAGATTGTTAGTCCGCGACGGCGGCCGTATTGTTTCCAAACTGGTTAATCTGGACAGAGATTCGCTGGTGATTCCGAGTCTGGCGATTCATATGAACCGGAATATTAACGACGGTTATAAATATAATCCCCAGAAGGATTTGCTGCCTTTATTTGGGGACGGCGCCGCCGGCGGCATATTTATGAAAAAGATTGCCGAAGCGGCCGGCGTGGCTGAAACGGAAATTATTGGCCACGATTTGTTCCTGTATTCGAGGACAAAGGGCTGTGTCTGGGGAGCAGAAGGCGATTATGTTTCTTCGGCCCGGCTGGATGATTTGCAATGCGTTTTTGCGGCTATGAAGGGTTTTTCTGATTTGGAGCGCTATACCCAGGTGCCTTTGATGGCCGTACTGGACAATGAAGAGGTGGGAAGTACGACAAAGCAGGGGGCTGCGTCCGATTTTCTGAAAGACGTCGTATTTCGCATTTGTTTTGAAAACGGCTTAAATGATATTGAGCGTACCCGGGCGCTGGCCTCCGGTTTTATGGTATCGGCCGATAACGCCCATGCGGCCCATCCAAATTATATGGAAAAATCGGATGTGACGAACCGTCCTTTTATGAATGAGGGAATTGTCATAAAATACAATGCGAACCAGCGTTATACAACCGACGCGGTGTCCGGCGCCATTTTTAAAACAATTTGTGAGAAGGCCGGTGTGCCATATCAGATTTTTGCCAATCGTTCAGATATTGTCGGCGGTTCAACGCTTGGAAATATTGCAAATACCCAACTGTCCATGAATACGGCGGATATTGGCCTTGCTCAGTTGGCGATGCATTCCGCCTATGAAACGGCGGGCGTTAAAGATACGGAATATTTGATTCGTGCGGCCAAAGTCTTTTTTGAGAGCGATATCCGGTGTGACGAAGATGGCGTTTATACATTGACGTGGGACAAAGGTACAGTCGGATAAATAAAGAGAAAAGGGAAGATGTTATGTATATCGGTGATTTTTTAAAAAAAGTATTTAAAAAAGGCAATACGACAATTTTAATATATTTCTTTATTAATATGTTGATTGTCGTTGGAATTATAGCCCTTTGTTTTGCCAGTGTGAATATTGGCATTGGCATTGCTGTCGGCATCGGGCTGTATGCGGTTTCTGTGTTTATTTCGCTGTCGGCCTTTGGCGAGTGGATGCGGCGGCGTCAGCTCCATTGTATTCCGCTGGCCAAAAATCCGCAGCTGGAGTCGGCGATTATGCCTTTAATCGATGAAGTATATAGCCGGGCCAGACAGGAAAACCCTGAGCTTCCGGAGGATATTAAATTTTACTATCTGGAGGACGACAGCGTTAATGCCTTTGCGGCCGGCCGGAAAACGATTTGTATACATACGGGAACAATTCAGCGTCATGATGACGAAACGATTAAGGCGGTTCTGGCCCATGAATTTGGACATATTGCGCATCATGATACGGATTTGCGGCTGTTTGTAAATGTTGGCAACCTGATTATTAACATATTCTTTGTATTATGCAGTATCGGTGTTGGCATGATGCACTTCATCGGCAGTATCTTTGCTATTTTTACGGCGGATGATGACGGCGGGCTGGCTTACTTTTTCGTCCAGTTGTCAACCTGGTTAAGTCAGCTTGCTCTGGGAGTGGCCCAGCTTGTGTGGGTACGGTTTGGCCAGATTATGATTGCCAAAGCCAGCCGTAATCATGAGTTTGAAGCGGATATTTTTGCCGCAAAGCTGGGCTATGGCATTGCGTTATGTGAACTCTTTGATACTTGGGGAAATGATACGCCGAAGGATTTGTTTGATGGGATGTTCAGGGACCATCCGTCATCGCCGGAACGTATTGAAAATCTTCAGAAATTTGGCGTGCCGTTTGTAGGAATGTCGCCGGAAAGAAGACAGGCGCTGATTGAAGAATATAAACTCAGCCAGAAAAAGCAGAAAAAGGGTTGCATGATTGGCTGTGGTATTGTCGTCATCCTTGTTTTGGCGGCTGTTATTGCCGGCGTCATCGGAATGGTGATGCAGTCCGGAGAGAGCAGGAAAAAACAACGGAAGGAAGACATTCAGACCGAAGCGGCAGAGAGCGCCTACGGGCAGCCGGAGACTGTCGAAAACGGAATGATTCTGCCGGAAACGATAGGAAGAGAAACTGTTTCAGAGACAGAAAAAGTCCCGGAAAGCGTGGACTTGGCGTCTGTTCAGGCGGTGAGAAAGGACGCGGCAAATGTGGACCTTTCATCTTCTGTCCAGTTCAATTTTGTGGATGCCTATGCCAGCTCAGTTGTGGTCCAGGAGGGGTATGATAATTCGGCCATGGTAGCCGTGGATGGCCTTCTGGAGACGTCCTGGCAGGAGGGCGTTGACGGAAATGGCGAGGGACAGTATCTTGAAGTTTATCTGGATGGCGAACACGCCATTAAATATCTGGTATTGAATCTTGGTAATTGGCGCAGTTCGGACTGGTTTTATGACAATAATCGTCCAAAGAGTCTGACAATCCAGGTGGGAGAGTATACGACGACCCAGGAATTCCCGGACGGACAGATTGAGCAATGCATTGAATTTTCCCAGCCAGTACCGGCTTCAAAGGTACGCCTGACAATTAACAGTGTATATGACGGCCGTGATTGGCAGGATACCTGTATAGCGGAAGTGAGAGCATATGGTGAATAAAAAAATAGTGTTGGCAATAGGGCTTGGTATGCTCTTGAGTCTCGAAGGGTGCCGGGCAAAGGAAGAGGTCGCCGAAACCCAGACAAAAGCAAATATTACAATTTATGAAACGAAGGCCGAAACAGAGACGGAAACGGAAACCGGGACCGGGACTAAAACAGCCGTCCGTCCCAAAATAGAAAATCTGGATGCTCTGGCTGCGGGAACAGTCATTGCTCCGGAAGATATTGAGGGCGAGGTGTTGGAGGATTATTTTGTGAGTTATCCGATTGACGATGAGCTGTTTAACAGAATTTACGGCCTGTCCTATAAAGAAGACTGTACAATACCGTTGGAAGACCTCAGATATTTGAAGGTGCTTCATTATGGATATGACCAGCAGATTTATGTTGGGGAGCTTATGGTCAATACCGGATTGGCGGAAGATTTTCTTGAGATATTTAAGGAGCTTTATAAGAATCAGTACGAAATCGAAAAAATGCGTCTGGTCGATGATTTTGGGGCGGATGATAATTGGTCCATTGAAAATAATAATACGTCCGCTTTTAATTATCGGGTATCAACCCTGGATGGGGTGACACTGTCCAATCATGCCTTCGGATGTGCCATTGATATTAATCCGCTGCATAATCCCTATGTGACTTACTATGATTGGGGAATGGATACTTATTTTGATGTGTCGATACCTTACATGAATAGAGAAGACACATCCCTGGAACATATGATTAATCACGATGATTTGTGTTATCAATTGTTTATAGAACATGGCTTTACCTGGGGCGGAGACTGGGAAAATCCAAAAGATTATCAGCATTTTGAAAAAAGATAAAACATGGGAGTGCCCGGGGTATTTAATTCCCCGGGTTTTCCTGTCGAATCCTGGCATACGATTATTTAAATTTAAATTGCATTGTAAATCCACTTAAAGTATAATAATAATTAACAATGAGTCAGAGAGGAGGAAAGAAAAACGCAGGATAGAGAAATTCTACAGAAAATATTGACGATTGTAGTGGATGTTCAGTCGGATGTTCAGGAGATGAAAAAGGACATTCGAAAACTCCAGGAGGAGATGAAGGAAGTCAAGGCGGATATTCAGGAAATGAAAGCGGATATCCGGGAACTCCAGGAAGAGATGAAGGAAGTCAGGGCCGGCATCAAGGAACTTCAGGAAGAGATGAAAAAAGTCAAGGCGGATATTCAGGAAATGAAAGCGGACATCCGGGAACTTCAGGAGGAGATGAAAGAGGTCAAGGCCGACATCAAGGAACTTCAGGAGGAGATGAAGGAAGTCAGAGCCGATATTCAGGAGATGAAAGCAGACATCCGGGAACTCCAGGAAGAGATGAAAGAGGTCAAGGCGGACATCCGGGAACTTCAGGAGGAGATGAAGGAAGTCAAGGCGGATATTCAGGAAATGAAAGCGGATATCCGGGAACTCCAGGAAGAGATGAAGGAAGTCAAGGCGGATATCCAGGAGATGAAAGCGGACATCCGGGAACTTCAGGAGGAGATGAAAGAGGTCAAAGCCGACATCAGCAAACTTCAGGAGGAGATGAGGGAAGTCAGAGCCGACATCAGCGAACTTCAGGAGGAGATGAGGGAAACTAGGGCTGATGTCAGTGAGCTTCAGGACGATATGAAAGACGTCAAGGCGGATATTCAGGAGATGAAAAAGGACATCCAGGATACAAAAGAAGAAGTGCAGAAACAGAGAAATGAAATCAGAGAATTGAAAGAGACTGTGAAGTCGATTGAGACAACGTTGGAGAACGAGGTTATCCATGGGATAAAAATTATTGCGGAGGCTCATTTTGATTTACATAGAAAGCTGCACGAGGCATTAAAAATTACGAATGAAGAAGAATTAATCGCACTTCGGGTAACAAATCTTGAAAAAGAGATGCGGGAAGTGAAAGAACGGATAGATAAAATTGCATAAGACGGCAAAAATCGTTACGGACAGTCTTTCGTGTCTGTAACGATTTTTTTGACTAGGCAAAGAATTTCTGCCAGTATCCCATAATAAGGATAAAGAGAATAATTAACGGCAGAATATAGCTGACATAAAACCGGGCCCACTGTGGAAATTTAACGCCTTTTCCGGTATCTGCTTCGGCAATGAAGTTTTTCCAGCCCCAGCCGCGTTTGCTTGTGCAAAAGAGCAGGTATAAAAGACTTCCGATGGGCAGCAGGTTGTTGGACACGAGAAAATCCTCCAAATCCTGAATGGTACTGCCGGCGCCAAGCGGAGTAACGCCGCTGAGAATATTGAAGCCAAGGACACAGGGCATTGACAGGATAATGATTAAAAGGCCGTTAATTAAGACGGCTTTTTTTCGCTTCCAACCCCACAAATCCATAGAAAAGCTCAGGATATTTTCAAATACGGCAATGATAGTGGACATGGCGGCAAAGGACATAAAGATAAAAAACAGTGTTCCGAAAATCCTTCCGCCGGTCATCTGATTGAAAATATTCGGCAGGGTGACAAATACAAGGCCGGGACCCTCGCCCGGGTCCACGCCGAAGGCAAAACAGGCCGGGAAGATGACAAGTCCGGCCATCAGAGCAATGAACGTATCCAGGATACAAATATTCATGGATTCGCCGAGAAGTCGGTGCTCTTTGTGGATATAGCTTCCGAAAATAGCCATGGCGCCGATGCCGAGACTCAATGTAAAGAACGCCTGGCCCATGGCGGCGAAAATGACTTCGCCGATACCGTTTTCCATGATTTTTCCAAAATCAGGAATTAAGTAAAAACGTATCCCTTCTGCGGCACCATCCAGGGTCACGCTGCGTATACATAAAATAACAAGAATAACTAAAAGAAAACTCATCATGACCTTGGTGATACGTTCCACACCGTTTTGGAGCCCAAGACTGCATATGCCAAAACAAAGGAGGACGGTAATCAGCATCCAGAGCGTCATAGCGGCCGGGTCCCCCAACATCCGGTTAAAAATGCCGCCGACTTCCTCCGGCGTGATTTTGACAAATTCACCGCGTATCATTTTGCAGACATAATAGAGCATCCAGCCGCCTACTGTTGTATAAAACATCATGAGTAAATAATTGCCGGCCATCGCCAGATAACCGGTGATGTGCCATTTGGTTCCGGCCGGTTCCAAAATATGAAAACTGCGGGCGGCTGATTTCTGGCTGGCCCGTCCGACGGAAAACTCCATGACCATAATCGGCAGACCGAGAATGACGAGAAATACGAGGTAAATCAATACAAAGGCGGCGCCGCCGTATTTACCTGTAATATATGGGAAGCGCCATACATTTCCAAGTCCTATGGCGCAGCCGGCCGAGATAAGAATAAACCCGAGCCGGGATGAGAAATGCTCTCTTTTTTCCATGATTTTCCCCCTTCTTATGTGTTCACAATCCTTATAAGGATAACAAATGTATAGTTTGGGGTCAAGGAAATAATTATCGACATAGGCGTGATTTCCTGCTATAATCTACGCGGAAGGCTTACATTAAATATAGAAGGGATGATTGATGTGGAAGCGATGACTGCAGGCGAAATTGTGAAAGCAGTAGACGGTACATTGCTGGCCGGGAATCCGGAGACGGTGATTGAACATATATGTATTGACAGTCGGGAAGCTGAGGCGGGCAGTCTCTTTGTGCCGATTATCGGCGAAAAGGTAGACGCCCACAAATTTATTGCCCAGGTACTGGACCACGGTGCGGCGGGAGTTTTTATGTCCCACGGTGATGTGACGGTTTCAGATAAAGTACATATCCTGGTGAAGGATACGGTAAAAGCGCTTGGAGATTTAGCGGCTTACTATCGGCGGAAGTTTCGGATGCCGATTGTCGGAATCACGGGAAGTGTCGGCAAAACCTCCACAAAGGAAATGATTAGCGCGGCGTTGGAAACCCGTTTTCATATTATGAAAACGGCGGGAAATCAGAATAGTCAGATTGGCGTGCCGCTGACGCTGTTCCGCATGGAAAAGGGGCAGGAAATGGCGGTTGTAGAAATGGGAATCAGCGAATTCGGGGAAATGGAAAATCTGGTTCGCTTTGTGGAACCGGATGTGGCCGTGGTGACAAATATTGGCGAAGCACATATTGCCCAGTTTGGTAAAAAAGAAAACACGATGAAAGAAAAATTAAAAATTGCCATGAATTTCTCAGAAAAGCAGCGGATTTTTCTCAATGGCGACGACGCCCTCCTGCGTCGGGCCGCAGAAACGATGCGATGTCCGGTCACACTTTTTGGAACGTCGGAAGGCTGTGACTATCGGGCGGAAAATATGCACATTGAGGATGGAAAAAATTGTTTTACACTGGTATATCCGGAAGGACGGGAGCATGTGGTTATCCGGCAGCTTGGCCTGCACAATGTGCAGAATGCCCTGGTGGCCGTCGCCGTGGCGAAATATTTTGGGATTGAACCGGAGGTATCCAAAGAGGGATTAAAAGATTATGCGGGCATCCCGATGCGGCAGCAGATTAACCATCTTGCCAATGGTATCAAAGTGATTGACGACACTTACAATGCCAGTCCGGCTTCGGTGAAATCCGGTGTGGACGTGTTGATGCAGTTGGATAATCCGGGACGGAAAATAGCAGTGCTTGGCGATATTCTTGAATTGGGCGATATATCCTGGCAGTGTCATTATGAGACAGGGCTTGCCCTGGCAAAACAGCAGCTTCATATGGTCGTCACTGTCGGCCAGGAAATGAAAGCTCTGGCGAAGGCCATTATTGATTCGGGAGCGGGAATTGCCGTGTGCAGTTTTGACACGAATGAAGAGGCCATTCGCTGGCTTTTGGAAAATATATCCGACGGCGATGCCATTCTTGTGAAGGGTTCCAGAGGCATGCATGAAGAAGAAGTCGTCAAGGCGCTCAGGGAGAAATATGCGGCGGAGTTTTAAAGACATTGTTAAGTCGTAAACTTACCTTGCATTTCTGACTAAATCGGAGTATAATCTACACACAAAATCGACACTTCAAGCAAGTAAAGAATTAAAGGTTTTCCAGGAGGGGAATTATGTTTAAAATACGGAAAGTCAAAAAATTGGCAGAAAAAATCTTTTACATGGAAGTGGAAGCGCCAAGAGTTGCAAAAGCCTGTCAACCGGGGGAATTCGTTATTGTGCGAATGGATGAAAGAGGCGAGCGGATTCCTCTGACTATTTGCGATTATAATCGGGAGGAAGGGACAATCAGCATTGTTTTCCAGTCTGTGGGAAGTTCCACAATACGCATGGCGAATCTGAAAGAGGGCGATGCGTTTTTGGATGTGACCGGACCGCTTGGTAATCCGTCCGAATTTGTCCATGAAGATATAGAAACACTCCAGTCAAAAAAAATGCTGTTTATTGCCGGTGGCGTTGGTACCGCTCCGGTATATCCGCAGGTGAAATGGCTCCACGAGCATGGGATTAAGGTGGATGTAATTATTGGAGCAAAAACAAAGGATTTATTGATTCTCACAAAAGAGATGGCCGCAGTCTCCGATTATCTTTATGTGGCTACGGACGACGGTTCCTATGGCTTTAAGGGGCTGGTCACCCAGGTCCTTGAAGATTTGGTAAAAAATCAGCATAAACAGTATGACCACTGTGTTGTTATTGGTCCAATGATTATGATGAAGTTTGCCAGCCTGATGACGAAGAGCCTGGATATTCCGACAACGGTAAGTTTGAATCCGATTATGGTAGACGGTACCGGAATGTGCGGGGCCTGCCGTGTCACTGTTGGCGGCAAGGTAAAATTTGCCTGTGTGGACGGGCCGGAATTTGACGGGCATCTGGTGGATTTCGACCAGGCGATGCAGCGTCAGCAGATGTATAAGACAGAAGAAGGCCGGGCGCTCCTGAGAGAAACCGAGGGCGATACACATCACGGCGGCTGCGGACAGTGTGGAGGTGAAGCATAATGGCAGTAAATATGACACGGGTTCCGGTGAGAGAACAGGAACCGTTGGTAAGAGCAAAAAATTTTGAGGAAGTATGTCTTGGATATTCGGAAGAAGAGGCGGTAGCGGAAGCCGGGCGCTGCCTGCATTGTGCAAAACCGCTCTGTGTTCAGGGATGTCCGGTATCGATTAACATACCTGAATTTATTCAGGAAGTGAAAAACAGAAATTTTAAGAAGGCTTATGATATTATTAATGAATCTTCTTCACTGCCGGCGGTCTGCGGACGTGTTTGTCCACAGGAAACCCAGTGCGAGGGCAAATGTATTCTCGGCAAAAAGGGCGATGCGGTGGCTATCGGAAAGCTTGAACGTTTTGTAGCGGACTGGGCCGGTGAAAATGGCGTGGAACCGTCAAAGACAAAGGAACAGCGGCCGGAACGGGTGGCTGTTATCGGTTCCGGACCGGCCGGTCTGACCTGCGCCGGCGATTTGGCAAAGATGGGGTATCAGGTGAAAATCTTTGAGGCGCTTCACCAGGCCGGCGGCGTTCTTGTCTATGGTATTCCGGAATTCCGTCTGCCAAAGGACAGAGTTGTGGCCCATGAAGTGGAGAACGTTAAAAAACTTGGCGTTGAGATAGAAACAGACGTGGTTGTCGGCAAATCGGTGACGATTGATGAATTGATGGAAGAAGAAGGCTTTGACGCGGTATTCATCGGTTCCGGCGCCGGACTTCCGAAGTTTATGGGGATTCCGGGAGAACAGGCCAACGGCGTATTTTCGGCAAATGAATACTTAACCCGAAATAATCTGATGAAGGCTTTTATGCATTATGATACACCAATCCATGAGGGTAAAAAGGTTGTCGTTGTCGGCGGCGGCAATGTGGCGATGGATGCGGCCCGTACGGCTCTCCGACTGGGTGCGGAGACGCATATCGTTTATCGCCGGAGCGAAAAAGAACTTCCGGCCAGAGCCGAAGAAGTTCATCATGCGAAAGAAGAGGGTATCCAGTTCCACCTGCTGAATAATCCGGTAGAAATATTGGTTGACGACGGCGGCTGGGTTCGCGGGATGCGCTGTATTCGTATGGAACTTGGAGAGCCGGACGAATCCGGAAGAAGAAGTCCGGTGGAAGTTCCCGGTTCTGAGTATGATATAGAGGCGGATACGGTGATTATGGCCCTTGGAACCTCGCCGAATCCATTGATTTCCGCAACAACAAAGGGATTGGATACGGACCGAAGAAAATGTATCGTTGCCGAGGAAAGCGATGGCTCCACAAGTCGTCCGGGTGTTTTTGCGGGCGGCGATGCGGTGACCGGCGCTGCGACAGTTATTTTGGCTATGGGCGCAGGAAAGGCGGCCGCGGCAGGAATCCATGAGTATTTACAAAAAAACAAAAAACATTAAAAAAACTATTGCAAATTATTGACAAAAGGTATATAATGTGCTTTTGTTAAGAAATTAACATAACAATGAATTAGCCCTTTGAATCCCATAATAATATAACCCTTAGAAGCCGTTGTCTTATGATGACGGCTTCTTGCTTATTCCGTAGATAAAGGGGCTGTATCTGAAAATATTGCTTTGAGGGAAACGATGAGACATATAAAATTGGCGGCCATGGATGTGGATGGCACTTTGATAGGAAAAAATAAAATATTAACGAAACGGACAAAGGATGCGCTGACGGCCGCAGCCGCCCGGGGAATTCATCTGGTGGTGGCCAGCGGACGGGCTTTCCAGGCCGTGCCGGAAGAGCTTATTCGAATTTCGGGAATGGAATATGTCATCACATCAAACGGCAGCAGTATATTCCGGCTTTCAGACAGACGGCGCATTTTTAAACGGGATATGACGTCGGAGCAAATTGAGAGACTTCTGGATTTTTACAGAGATTATACCTGTCCGATGGAGGCTTTTATATGCGGAGTTCCTTATACATCGAAAATATATTTTGACCATCCGGAGCAATTTGGCGCCGGAGCAATGTCCGCAGAGTATGTTCGGACAACACGTCACCCCGTGCCGGATATGCCGGATTTTGTGAGAACACACAGGGATGAGATAGAAGGTATTAATTTTATTGTTCATGATATGGAATTAAAGGCAGAGATGCGGCGGAGGCTCGAAAGCCTTGAGGGACTTTATGTCACCTCATCCGTTCCGCGTTATATAGAAATCAGTCACGGCAGCGTCTGCAAGCGCAGCGCTTTGGAGTGGCTGGCCGGGGAACTGGACGTTTCACGGGAACAGATTGCTGCCTTCGGAGACGGAGAAAATGATTTGGAAATGATTCAGTACGCCGGCTTCGGCGTTGCCATGGGCAACGCCGTTCCGATTCTTAAACAGGCCGCCGATGTCGTTGCACCGCCATGCGGTGCGGACGGTGTGGCCCAGGTGTTAGAGCGGTTTCTTTAAAAGACTTCCGATAAAATAAAATCCATTAGATTGATGCCCATTCATTGTCGTAAAAATTAAATGTTCGTATTCCTGTGTATGAAAGTCGGATAAAAGGCTTTTTATCCATGTTTCGGAATGATGACGGAGAACTGCGCCTTCAGGAAGCTCAAATGTGCCGTAAACCGGGTATTTGCCGGAGGCGGCCGCATAACGGTTTCGGTTGCGTTCATCATCATTCAGAAGAAAATCATTGATATATAAAATTCCGCCGGGCTTTAAAATGCGTTGAATCTCCTGAATGAGTTCGCGCTGTTCCTCATCAGAGATAATACAGGTTAAGACGGCAAAAAGGATGACGGCGTCCACACTTTCATTTTCCATATTGACAGAGGGACCGGTTTTAACCTGCAGATTCAGTTCCGGAAATAAAGAATGACCCCGGGAAATCATGCCTTCTGAAAAATCAATACCAATCAGGTTGTGATACCCGCGCAGAGACAGCTCGTGCAGCGTTCTGCCATAGCCGCATCCGATGTCCAGAATCAGGGCGGATGGACGGACGTATTTTTCAAACGCTTCAAACTGAAATGGGGTTGTAAATTGTTTGGTTTCAGAAACACTGTTCCAATATTCTTTTGAATTCATTATTGATATCCTCCTTTTTTATTATTATAATAGGAAATTAAAAAAGACAATATGAGATTTCTCATATAGAAAGGCGCTGCAATGCTTCGATTTGATAAAAGGCAAACGGAAGAATACATGAAACAATTTCCGATGCCGGATATTTTTTCCTTTGATATAAAACCTTATGTTGAAGTCCTTACTTTTGATTCGGATGATATGATTATGCGTGAGGGAGAAAGGACGTCGGTATTATATTTTCTGACGGAGGGACGGGCAAAACTTTTTTTGACCCATGATAACGGCCGGGTATCTCTGATAAATTTTCTGGATGCGCCCTGCTTCCTGGGAGAAATGGAATTGCTGGATACGGAGCGGGAAACCAACGGCGTAAAAGCAATTACGGCCTGCACCTGCTATGCAATTGATATTTCAAGATGTAAGGAACGGCTTTTGTCGGATAATAAATTCCTGAAATATTTGTGCGTATTTCTAAGTCATAAGGCGACCCAAAACACGAACCACTATTCGGGAAACCAATCGTACCCGCTCCAGGTTCGTCTGGCCAGGGTGATTTTAAATATGTCTTATAATGGATGGTATCGGGAAAGGCACACAGAGATTGCGGAATTTCTGGGCGTCAGTTACCGGCATTTACTCTATGTCATTGCCGACTTTGTAAAAAAAGATATTTTGTCTAAAGGGGTTCAGGGGTACCATATCGAGGATGAAAATGAATTGAGAAAGCTGGCCGGATGGCCGGACGCAGATGGACAGCGGCACGGATAAAGGCGAAAAAACGATTAAAAAAACTGGAACGGGCCATCCGGCTCATTCCAGTTTTTTAGGCTTACTGTGCCTTTAACGCTGCCTCGATGAATCCACGGAACAGCGGATGACATTTATTTGGACGGGATTTGAATTCCGGGTGGGCCTGGGTAGCTACAAACCAGGGATGGGAATTCAGCTCAATCATCTCCACAATACGGCCGTCCGGAGATACGCCGGAAAGGCTCATACCGTTTTCGACCAATTCCTGACGGTAATCGTTGTTGACCTCATAGCGGTGGCGGTGGCGCTCGTCAATTTCACGGGTGCCGTAAAGCTGGTAGGCCTTGGAATTCGGGTCGAGAATACATTTATACGCGCCAAGTCTTAAAGTGCCGCCCAAATCGGTGATTCCGTGCTGGTCCGGCATAATATGGATGAACGGATGGGTCGTCGCAGGATTTAATTCGGAGCTGTGAGCGTCCGCGTAACCCAGGACATGGCGGGCAAATTCCACGATAGCCATCTGCATACCGAGACAGAGACCGAGGAACGGAATATTATTCTCGCGGGCGTACTGGATGGCGGTAATCTTACCTTCGATACCGCGGTCACCGAAACCGCCCGGTACAAGAATCCCGTCAACATTGCCGAGAACCTCGGCGACATTGTAGGAGCTGACAAGCTCGGAATCCACCCACTGAATATGCACTTCGGCGTGGTTGGCCACGGCGGCGTGCTTCAATGCTTCAACGACGCTCAGGTAGGCGTCATGGAGCTGGACATATTTTCCGACAAGGGCAATGGTAACTTCCCTTTCAGGATGCTTCCAGGCGTTGACCATAGCCTTCCAGTCTTCCAAATCCGGCTCCGGACAGTCAATGCCGAGACGTTTACAGACCACGTGGGCGAGACGTTCTTTTTCCATAGCCAGAGGGGCTTCATAGAGGACGTCCACATCCAGATTTTCAATTACACAATTCTGAGGAACATTGCAGAAAAGAGATATTTTGTCCTTGATATCATCGGTCAGCGGCAATTCGGAACGGCAGACGATAACATCCGGCTGAATTCCGAGGGCCTGGAGGTCCTTGACCGTATTCTGAGTCGGCTTTGTTTTCATTTCTCCCGAACTGCGCAGATACGGAATCAGCGTCACGTGAATCAGCATGCAGTTTTCACGGCCGATATCGTGCTGGAACTGACGGATAGATTCAAGGAACGGCTGACTTTCAATATCGCCGACAGTACCGCCAACCTCGATGATGGCGATTTCTGTCGCTTTATTCTGGTCATTCCGGTAAAAACGGCTTTTAATGGCGTTGGTTATATGAGGAATCACCTGTACCGTATTACCGCCAAAGTCTCCGCGGCGTTCTGCGGACAAAACATCCCAGTAAACTTTTCCGCTGGTGACATTACTTTGTTTATTCAAAGATGTGTCAATAAAACGTTCATAATGGCCCAAATCCAGGTCGGTTTCCGTACCGTCGTCGGTGACAAAAACTTCTCCGTGCTGATAAGGGTTCATGGTTCCCGGGTCAACATTTAAATAGGGGTCAAATTTCTGCATAGTAACGCTGTAGCCTCTGGCTTTCAGAAGCCGGCCGAGAGAGGCCGCCGTGATACCTTTTCCAAGACCGGATACAACACCTCCGGTGACAAAGACGTATTTTACTGCCATGATGTTCCTCCTTGTACTGTATGAATCAAAATTGTCGATATTAATAATTAAGACATTATACACCTAAATTCACACTTTATCCATACTTTTTTCATCGAAAATTTTGGAACAAGTATTGATTTGAAACCGAAGGACCATTATAATAATTAGATGGCAGCCGTTAGAGAATGGCTAAAGGAGGAAACATGGAAGATAACAACAGAGATGATAGAAATAAAAAAGATAATGAAAATAAAAAGAATATACAGAATTTGCTTATTATTCTCGTCACAGCGGTTGTGGCGGTGCTTTTGATTCACAGCCTGTTTTCTAAAATGCAGGAGGGACGGCGCGAGGAGGTCCCGTATAATCAATTTCTCGAATGGGTCGATGCGGGAGAAGTAAAAAAGGCGGAGATTAAATACGATACGATAGAGTTTGTCAAAGATGATTCACCGATGGCGGTGACCTACTGGACCGGAAAGGTTGATTATGACGGACTGGCCGAGCGGCTTGAGGCCGGCGGCGTGGAATTTAAGGAGGAGGTCAGCTCTTCCAGCTCGATGATTTTGACGCTCTTTATGAGTTATATTCTTCCGATACTGGCTATGGGCTTAATGCTCTGGTGGCTGATGCGCTCGATGAAGGGCGGCGGCATGATGGGCGTTGGAAAATCCACGGCCAAAACCTATATGCAGAAAGAAACGGGAATTACGTTCAGAGACGTGGCGGGTCAGGAGGAATCCAAGGAATCGCTGACGGAAATTGTCGATTTTCTTCATAATCCGGCGAAATATACGAGAATTGGTGCAAAATTGCCGAAGGGCGCCCTGCTTGTGGGACCTCCGGGAACCGGAAAAACATTGCTGGCAAAGGCTGTGGCCGGAGAGGCCAACGTTCCTTTTTATTCTCTGACCGGTTCGGATTTTGTGGAGATGTTTGTCGGCGTCGGCGCATCCCGTGTCCGCGACTTGTTTAAAAAAGCTCAGGAAACAGCGCCGTGTATTATTTTTATTGATGAATTGGATGCCATCGGTAAGAGCAGGGATTCAAGATATGGCGGCAATGATGAAAGGGAGCAGACATTAAACCAGCTCCTTTCGGAAATGGACGGCTTTGATTCCTCAAAGGGTATTATTGTTTTGGCAGCGACGAACCGTCCGGAGATTCTGGACCCGGCCATCTTGCGTCCGGGACGTTTTGACCGGCGGATTATTGTGGAAAAACCGGATTTAAAAGGCCGCGTAGATATTTTAAAGGTTCATTCCAGAAATGTGCATATGGATGAAACGGTAGATTTTGATGAGATTGCAAAGGCAACTTCCGGAGCGGTGGGTTCGGATTTGGCGAATATTATCAATGAGTCCGCGCTTCTGGCTGTAAAGCGGGGACGGAATGCGGTGTCTCAGGCGGATTTGTTCGAATCCGTTGAGGTCGTTATCGCAGGTAAGGAAAAGAAAGACCGGATTTTGAGTCAGAAAGAACGTCAGATTGTTACTTATCATGAGGTTGGCCATGCGTTGGTTGCCGCTTTGCAGAAAAATACGGAGCCGGTACAGAAAATTACCATCGTTCCGAGAACGATGGGGGCGCTGGGCTATGTTATGCAGGTGCCGGAGGAAGAAAAGTTCCTCATGTCCCAGGTTGAGATGGAAGAAGAGCTGGTTACCATGTTGGCCGGCCGTGCGGCGGAAAGCACTGTTTTCGATTCGGTGACGACGGGGGCGTCCAATGACATTGAACGGGCGACGGCTGTCGCGCGGGCGATGGTTACCCAGTATGGTATGAGCGAAAAGTTTGGTCTTATGAGCCTTGAGAGCGTGGAGGACCGTTATTTGAGCGGCCATACCGTATTGAACTGCGGCCAGGAGACAGCGACGGAGATTGATAAGGAAGTCATGCAGATTTTAAAAGAGGCCTACGATAAGGCGGTGGCGCTTTTAAAAGAAAATCGGGAGTGTATGGACCGGATTGCCGAATTCCTTATTGAAAAAGAGACGATTACAGGAAAAGAATTTATGCAGATTTTCCGGGAGGTCAAGGGAATTCCAGAGCCGGAAAATCAGGAAGAGGCTTCTGAAAAAGAAATTTCCGGGGCTGAAATTCCGGAGAATGAATAAACAATAAAAGGTAAACAGCCATGTTTTTGGCATGGGATGTTTACCTTTTTTAAGTAAATGACAGAGAAGCAGACAGACAAAATCGGATACCAGGGAAGGGGGTTCTGAATTGTTTGATATTGAAGAGGAATTGAAAAAGCTTCCGGCAAAGCCGGGGGTTTATCTGATGCATAATGCGCAGGATGAAATTATTTACGTGGGAAAAGCCATTCGCCTGAAAAACCGGGTACGTCAGTATTTTCAGGACAGCCGCAATCTGACCCCGAAGATTGCCCGGATGGTGAGCCATATTGCCCGGTTTGAGTACATTATTACCGATTCGGAGCTGGAAGCCCTTGTTTTAGAGTGTAATTTAATTAAAGAATACCGTCCGAAGTACAATACGATGCTGACGGATGACAAAACCTATCCATATATAAAGGTGACGACAGGGGAGGCCTATCCGAGAATTTTGTTTTCGCGGCTGATGAAAAAGGATAAATCCAAATATTTTGGACCCTATACCAGCGCCGGGGCGGTGAAGGATACCATAGAGCTTTTAAGGAAAATATATAAGATACGGAGCTGTCACAGAAATCTGCCGAAGGATATCGGGATTGGACGGCCCTGCCTTTATTATCATATCGGCCAGTGCGAGGCGCCGTGCCAGGGCTTGATTTCCCAGGAGGACTACCAGAAGCAGATGCATCAGGTACTGCAGTTTTTGGGCGGAAATTATGAGCCGGTGATTCAGATGCTCACTGATAAAATGATGGAGGCTTCGGAGGCGATGGCCTATGAAAAGGCCATGGAATACCGGGATTTGATTCGGAGTATTCAGCAGATTACGGAAAAACAAAAGGTTACAAGCTCCCAGATGGAGGATAAGGATGTCATTGGCCTGGCCCGGGCCGGCAATGAAGCGGTGGTTCAGGTGTTTTTTATCCGAAACGGACGTCTGATTGGACGGGACCATTATTATCTGACGGGGGTGGAGAGCGAGAGCCGGACATCCGTTCTGACGTCTTTCGTCAAACAGTTTTACGGAGAATCACCGTTTGTGCCAAGGGAATTGATGCTGCCGGAAACGATTGAAGATTCGGACATTATTCTCCGGTGGCTGTCGGAAAAACGGGGCCAGAAGGTTGTTCTCAGGGTGCCAAAGAAGGGCCAGAAGGAACGTCTTGTGGAACTGGCGAATAAAAATGCTCTGAATATTTTGAATAAGGACAGCGAAAAATTGAAACGGGAAGAGGCGCGCACCGTGGGTGCTGTCCGGGAATTGGCAGATTTGCTTGGATTGCCTTTATTGACCCGGATGGAGGCCTATGACATATCCAATATCAGCGGCTTTGAAAAGGTCGGTTCCATGGTGGTCTATGAAAAGGGAAAACCAAAGCGGAGCGCCTACCGGAAATTTAAAATCCGTGATATTCAGGGACAGGACGATTATCACAGCCTGGAAGAAGTGCTGACACGGCGGTTTACCCACGGACAGAAGGAGCAGAGAGAATTGGAAGAAAAACACATGGATGCAGCCATGGGAAGCTTTTCGCTGTTCCCGGATTTGATTTTAATGGATGGCGGCAAGGGGCAGGTTCATATTGCCCAGAAGGTCCTGATGGAGCTTGGATTGGATATTCCGGTCTGCGGTATGGTCAAGGATGATTTTCACCGGACAAGGGGCATTTATTTTGATGATGAAGAGATTGGGATTGACCGGACTTCGGAGGCTTTTCGACTGGTGACGCGGATTCAGGACGAAGCCCACCGGTTTGCCATTGAATACCACCGGAGCCTGCGAAGTAAGAGCCAGGTACATTCCATTCTGGAAGATATACCGGGTATCGGGGAAACCCGGCGCAAGGCCCTAATGCGCCATTATGGCGATATTCAAAAAATCCGGGAGGCATCTGTGGAGGAATTAAAGCAGGTGCCGTCCATGAATGAGGCGGCGGCCGAGTCGGTCTACACATTTTTCAGAAAACAGCCGCATTGATGTTAAACAGTGGATGTGGTATACTGTGAACAGTTAGTTAAGGAGAGGAGTAGGGACATGTTTGAACATATACCAGATACTTACCATGTAAAATTAAGCAAAATTATGGAGCCATTACGGCTGACGCTTTTGAATCCGGAAGTCGATGTAAATAAGGTAGAAATCCGTCAGTCAGACGTCAATCGCCCGGCGTTACAGTTGGCCGGCTTTTTTGAACATTTTGATTTTGAACGGCTTCAGATTGTGGGCATGGTGGAAAGCGCTTATGTTGAAATGAATTACGAAGACCACGGAGTGAAGATGTATGAGAAGATTTTTCAGGCGGGTATTCCGTGTATGGTTTTCTGCCGGAACCTGAAACCGTCCGAGGAAGTGATTGAACTGGCAACCCGGTATCAGATTCCCCTGATGCTTTATCCGGACGGCACCTGCGGTTTTATGAATAAAGCCATCCGCGTGCTTCAGGAAGAGCTGGCGCCGAGAATCTCCATTCACGGTGTGCTGGTGGACGTTTTCGGCGAGGGCGTGCTGATTATCGGTGAAAGCGGTATCGGTAAGAGCGAGGCGGCGCTGGAATTGATTAAACGTGGCCATCGTCTTGTCTCCGATGATGTGGTGGAGATTAAAAAAATCAGCGATACGGAACTGGTCGGAACGGCGCCGGATATTACCCGGTATTTCATTGAACTGCGCGGTATCGGTATTGTCAATGTCAAGTCGCTGTTTGGAATTCAGAGCGTGCGGGAAACGCAGAAAATCAGTCTTGTGGTGAAACTGGAATCATGGAACAGGGAAAGAGAATATGACCGTTTGGGTCTGGATGAACAGTATACGGAATATCTTGGAAATAAGGTCGTATGCCATTCGATTCCGATTCGTCCGGGACGGAATGTGGCGGTGATTGTTGAGGCGGCGGCGATTAATTACCGTCAAAAACAGATGGGTTATAACGCAGCTCAGGAATTGTACCGCAGAGTGACGGGAAATTTGCAGGGAAAGCAGGATGATATGTAAAATGGGACAGTGGACGATAGGCGTTGATGTGGGTGGAACGGAGATTAAGCTCGGACTGTTTGACGACCGGCTCCGGGAGAAGTGGTCCATTCCGACAAATACACAGGATAATGGTTCGCACATTCTTTCGGAGATTGCCGGGGCCATTGTGAAAAAATGCGCGGAGAAAAACATTAAGGCACAGGAACTGGACGGCGTGGGAATCGGTCTGCCGGGACCGGTTTTAAACGGCAATATTGTTAAGGGCTGCGTGAATCTCGGGTGGTCTGAGATGGCGGTGGCCGATGTGTTTGCGGACGTATTGTCGGCGGCTTTCGGCAGTCAGGGCGGCATGACCGACGGAGATTCGAAACTGCATATTCCAATCAAAGCGGCCAATGACGCCAATGTGGCAGCTCTCGGGGAAATGTGGCTCGGCGGCGGAAAAGACTGCACAAGCCTGGTAATGGTTACGCTCGGAACCGGAGTCGGCGGCGGTATTGTCGTTGACGGTCAGATTTTAAATGGTTTTGGCGGCTGTGCCGGAGAGATTGGCCATATCCTCTGTGTGGAGGAAGCGGATATTACCGGAAGATGTAATTGCGGCAACCGGGGTTGTCTGGAACAGATTGCCTCGGCGACGGGAATTGTGAATTATGCCCGTCACTATCTGTCTAAATCGGACGAACCTTCGGTATTGAGGGATTTATTGAAGGAAAAGGGTCAAATCAGCGCTAAGGATGTACTGGATGCCGCAAAGTCGAAGGATGCGGTGTCAGAGAAAATCATGGATAGAATTACGATGTATCTTGGCCGGACCCTGGCCGGGATTTGTACGGTGGTGAATCCGGAATGTGTACTGATTGGCGGCGGAGTTTCGGCGGCCGGCGAATATCTGCGGGCAATGATTGAAAAGCATTTTAAGGCGCAGGCATTTCCGGGACTTAAAAATACGCCGGTGCGTTTGGCCGTGTTGGGAAACGAGGCCGGAATTGCCGGTGCGGCTTATATGATTTCTCAAAAAGATAGAAAGGACAGCATTTTATGACATTAGCAGAACAATTGGAAATGGTGATTGGACAGGGGCAGGTATGGGAAAATGAGCCTATGAAAAATCATACGACCTTTCGGATTGGGGGACCGGCGGATATCTTTGCCTGTCCGCAGACAGAAAAAGCTTTGATTCACGGATTGAGATGGTGTCAGGAAAGGCAGATACCTTTTTATATTATAGGAAACGGGAGCAATCTCCTTGTCGGGGATAAAGGCTTCCGGGGCGTTATTTTTCAAATATGCAGAAATCTGGATTTTCTGGAAATTCAGGAAACGGACGGAGCCATCCGTGTCTGTGCAGGCGCCGGAATAATGCTGGCCAAATTGGCGAAGGATATATCCGCCAGAGGATATACGGGCTTTGAATTTGCCACAGGAATTCCGGGAACTCTTGGAGGCGCGGTTACGATGAATGCGGGCGCTTATGGCGGCGAAATGAAGCAGCTTATCGAATCTGTCCGGGCGGTGGATGGCGCCGGAAAAATCCGGGAATTTTCACTGGAAGCGCTGGAACTGGGATATCGTACCAGCCGTATTCAGAAAGATGCGTTTATCGTTTTATCGGCGGTTATGACGTTTAAACCGGGCGATGCCGGGGAAATTTTGGCGAAAGTTGAAGAATTGTCACGACAGCGCCGGGAGAAGCAGCCGTTGGAATATCCGAGCGCGGGCAGTACCTTCAAACGGCCGGAGGGCTATTTTGCGGGAAAACTTAT
>CABUAW010000001.1 GCA_902489645.1 uncultured Lachnospiraceae bacterium | reverse complement strand
GAGAGAAGAAGGTTCGGCCCTTCGCTGCAGGCGGCGGATACGCCGACACCGGAAATATATCCGATATCCGCCTTTAATGAAATGGATTTTGGAGCCTGGGAGGGACTGCATTATACGCAGGTACGGGAGCTGTACTCCGGGGACTACGAAGCGATGGCGAAGGACTGGCTGCACTGTCCGCCGACGCAGGGGGAAGCGTTCTGCGATTTTAGTCGGCGGGTGCTGGAAGGATGGGATAAGCTTTTTAGCGATAAGGCTTTTAAAAAGGCGGAAAATGTTCTTTTTGTCGGGCATAGCGGTCCCATGCAATGCCTGATGTGCCATTTTCTGGGAATGGATGTATCCAATATATGGCATTTGGAAATCCGGCAGGGAGCATATACGGAATTTGAAATTCTCCAGGATTTTCCTGTGCTGAAAGGACTGAATCTGAGGCGCTGACCTTTGGAAGGAGAGAGAAGGCTTGAGCAGAGCATTAACGTTAGAAGAAATATGCCGCCGGATTCATCCGGCAGATGCGGCGGTTATGAATCAGGTCTGGAAAATATGGGATAATAAATGTATTCCTTTAAGGAGTCTGGAATGGCTTCAGGAAACGCTGGTACATATTGCCGGCGTACAGAGAAGCGTGCGGCCGCAGATTCAAAAAAAGCTGACGATTGTCATGGCTGCCGATAATGGCGTCATTGCGGAGGGCGTCAGTCAATCCGACTATCATGTGACAACCCAGGTTGTGGATAATATGCTTCATCGGAGGGCGACAATAGCGCTTATGTCTGAGATGGCGGGAAGCGAGTTCCTTGTGGCAGATATCGGAATGAAAGAAAAAGTTGAAGGCGTTCTGGATATTTCCCGGATGCGCGGTACGGACAATATGGCCGTGGGGCCGGCGATGTGCCGGGATACGGCTGTGTCGGCCATCGAGGCCGGGGCAAACCTGGCGATAAAAAAGGCCGGGGAAGGATATCAGCTTTTTGCCACAGGCGAGATGGGAATTGGCAATACGACGAGCAGCAGCGCAGTTCTGGCGGTGCTTTCAGGAAAACCGGTGTCCTATGTAACCGGCCGGGGAGCGGGCCTTTCCAGTGAAGGACTGGAACAAAAAATCCGGACGATTGAAAGAGCCGTTGAACTCAACCAGCCAAAATCGGCGGATGTCATCGACATTCTGGCGAAGGTTGGCGGCCTGGATATTGCCGGGTTGACGGGCGTCTTTTTAGGCGCAGCGGCCGCGGGAGTTCCGGTGGTTCTTGACGGCTTCATTGCCGCTGTGGCCGCCCTTTTGGCAAAACAGCTTGCTCCGGCATCGTCGGATGTGATGATTGCTTCCCATTGTTCGAAAGAACCGGGAGCGGCGCTGGCTCTGGAAATGCTTGGATTGAAGCCAGTTATTTACGGGGATTTTCACCTGGGCGAAGGCAGCGGCGCAGTATTTTTATTTCCGATGCTTGACCAGATTTTCCATTTGTATGAAAAACTCCCGAGCTTTCAGGAAGGGAAAATTGAGACATACATCCCTTTAAAATAATATGAAAACATGATATACTGTGAACAGTTGACGTCTATCGTATGCTGTGAGCAAATTTAATATAAAAGGAACAGGAGGTACTTTGATGAAAGAAGTAAATACTGTAGGTATATTGACCAGCGGAGGCGATGCCCCGGGAATGAACGCTGCGATTCGTGCCGTTGTTCGGACAGCATTGGCCAGTGGTATGAAGGTGAAAGGAATTAAGCGCGGCTATGCCGGTTTATTGAATAATGAAATTATAGATATGGATTCTCGAATGGTGTCTGAGATTGCCCGCCTTGGCGGTACGATTTTATTTACGGCCAGATGTAAGGAATTTGAGACCAAGGAGGGTCAGCAGAAAGGCGCTCAGATTTTAAAGGAGCATGGAATTGACGGTTTAATTGTTATCGGCGGCGACGGTTCCTTCCGCGGCGCTCAAAAGCTTTCGGCGCTTGGAATTAACACCATCGGAATTCCAGGGACGATTGATTTGGATATCAATTGTACAGAATATACGATTGGCTTTGATACGGCGGTCAATACGGCCATGTCTGCAATTGATAAGATTAAGGATACATCCACTTCCCATGAGCGGTGCAGCATTATTGAGGTTATGGGGCGCAATGCGGGTTATATCGCCCTCTGGTGCCAGATGGCCAATGGCGCGGACGGAATTCTCATACCGGAGCGGGATGAGTTTAATGAGCAGGATTTGATTGATACGATTATGCACAATCGTTCCAAGGGCAAGACCCATCATGTCATTATTAATGCGGAAGGCGTTGGCCATACCAACCGTCTGGCCCGGCGTATTGAGGCGGCGACGGGAATTGAAACCCGGGCAACCATTTTGGGTCATATACAGCGCGGTGGTTCACCGACGGCCAGAGACCGGGTGACGGCGGCGACCATGGGCGGTTACGCCATTGATTTGCTCCACCGGGGAGAGACGAACCGGGTTATCTGTATAAAAGGCGGAACTTATGTGGATTTCGATATTGATGAAGGACTGGCTATGGAAAAGACAATTGACGAATATCAGTTCCTGATTAGCCGGTTAATGTCGATGTATTAATTTAATGGATAGAAGATAATATTCTCCAATGAAAAAGAATCCCAAGGATAGGGATTCTTTTTTGCAGTTATCCAGAGACATATTTTTGAATAGCTTCGAGGACGTTTGGGTCTTTTAATAATTCTCTGGAAAAATGATTATGGCCAAGGATATCCTTCGGAAGATATGGCCAGCCGGAATAACATTCATCGCAGAATTCTTTGATATGATGAGGGGCGCGGGTCATTCCGCCCTCAAAGGAAATTTTTTGAGTTGGGAAAATCATATCCTTTGGCCAGATATGACGTCGGTTTGGAACATCCTCAGAGAGATTTTCCAATCCGAAAGCTACGGCCGTGGCCTGCTCTTTATCACAAAGAATACCGGTTTCCCGGGCTTTTTTATAAAAGCGTTTATAGTATGTTTCAATCTTTTCGACTTCGTCTTTTACTAAATCGGGATTTTGACTGGATGGATTGACAGGGCCGCATTGCACCACGTAATCACTGCCCGGGGCAAATAAATATGGATTTTTGTGCCAGTAATTCAGACCGCTGCTGCAGGCCGGTAAGCTATCGGTGAGCTGGCGGCGCAGTTCCCGCATTTGATACTCGTGTTCCTTTGAAGTATCTGTCGCCCAATCCCAAATAGAAATATCAATAAAACAAGGAATGTCAGGGTTCCTATGGCTGAAACGAAATTGTTTGACGAAAACGAAATAATCGTAAACCAAAGTCATCTGATAGTCCTTATCATTTTTAAGCAGTTCATAAAGCGCCATTGCATCTTCGCGCATCATACAAATATCTATATCATCATCCCATGGAATATGGCCGTCACAGGACGCTGCGCCTATGAGACTGCCAAAAGCGAGCCAGTAATCGAAATGATGTATCTGGCAAAGTTCTTCCAATTTATGTAATAATTTTCCATTGCAAAGCTGAAAGGTGCGGAAGGGTTCGTCGGCTTTCGGTAAAGCGTGAAAGAATCGTTTTCTCATTTCATGCGGGGATTCATTTTCATGGCGAAAGAACACATCTCCGTAGAGCTTCATGTGCGCATCATGGACAGCGATGTCAGAACGTAAATTTTCTATTTGCTGTTGAAAAATATCGGACTGATGGCGAAGCTGTTCCTCTAGTTGAAGTATTTCCTGCCGAAGCTGTCGGTTGTCCTGGCGGATGTCGTAAGTTGCGGAGTGGAAAGACCTAGAAGACGGCGGCAATAGCCTCATTTGTAATTTTTTCAATGTTTTTTTCAACGACATAGCGAATCCCTCCATCATTTTAAAAATCTTAAATTTTTCTTACATATTTCTAACATAGCATAGAAAAATGTCGATTGTCAATGAAAGAAAGCGCATATAAAAAAAGAAAGAAATTATGTAAATATAATTTCTTTCTGATGGAAATTTACTATTCATTTAACAGGATTCTCCGGTATAGTAGGAAAGTGAACCGATGGTTTGAATCAATTGCTCTCTGCTGCCGTTCCAGGCCAGATAGTCGTCAAAGGCTTCCAGAATCTGGTTGCTGAAAATATTGGCGTCGTTCAGAAGCTCGAAAAAAGATTCGGTGTGCGGTATCCGTTTTTCACCGACAAACCATGTGCGTTTGCTTTCATTTAAATAATCCTCCGGGTCACCCTGATATTCCGGGTAGATAAAACAGGTTTTTGAAGAGGAAAGCTTCAAATGGTTTTCAATAAAATGAACAAGGCGCTGCCTCATCTGCGGATTGGTCTGTAAAAAAATACATGTCTTTCGTACGGAAGCAATCACTTTGAAAAGTGTTTTACGGGATACCCGGTAGTGGTAGGTTGTCCGAATGGCATATAAAAGACAGTCGGAAATGTTCCGGCGTTCTTTTTTGCTCAGAGAGACAAGGGCTTCCAGGTTAAGCTGGGAAGGCTCCATATGATTTAAGCGTTTTAATAAGAGGGTATCCATGAGGGTTTCAATCCTGCGGTAATAAAAAGCTTCGTACCGGCGTTCCGGATGCTCGTTCATATCTTGATGCATACGGGCATAAAGATAAGGATGAGTATGGGTATCCAGTGCATAATGGCAGAGGAAACCGGCGATGTAGGCCAGGCAGATTTCTTTATCCTCAGTTTCCAGGACGATGGTATATTCCAGCAGATTGTCAAAAAAAGCGCCGGTATTTTTTTCATGAAGAATATTGCAGATATTATTTTTACGTTTACGCATATAAGGATTCAAATAGTAGTAGAAGATATCAGGTCCCTGAAGCCCCATATGATATGCGTTGGGGTTTTTTCGGATAATATCTTTCAGATAGTTCGGGGACAGCGATTGGTAGGAACGTTCACCAAACAGATAATTTGTAATTAATCCCGGCATATGAAAATCTCCTTTACTACAATATACATATATATTCTAACAAATTATGACGGATTAGCAATGAAAATCCGATGAACAATTATAAAACTATTATTAATTTTTTTCAGGATGTGTTATAATCATAGCGATTATTGTAAAAAAGGAGCTATGAACGTGTCAAAAGAAGAAAATAATGTAAAGTACAAAACTGTAAAACTTGTGTTTCGAATTATTCTGGCGGTTTTGACCGTATTGCTGGGAACTCTGGCCATGCTTGTTTTTAAAGGCATTTTCTGGATGTTCAAAACATGGAATCATCTGACGATGGACGAGCTTGTTTTTCATTTGAATTCCCCGCTGGAAGGTACTAATGAGGGAATCATTAAAGATTTTATTTATTCTTGTGGTATTATTACGATAGTGACAGCTGTTATATTGATTGCTGTCATGATATTATTGATGTTATGTAAACGCAGGTGGATTTTTTATGTGACATCCGGAGTGGTTCTTGTGGTTTCGGCGGTAATGATTGCGTATTCGTTGTCTTATACATGGAAAACTCTGGATGTAGAGTCCTACAAGGATAATCAGGGAACTTACACGAGTTTTATTGATGATAATTATGTGGACCCGGCGAATGTGGCATTGTCCTTCCCGGAGGAAAAGAGAAATCTTATCTACATTTTTCTGGAATCAATGGAAATAACTTATGCGGATAAAGAAAGCGGCGGAGCTTTTGACGAAAATGTCATTCCTGAATTGACAAAAATATCTTTGGAAAATGAAAACTTTTCCGGCGGACAAAATGTATTGAACGGCGGTACGTCTCTTCCGGGAACGGGGTGGACCATTGCGGCGATGTTTGCCCAGACATCGGGACTTCCTTTGCAGATACCGATGGACGGTAATGCGATGGATACACAGGATACTTTTTTCCCTGGTATTACATCTTTGGGAGATATTCTTGAAGCAGCCGGATATAATCAGGGACTTTTGATTGGTTCGGAGGCTGTTTTTGGCGGCCGCGAGTTATATTTTACCACCCATGGAAATTATAGCA
Organism: uncultured Lachnospiraceae bacterium; assembly: GCA_902489645.1. Classification (GTDB taxonomy): domain Bacteria; phylum Bacillota; class Clostridia; order Lachnospirales; family Lachnospiraceae; genus Frisingicoccus. The sequence continues at coordinate 114,560 of CABUAW010000001.1, read as the reverse complement.
TTTGGGATTATAATTATTATTCTCAAAATGGAAGTCTCCCGGAGGGCTACCGTGTATGGTGGGGTTACGAGGATGATTACCTGTTTGATTTTGCAAAGGATAAATTAATAGAAATGAGCCAGGAGGACGAGCCGTTTAATTTAACGATGTTGACGGTGGATACGCATTTTGAAGACGGTTATGTCTGCGAGGATTGTCCGGATACCTTTGGGGACAATCAGTATGCCAATGTTATGGCTTGTTCCAGTGCAAAGGTTGCCGAGTTCGTTGAATGGATTCAACAGCAGGATTTTTATGAAAATACAACAATTGTTATTTCCGGTGACCATCCGACGATGGATTCGGACTTCTGTGAGGATGTGGATGAAGATTACGAGAGAAAGGTTTACACGGCTTATATCAATGCTCCAATCAGCCCGGAAGAACCGTTTTATCGGGAGTTCTCCACTTTTGACCAGTTCCCGACCACATTGGCGGCGCTGGGGGTTGAGATTGAAGGCAATCGTCTGGGGCTTGGTACGAATTTGTTTTCCCACATTCCAACACTGACAGAGCGTTTTGGAAACGATACAATTTCTGAAGAGCTGCCGAAAAAATCTCAGTTAATGGAAGAACTGACCACAGAAATCCGGGAAAAGAATTTGCAGTTGGAAGAAGAAAAGAACAAAGGCTCCGCAGCGATTACGGCGACGCCTTACGATAATACAACGGGCCGTTTCGAAGTAAACATTACAGATATTAAGACGAGTATGGATTATCAGGCTGTCCGCTGCCTGGCATTTCCGGAAGAAGATGAGGCGAACCAGCAGTGGTATGATGTTTATTCGCTGGGTGACGGCGTGTATAAAACAGAAATATATGCCTGGGATTATGGATATGAAACAGGAAATTATAAAGTTCAGGTATACTTATTTGATGCCAATGGAAATTCTGTGATGATTGGTGAAATCGGAGGTATCATGGTTCAATAATCGGGTGGTGAAGTGCATGGATTTATTTGATTATATGAGAAGTCATACGATGGAAAAGGAATCTCCGCTGGCGTCCCGGCTTCGGCCGGCGACGCTGGACGAAATCGTTGGACAGCGGCATATTCTTGGAAAGGACAAGCTGCTCTACCGGGCCATTAAGGCGGATAAACTCAGCTCTATTATTTTGTATGGTCCTCCGGGAACAGGAAAGACGACCATTGCCCGGGTCATTGCCAATACGACAAAGGCGGCGTTTACACAGATGAATGCCACGGTGGCCGGCAAGAAGGATATGGAGCAGGTGGTGGCCGAGGCCAAAGACCGGAGAGGTATGTACGGACAGAAAACGATTTTGTTTGTGGATGAAATTCATCGTTTCAATAAAGGCCAGCAGGATTATTTGCTTCCTTTTGTGGAGGATGGCACGGTTGTACTGATTGGAGCGACGACAGAGAATCCTTATTTTGAGGTCAACAGCGCTTTGATTTCGAGGTCCGTCATTTTCCGCCTGGAACCGCTGGATAAAGCGGATATCGCCGAATTGCTGAGACGGGCCGTTTACGATGTGGAAAAGGGGATGGGGGCTTATCACGCCGAAATCAGTGAGGACGCCCTGGAGTTTCTGGCGGACATGAGCAACGGAGATGCCCGGACAGCCCTGAATGCAGTGGAGCTTGGAGTTCTTACGACAGAACCTTCGGAGGATGGGAAAATTCATATCACTTTGGAGGTGGCCGGAGAATGTATTCAGAAACGGGTGACTTTATATGATAAAAATGGAGATAATCATTATGATACGATTTCTGCATTTATAAAAAGTATGCGGGGTTCCGACCCGGATGCGGCGGTTTATTATCTTGCACGGATGCTTTATGCGGGCGAGGATGTGGCTTTTGTCGCCCGGAGAATTATGATATGTGCGGCGGAAGATGTGGGAAATGCGGACCCGCAGGCACTGGCGGTTGCCGTCAGCGCAGCTCAGGCCGTGGAGCGGCTTGGCATGCCGGAGGCGCGGATTCCGTTGGCTCAGGCGGCCATTTATGTGGCTTGTGCGCCAAAGAGTAATGCCGCTTATATGGCGATTAATGCCGCGATGGATTGGGTGGCCGGACATAAAACAGAACCCATACCGTCTTATTTACAGGATGCCAGCTACCGGGGAGCGAAAAACTTTGGACACGGTATTGGCTATCAGTATGCCCATGACTACGAAAATCACTGGGTGAAACAGCAGTATTTGCCGGATGGCGTGGAAGGACATACCTTTTACCACAGTGGGGATTTGGGATATGAAATAAAAATGAAACAATGGCTGAAAGATTTGAAGCAGGAAGGATAAAATAAAAATGGAATTATATATTATAAGACACGGAAAAACCTATTGGAATGATGAAAAGAAGATTCAGGGATGGGCGGATATTGAACTGACCGAATCGGGGCGCCAGGTGGCTTATGATTCGGCCGAAGGCATGAAAAATATTCATTTTGACGCGATTTATTCCAGCCCTTTGAAGCGGGCCTACGAGACGGCCTGCATATTGAAAGGCAGCCGTGAGCTTTCGGTTGTTGTGGACGAGCGGATTAAAGAAATTGGTTTTGGCGTATTGGAAGGCGCGGATTTTGTGAAAATCCGGGGGGACAAAACAAGTAAGTTTACCGCTTTTTTTGACGCGCCGGAGCTTTACGAGGCGCCGGAGGGCGGAGAATCTATTCAGCAGGTATGCGACAGGGCGGCGGACTTTCTTAAAGCGATTATCAATAAACATAAAGAGGATGAACGGATTATGATTGTAGCCCATGGCGCAGTGAATAAGGCGATGATGCATTATATCCGTAAAAATGAGATTAAAGATTTATGGGAAGGCTCCTTGCAGAAAAATTGCGGCGTGACAATTGTAGATTGCAGAGATGACAAATTTGAAGTGATTGAGGATAATAAGGTGTTTTATGAATACAAGAAAGCGTAGGATGCTCATCCTTTCTCTGGATGCGGTGGGCAGCCAGGACATTGAGAGGGCCAGGGAACTTCCTGGCTTTTCCCGTTTTTTTGACGGAGCCAGCAGGTGTATGTCGGTAAATTCGGTGTATCCGAGCATTACCTATCCGGCCCACACAACCATTGTGACCGGACGTTATCCGTGCCGACATGGAGTTGTCGATAATACGAAGGTGCAGCCGAACCGCCAGTCGCCGGACTGGTATTGGCAGCGGAAGTATGTTCGGGGGACAACGCTTTACGATGAAGCCATGGCGCAGGGAATGACTACGGCGGCATTGCTCTGGCCGGTAACAGCCCGGTCAAAAATTAATTATAACGTGCCGGAGATTTTTGCGAACCGTCCATGGACGAATCAGATTTTAACTTCCCTTTGGAACGGGACGCCGTTGTATCAATTCCGGCTGAATCAGAAATTCGGCCATCTGCGCAAAGGAATCCGGCAGCCGGAGCTGGATAATTTTACCCATGCCTCGCTGCTGTACACGCTGGAAAAATACCGGCCGGATTTGACACTCGTCCATTTTACGGATGCGGACACTCAAAAGCATGATTATGGCGCAGAATCGGCAGAGGCCTGGGAGGCTATGGAGCGGCACAGCCGCCGTTTGATGGAGATTCAGGATACGTTGGAACGGCTGAAAATGGCCGGGGATACGGTTTTTGTACTGCTGGGAGACCATAGTCAGAAGAATGTACATCAGGTGATTTGTCTGAATATTTTATTCCTTGAAAAAGGTTGGATTTCTCTAAAACATGGAAGCGTAAGGAACTGGAAGGTATATTCCAAAAGCTGCGACGGCAGCGCTTATATTTATGTACGGGATAAACAGCTCTGCCGGCCGGTCTATGAATTGCTCAGACGGCTGAAGAACGAACAGCGATGGGGCATTGAGGCGATTTATACCGGAAAAAATGCAGGAAAGCTGGGAGCCGATGCAACCTGTGCTTTTATGGTTGAGGCAAAGGACGGATATTTCTTTAAAGATAATATGGACGGTGCGGGAAGTTTCGTCCGTCCGACACGGGCGGGGGAACATAAAGGATGCCATGGATACCGGCCGGAAAAAGCGGATTATCAGACCTTTTTTGCGGTTAAGGGCCCGGGAGTTCGTAAAGAGCAGATGATTGATAAGATGCGTTTGGCCGATGAAGGACCGACATTGGCGGCTTTGCTTGGGCTGGATTTGGGTAAGACGGACGGACACGTTGTGGACGCTTTTCTGGAAAAGGAGTAGGTATGTTTAAAAATTTATCAAAAAAAGAAATTAGCTGGATGTTTTATGACTGGGCGAACTCTGCGTATACAATGGTGGTGACGTCCACGATTATGAGCCTGTATTTTTTAAGCTCGGCGGGGGCTGCGCTTGAGGGAAAGGTGGCGGATTCTGCGGTGACGGCCAATGCCTATTGGGGATTTGCAAATTCTGCGGCGACGCTGGTTCTCGTAGTTCTTTCACCTATCCTTGGAACAATGGCTGACTATAAGGGCAAAAAGAAGCAGATGTTTAAGATTTTTTTGTTTACAGGCGTTATTTTCACCGCGCTGTTAGCTTTTATACCTTCCAATCAGTGGCTCCTTTTGCTGATTGCCTACGTGATTACGGCCATTGGTTTTGCCGGAGCCAATATTTTTTATGATGCCTTTCTGGTCGATGTATCGGAGGACGCCAACATGGACCGGGTATCCAGCCTGGGATTTGCCCTGGGGTATATCGGCAGTACCATTCCGTTTATTATCTGTATGGTTTTGGTGGTTCTGGCAACGCTTGGAAAAGCGCCGTTTGGCGTGGAAACCGCTTACAAAATCTCATTTATTATTACGGCCCTCTGGTGGATGGGTTTCAGTCTTCCGATTCTGCGGGACGTTCATCAGATTTACGGTATTGATGCGGAACCCCATTTTGTGAAAAACAGCTTTCGGCGGCTCGGACAGACATTGAAGGAAATTCGCCGGCACCGACATATTTTTATTTTTCTTTTGGCTTATTTCTTTTATATTGACGGCGTGGACACCATTATAAAAATGGCGACGGCCTATGGAAGTACCATCGGCATCGGAAGCATTATGCTTTTGATTATCCTGCTGGTGACCCAGTTTGTGGCCTTTCCCTTTGCGATTATTTATGGAAGGCTGGCAGAGAAATTCGGTACAAAACGTACATTGAATGTGGGCATTTTAACCTACTGCGTGATTTGTGTGGTTGCCTTTTTTATGAGTCCGGAACGGGATACAAAAACATTGACCATCATGTTCTGGGTATTGGCCATGCTGGTCGGCACGGCCCAGGGTGGAATTCAGGCGCTGAGCCGTTCCTACTTCGGACGTATTGTGCCGAAAAATCAATCCAATGAATTTTTTGGCTTTTATAATATTTTCGGTAAATTTGCCGCTATTTTAGGGCCGATTCTTTTTGGATGGATTTCCCTTGCGACGGGCAAGGCCAATTATGGCGTCGGCAGTATTATTATTTTATTTATTGTCGGCAGCATCATTTTTCATTTTGTACCGGATGAAAGACAGCTGTAAAAAATGGCGGATTGAATTCCTGTGCTTGTTAAATGCATAAGATTCATGTATACTAAGTGTTAAGGGACGAGTGCAGCATCGCAGACTGAAATGCGGCGCCGCTCAGAAAGGATGGAAATAAAAAAATGAAGATACTTTCATTTGGCGTGCCTTGTTATAATTCGGAAGCATATATGAAAAAATGTATCGATTCCCTTCTTGTGGGAGGCGATGATGTTGAAATTATTATTGTAGATGACGGTTCAAAGGATGGCACGGCGGCCATTGCTGACGAATATGCCGCAGCCTATCCGGAAATCATCAAAGTCGTTCATCAGGAAAATGGCGGTCATGGCGAAGCTGTAAATACGGGACTCAGAAATGCCTCCGGTTTATATTACAAGGTGGTGGATTCGGATGACTGGCTGGACGAAGAAAGTTTAAAAAAGGTTATCCGGGTATTAAAAAGTTTTGCCCAAAATAAGAAACGTGTGGATTTAATGATTTGCAACTATGTCTATGAGCATGTGGAGGACCAGACGTCTAAAACCATCCGGTATACCCATGTACTGCCGGAGGATAAAGTATTTGGATGGAATCAGGTGGGACGTTTCCGCGTGGACCAGAATCTTCTGATGCATTCCTTGATTTACCGTACGAAGGTTTTGAAAGAGGCTGGCCTGGAGCTTCCAAAGCATACGTTTTATGTGGATAATTTGTTTGCCTATGTTCCGCTGCCTTATGTGCGCAGCTTATACTACATGAATGTGGATTTATACCGGTATTATATCGGCCGCAGCGACCAGTCGGTGAATGAATCTGTTATGATAGGCCGTATTGACCAGCAAATCCGGGTAAATAAAATGATGTTTGATGCCTATAGCCTGCCGGACGATGTTTTTAATAAACGGCTGGCCCGGTATATGATGAGCTATCTGGCGATGATTTGCCTGGTAACTTCGATTATGCTGACAATTTCCGGAACGGAGGAGAATATACAGAAACGTAAGGAGTTATGGGGCTATTTTAAGGAAAACGACCCGGGGATGTACCGGAGACTGCGCACAGGACTTCGGGGTATGGTCAGCAATCCTCCGGGAGTGATTTCCAGCTCGATTATGCGGAAGGGATACCACTTGGCGCAGAAAATTTATAAGTTTAATTAATGACAAATACCGCTGTTAAAAATGCAGGCAGCGGTATTTTTGCGTCCGGAAATGCTATTTGAGAAATTATATGCGATAGAGGGATTGACAATATACCTATGTGGGGTATATAATGGTGCATACCCTGATGGGGTATATAAACAATGCTTTTTTAAAATTGAGACAGGGAGGAATTTGATGGCGGAAAAAGGGAAAGAATGTTGTTGTCAAAAGACGAAGGAACGTTCAGAAGAAGAATATAAAAGCCTGATTCATCGTTTGAACCGGATTGAAGGCCAGATTCGCGGGATTAAGGGCATGGTTGAGAAGAATGTATACTGTACGGACATTCTGGTACAGGTAGCGGCCGCAAATGCGGCGCTGAATGGCTTTTCGAGAGAATTGCTGGCGAATCATATCCGGACCTGTGTGGCCGATGATATCCGCCAGGGTAAGGATGAAAAGACCGAAGAATTGGTAGCGCTTTTACCAAAACTTATGAAATAAGACTTGAAGGAGGAGACGTAATATGGAGCAATATACAGTCACCGGTATGTCATGCGCGGCATGCAGCAGCCGGGTTGAAAAGGCAGTGTCAAAGGTGCCGGGAGTGACATCCTGTTCGGTCAGCCTCTTGACAAATTCGATGGGTGTGGAGGGCAGCGCATCGGCCCAGGATATCATTGCGGCCGTAGAAAAGGCCGGGTACGGGGCATCTAAAAAAGGCGCTTCGGCGGCTTCTTCGCAGGTGGCTTCCACAGCGGATGCGGAGGATATGTTAAAAGACAGGGAAACGCCTGTGTTAAAAAAACGTTTATGGTCCTCGGTTGGCTTCCTCATTGTTCTCATGTATTTTTCCATGGGGCATATGATGTGGGGCTGGCCGCTTCCGGGATTTTTTACGGACAATCATGTGGCCATGGGGTTGATACAGCTCTTATTGACTGTGATTGTCATGGTGATTAATCAGAAATTCTTTATCAGCGGGTTCAAGAGCCTGCTTCACCGCGCTCCGAATATGGATACGTTGGTAGCTCTTGGCGCAGGGGCCTCTTTTGTCTACAGTACCTATGCGCTCTTTGCTATGACAGACGCTCAGGTTCATGGAAATATGGACGGAGTCATGATGTATATGCATGAATTTTACTTTGAATCGGCGGCAATGATTTTAACCCTGATTACAGTTGGTAAAATGCTGGAGGCCCGTTCTAAAGGAAAGACGACGGACGCCTTAAAGAGCCTTATGAAAATGGCGCCGAAGACGGCCACGGTCTTAAAAGACGGTATAGAAACGGTGCTTCCAATCGAGCAGGTAAAAAAAGGCGATATTTTTGTTGTCCGGCCGGGAGAGAATATTCCGGTGGACGGTGTGATTCTGGAAGGAAGCAGCGCGGTTAATGAATCTGCACTGACCGGAGAAAGTATTCCCGTGGATAAGACGGAGGGCGACGCCGTATCGGCGGCGACGGTGAATCAGTCCGGATTTATTCGCTGCGAAGCGACCCGGGTTGGTGAGGATACTACGCTCTCCCAGATTATCAAAATGGTCAGTGATGCGGCGGCGACAAAGGCGCCGATTGCCAAAGTGGCCGATAAGGTTTCGGGCATCTTCGTTCCGGCAGTCATTACAATTGCGGTGATTACAATAATTGTATGGCTGCTTGCAGGACAGACCGTTGGCTTTGCGTTGGCAAGGGGGATTTCGGTTCTTGTCATTAGCTGTCCATGTGCTTTAGGTCTTGCAACACCGGTGGCGATTATGGTCGGCAATGGCATGGGCGCTAAGCATGGTATTCTCTTTAAAACGGCCGTATCCCTGGAAGAGGCCGGCAAGATGCAGATTGTTGCATTGGATAAAACCGGAACGATTACCAGCGGTGAACCGAAGGTGACAGATATGATTCCGGCAGATGGTATTGGTGAAGACGAGCTTTTGAATCTGGCCTATGCATTGGAAAAGAAGAGCGAACATCCGTTGGCACGGGCAATTTTACAGCAGGCAGAAGAAAAACAGATGACAGCCAAAGAAGTGACCGACTTTCAGGCATTGCCGGGGAACGGCCTGACAGCCACCCTTGACGGCACTGTCCTGGTCGGCGGTAATTTGAAGTTTGTCAGTGGACAGATGGAAGTTTCCAAAGAAATGGAAAAGCGGGCGGAGGCTTTGGCCGAAGCCGGAAAAACACCGCTGTTCTTTGGCCGAAACGGAAAATTTATCGGTATTATTGCGGTCGCCGACGTCATCAAAGAGGATAGTCCGCAGGCCGTCAAAGAATTGCAAAATATGGGTATCCGGGTTGTCATGCTGACCGGAGATAATGAACGGACAGCCAGAGCCATCGGCGCCCAGGCCGGTGTGGACGAAGTCATTGCCGGAGTATTGCCGGATGGAAAGGAAAGTGTTATCCGGGCTTTGAAGGAAAAAGGAAAGGTCGCGATGGTCGGCGACGGGATTAATGATGCGCCGGCTTTGACACGGGCGGATATCGGTATTGCCATCGGCGCAGGGACAGATATTGCCATTGACGCGGCCGACGTTGTGCTTATGAAGAGCCGTTTAAGCGATGTTCCGGCGGCGATTCGTTTAAGCCGTGCGACCCTGAGAAATATCCATGAAAACCTGTTTTGGGCATTTTTCTACAATGTCATTGGTATTCCGTTGGCGGCCGGCGTATGGATTCCGTTATTCGGCCTGAAGTTAAATCCGATGTTTGGCGCGGCGGCCATGAGCCTGTCAAGCTTCTGCGTTGTATCCAACGCTTTGCGGTTAAACTTCTTTAAGATGCACAATGCTTCAAAGGATAAAAAAATTCAGAGTGCGGATATATCGGGAATTGCGGCGGCATTGAAGCCGGTGGAAGAGCCGTCTGAGCCGGTTGATACAGATTTGCCGACAATGACGAAAACTTTGGAGATTGAAGGCATGATGTGCGGACACTGCGAAAAAATGGTAAAACGTTGTCTTGAAAAGTTCCCGCAGATTTCAGAGGCGGTTGTCAGCCATGAGGCCGGAACGGCCGTTGTCTCCATGAACGGGGATGTGCCGGAGGAAGATATTAAGAAAGCCATTGAAGCGGCCGGATATGAATATATTGGAACGAAATCCCTTGAATAAGCTTTGAAATCGTATTATTATAGAACAAATAACAGAAGGAGAGATTCAAAATGACAAAGGTAATGATTGAGGGTATGGGATGCCAGAAATGCGTTGCACATGTAACAGAAGCACTGGAAGGACTTGGCGTAAAGGATATTAACGTCAGCCTGGAAGATAAATGCGCAACCTTTGACGGCGCATATGATGAAGCGGCTCTGAAAGCGGCTATTGATGAAGCTGGTTACGATGTGACGGGAATTGAATAAAAAGAACTGAGTTTTGCCATAAAGCCTCCGAAAAAATGAAATCATTTGTCGGAGGCTTTTGCCTTGCAGGAAAAACACAGCCATGTTGACAAATATGGGTATAAAAAATATAATTAAATATAAAACTAAGAAGAAAAAATTGGAAAATCGGAGGATGTTATATGGAACTGTTATCTATTGTTGTGCCTTGTTATAATGAGGAAGCGGCTGTTCCGATTTTTTATAGAGAAACTCTGAAAGCAGTTGAAGTGTTAAAAAATGAATTGGAAATAGAATTCTGTTTTATCGATGATGGAAGTAAGGACGGGACATTAAAAAGCATAAAAAAATTATGTGAGATGGACGAGCGTGTCCACTTTGTATCATTTTCAAGGAATTTCGGAAAGGAAGCCGGACTTTATGCAGGATTGCAGGCTGCATCCGGAGATTATGTCGCAACAATGGATGTGGATTTGCAGGACCCTCCGGGCCTGCTTCCTGAGATGTATAAAATTATTAAAAATTCTGTTGGAAATGAAGAATATGATTGTGTGGCGACACGCCGTGTGACTCGGAAAGGGGAACCGCCAATTCGGTCTTTTTTTGCCAGGAGGTTCTACAAATTGATTAATAAAATGTCAGATACGGAAATTGTTGATGGCGCCCGGGATTATCGATTTATGAGCCGGAAGATGGTGGATGCTGTTTTAAAGGACCAGGAATATAATCGTTTTACAAAGGGAATTTACAGTTGGGTTGGTTTTCGGACGAAGTGGTTGGAATTTGAAAATGTGGAACGAAGTGTTGGTGAAACCAAGTGGTCCTTCTGGAAATTGTTTTTATATTCGATTGACGGCATTTTGGCTTATTCAACAATGCCGCTTTCCATTGCCTCTGTATTGGGAATCGGATTCTGCGGCGTCTCCTTTGTTGGAATGTTGGTAGTTATTATCCGGGCTCTGATTTTTGGAGACCCGGTGGCTGGCTGGCCTTCGATGGTTACCATCATTGTATTTTTAGGTGGAATTCAGCTACTATGTTTAGGAATTATGGGACTCTATATTTCAAAAACCTATTTAGAGACAAAACGGCGACCAATTTATATTGTTCGTGAACGGAGATAAGGAATGAAGATTGTAAATAGTAAAAAATATATTATGTGGGGGCTTTTTGCCGCCGTATTATCTATGTTTGCGGTTATCATCTGCTTTTGGAAGTTGGGAATATATCCTTTTGGTGAGTATTCTGTGTTAACAAATGACTGTTATATTCAATATGTAGATTTCTTTCATTATTTGAAGGAAGTTATGGCCGGTAATGCCCATATAGGATATTCTTTCTCTAAGTCTCTGGGGGGCTCATTGGTAGCTTTATTTGGATATTATCTTTCTTCTCCATTTAATTTATTATTATTTTTCGTTGAAGAAAATCAGCTTGAGTTTTTTGTTTTGATAACAACGATTTTGAAGGTCGGATTGTGCGGTTTTACATTTTCGTTATTTATTAGTCATCGATTAGAGAAATTAAAACCGGTTTTTATTGTCATCACATCTCTGGCTTATGCGTTTACGCAGTATAATGTGGGACAGTTAAGTAATATATCTTGGTTAGATGGCGTTTATATGCTTCCAATGATACTTTGGGGTATCTGGAGATATGTCTCTGAAAAAAAGAAGGGTATGCTTTATGTAAGCGTTGCTCTTTCTATTATATTCAATTGGTATACTGGCTACATGAATTGTCTTTTTGCAGTCATTTATTTTTTGTATGAACAGATTCAATGGGATTATAAATATGAGCAGTTATCTTTAAAAAGAATAGTTCGTCAGTTTTTTGGCTTTTGTGGGATAGATCTGTTGGGAGTTATGTTGAGCTGTGCTTTTTTTGTTCCTGTGGTTTTTGGCCAGAGCAGCGGGCGAAGCATTTTGGATGAGGGAATTTTTGAATTTGGAACAAATGGAAGTTTTCTGAATATTTATCGGGGGTTTATGATAGGAACTCCTAATATGGGGCTGACCATTAATGATTCGACGATTACCTTATTTTGCGGTGTATTATTATTGATAAGTGCAGGATATTATTTTTTTTCAAAAAATGTAAGACTCTTTGATAAAGCATGTAACGGAGTACTCATTTCTATTATGGTCTTTTCGGAATTTTTCAGGCCTTTAGAACATATATGGTGCGGTTTTAAGTTTCCGGCTGCATTTAAATTCCGGTTTGCCTATATTGTGATTTTTACGATAATTTTCGCGGCCGCCCAGGCGTTGGAACAGTTTGATTCAATTAATAAAAAAACTTTTGTTAAAATAGCGGCGGTAAATATAGCGATATTCTTGATTTTTGATTTTGTTTATCCATATGACAGTATTGTGTTGTGGATTCAGATTGGTTTGCTTGTATTTTATAGTCTTGCTGTATATATTTATTTATCCGGAAGAAAATATAGGAATATATGTCTGGGATTCATGCTTGCTGTATTTTATGCTGAAATATTAGCGAATGGTTATTGGGTGACCAGTGATGTTTATCGAAAACCTGCCGGAGAATACGCGGTGTATGCAAGCGAACAGGAAGCTCTGGTATCAAGTATACAAGAGTATGATGATTCTGTATTCTATCGGATGGAGCAAAATGAAAACAGAGATAAAAAAAATTACGATAACTCATTTTTTGCCAATGAAAGTCTGGCTTATGGTTATTCAGGAATTCAGCAATATTCATCGTCCTATGATAAAAAAACGGCAGATTTTATTGCAGCTATGGGATACTGCAAAGGATTCTTTCCGACATTTTACCATGAGCCAATATTAACTTCCGACAGCTTGCTTGGGGTTCGGTATTTGATGTCAACAAAGGAATACTATGGCCTGAAGTATGTTGAGGATATTCAGGAACGAAATGGAAAATCTGTTTACTATAATCCTTATGCGCTGCCGTTAGGATTTGGCGTCAGTGAGGACGCTGTGGATATTATTTCATTAGGAAGTCAGTTTGATGTGAATACAACGCAATGGGATAATCCGTTTGAATTTCAAAATAAGGTCTACAGCGCAATTTTGGGAGAAGACATTCAGATATATGAACCTTTGGATGTTGAATATCAATATGATGAGGTAAGCGAGACGGTCATTTATCAAATTCCGGACTTGAATGAAGATAGTATGATTTATGGTTATACCCGTTCAATAATTGATGCGATACCGATGGCTATTAACGGCGAGTTTTCCTGCTATTATCGAAGCGATTGGGGAAATATGGGGATTTATCAGGTGGGAACATCCTCCGAACAAAATGAGGTGGGATTTAATACAAAAAATTTAGGTGAGGAAATAAAAGAAGAATATTTTAAAAGTCTGGAAGAGGTGAACGCGGGGAATGTTTATATCGATGTCCCGGAACCATGGATTGACAGTGTATTTTATAAATTAAATATGGATGTTTTTGAACAGGTTATTGAGAAAATTCGGGCCCAGTCTTTCCAGCCGACCGTATTTGAAGATGGTTATGTCAGTGGAAGTTATGATGCTCCGTCAGACGGTTGGCTGATGTTGACGATTCCAAATGAGGAAAATTGGGAAGTGACTGTCAATGGGGTTAAAGTGCAGCCAAAAGACGGTGTGAATATATTCATGATGATTCCTGTGAATGCTGGAAAAAACCAGATTGAACTTTGCTACCATGTAAAGGGTGTCTTTGTGGGATGCGCAGTATCCGTTGTATCCATTATTTGTTTCGCTGTGCTTTCTGTATTTGAATACAGAAAAAGAAGGATTATCTAGTGGTAATTTTTGCGAAATCAGTTATAATAAAAGAATAAATGAAAAAAAGACGAAAGGGGACACATATGTTAGCGTCTGATATTGGAATTGATTTGGGAACAGACAGTGTTCTTGTTTATATAAGAGGTACGGGTATTGTACTCCATGAGCCTTCGGTGGTGGCTTATGACAGAGATACGAATGAAATCAAAAGTATTGGCGAAGAAGCGCGGGAGATGATTGGCCGCACTCCGGGAAACATTGCGGCGGTACGTCCGCTCCGTCAGGGTGTGATTTCGGATTATACCATTACAGAAAAAATGCTTAAATATTTTATTCATAAAGCCGTTGGACGAAAGACCTTTTGGCGTCCAAGGATTACAGTCTGCGTACCAAGCGGTGTGACCGAGGTGGAAAAACGGGCGGTTATCGATGCAACTATGGAAGCCGGAGCCAGGGACGTTATTATTGTCGAGGAACCGATTGCGGCCGCATTAGGTGCGGGAATTGATATTTCAAAGCCATTCGGAAATATTGTCGTGGATATTGGCGGAGGAACGACGGATGTGGCGGTTATTTCTTATGGAGATACGGTGGTCAGCCAGTCTCTGAAGGTGGCCGGGAATGATTTTGATGATGCCATTGTCCGCTATTTGCGTAAAAAATATGAGATTCTTGTCGGAGAACGGACGGCTGAGGAAATAAAAAAACAGATTGGGACGGCGTATCCGAGGGATGAAGAAGAAACAATGGAGGTCTGCGGGCGTAATGTGCTGACGGGACTTCCAAAGACAATTGTCATGAGTTCGGTGGAAACCCAGGAAGCTCTGGAAAGCTGTCTGACCCAGATTATCACCGGAATTCATAAAGTTTTAGAGGAAACACCGCCGGAATTGTCTGCGGATATCGCAACTCGTGGTATCTTATTGACGGGCGGCGGAAGTATGTTGTATGGCATGGACCGGCTGATTGAACAGATTACCGGGATTCGGACAACCCTGGCGGACGACCCGATTTCTGTGGTTGCCATAGGTACGGGGAGATATACGGAATTTATGGAAGCAAAAAAGGTTGAAAAATAGTTTTAAGGGGCTGAAAATATGCAGATTTTCAGCCTTTTGTGTTGGGAGGATGAACATGGAAACGCTTCACGGCTTAGTTGAACACATTGTTTATCACAATGAGAATAATGGTTATACGGTGTTGGCGCTGATGTGTCAGGGCGACGAGGTGATGTGTACCGGGACAATGGCTATGGTCAACGAAGGTGAATATATCAAGGCTGAAGGAGATTATGTGGAACATGCGACCTATGGCCGGCAGTTTCGTATCGCATCGTTTTCCATTGAGGCGCCGGAAGATTTATTTTCCATAGAACGCTATCTCGGTTCCGGGGCCATTAAAGGCGTCGGCCCGTCATTGGCCGGCCGTATTGTAAAAAAGTTTAAAGAGGACAGCTTTCGGATTATCGAAGATGAACCGGAAAGGCTGGCGGAGGTCAAAGGAATCAGTGAGCGGAAGGCCCAGGAAATTTATCAGCAGTTTCATGATAAACAGGATATGCGTCAGGCCATGATGTTTTTATCAAAATACGGTATCAGTACGGCTTATGCGGTAAAAATATATAATGAGTATGGAAGCCGTCTCTATGATATTATCCGGGAAAATCCATATCAATTGGCCGAAGATGTGTCGGGAATCGGGTTTCGTCTGGCCGATGATATTGCACGGCGGGCCGGAATTGGTATGGATTCGGATTACCGGATTCGAAGCGGCGTCATTTATGTTCTTTTGCAGGCGAGTATGAACGGGCATGTGTATCTTCCGGTGGAGGAGTTGAAACGTCAGGCGGCGGAAATCCTGGAAATTTCCGAAGATGGCGTAGAGCGGCAGTTGATGGACCTCTCTATTGATAAAAAGATTGTCATTAAGACCATTGAGGAACAGCCGGTAGTGTATGCTTCGACGTATTACTATCTTGAACTTGGTACAGCGCGGATGCTGAAAAACTTAAATATTAAATACGAAGTGAGTCTGCGGGAGGCGGAGCATCAGATTCAGCGTATTGAGGCCGAAGAGAAAATCAATCTTGATGAAATGCAGAAAACGGCGGTGGTGGAGGCAGCCAGAAACGGTGTTCTGGTTATCACCGGCGGCCCCGGAACAGGAAAGACAACAACCATCAATGCGATGATTCGATTTTTTGAAAATGAAGGATTGGAAATCCGGCTGGCGGCACCGACAGGGCGGGCCGCCAAGCGAATGACGGAAGCTACTGGCTGTGAGGCCCAGACGATTCACCGGATGCTGGAGCTGAATGGGGGACCGGAGGAGCAGGACGGCAGTCGTTTTGAACGAAATGAACAAAATCCTCTGGAGAGCGATGTTATTATTATCGATGAAATGTCCATGGTGGACATCCATTTAATGAATGCTCTTTTAAAAGCCATTATGCCGGGGACACGGCTTATCCTGGTAGGGGATGTGAACCAGCTTCCGTCAGTGGGCCCGGGAAATGTGCTGAAAGATATTATCCAGTCCCATTGCTTTAATGTGGTCATGCTGACGAAAATTTTCCGTCAGGCTATGGAAAGCGCGATTATCAAAAATGCTCATAAAATCAACGACGGTGAAAATATTGATTTGGAAATTAAAACACCGGATTTCTTTTGTCTGAAACGCTATCAGGCGGCGGATATCCAGGGGGTTATCATTGCCCTTGTCCGGGATAAGCTTCCGAAAAACGTAGGCGCTTCGGTCAGTGATATCCAAGTGCTTACGCCGATGCGTAAAGGAGAACTCGGTGTGGAACGTCTGAACAAGCTGCTTCAGGAGTACCTGAATCCAAAGGATGAATCCAAACGCGAAAAAGAGCAGGGCGACCGCCTTTTTCGTGAAGGCGACAAGGTCATGCAGATAAAAAACAATTATCAGCTTGAATGGGAGATTACGGACCGTTACGGGATTCCCGTAGAAAAAGGCGTCGGCGTTTTTAACGGCGATATGGGGGTTGTTCGGGAAATCAATTTCTTCGCCGAACAGATGACCGTGGAATTTGATGAAGGGCGTAAAATCGTCTATCCGTTCAACGGCCTGGATGAGCTGGAGCTGGCCTATGCCATTACTGTACATAAAGCTCAGGGAAGTGAGTATCCGGCCGTGGTTATGCCGCTGCTTACCGGTCCGAGGATGCTCTTTAACCGGAATATCCTTTATACCGCTGTTACCCGTGCGAAAAAATGCGTGGCGATTGTCGGCAGCGAGCAGACGGTGGCACAGATGATTCAAAACCAGCAGGAACAGAAGCGGTATAGCGGGTTAAGCGTGTGGCTGGGGGAGGTGTAGGAAGTGCCAAATAGTGACACAAACCTACAAATTTGTAGACCATAGTTGAAAAATGTAGTATAATACATTAAACATACTGTTGAAAATTAGTTTTGGTGAAGACTGAGTGAAAATATATGAAAAAATTAATTCGTAATCTGCAAAAAACTTTATTTTTAATATGGAAAACACTACTATACGCATGTTTGCTGGCAATATTTATTGGTTTATTTTCTTTCCCCAATCCACAGTTGACCAGATTGTCAAGAACTCTTGCTGTTACTGTGTTGACATTTGTGGCTGTTGGTTTGGGAATGACGGCAGCTTACGGACGTTTTGATATCGGACAGAGAAAAAGTAAGCCGATTATTTATTCATTGGGGTTGGCAACTATTATTACAGATGTAGTCACCTATATTCAGTTATCTGTTATGAACACAAATCCAGGCAATAATGCAACACTGAAGTTTGAGAATATTGGAATTCTTTTACTTGTCTGTGTGGTTCAGGTGATACTTATTGTAATTATGACATATGTTGGAAATTATTTTTATTTTAGAATAAATCATCCAGAAATTTGTTGTATGATTACTTCATCACAAGAATCTTTGAATCAAATTTATCAAGCGGTTTCAAGATATAAAAAACAATATGATATTAGATATATTTTAGATTACAAAGAACCAGAACTGTTCAGTACGATTTTAAAGAGTCATACGGTTTTTATGTATGATATTCCAGTCAAAGAACGGACGGAGATTGTCGAATTTTGTTATCGTCATTCAAGGAATATCTATTTTAATCCAGAGGTGCCAGATGTAATTGAATTTAATGCACAGCACATTGTATTAGATGACGTGTCATTGATAGGGGCTACTGTTAAAGAACTATCCTTGGAGCAGCGTTTTTTAAAGCGGGCAATGGATATTACAATATCTCTGGTGGGGTTGATTATATCCAGTCCCATTTGGCTCATTTGTGCAGTTTGTATAAAGATGAACGATGGTGGCCGTGTGTTTTTTAAGCAAAAAAGAGCGACCAAAAATGGCAAAGTATTTGAAGTGTATAAATTTCGTACAATGAAAGAGAATGTGACAAATTATTCTTCCACGGCTGATGATGAGCGAATCACAAGTGTGGGAAAAGTGTTACGCAAATTCCGATTAGATGAATTGCCGCAGATTTTGAATATTTTAAAAGGAGAAATGAGTCTGGTGGGACCTCGTCCGGAAATGTTAGAGAATGTATATAGTTATACAGCAGATTTGCCAGAGTTTGAATACAGACTTCGGGTAAAAGCCGGATTGACTGGATATGCTCAGATTGCTGGGAAATATAATACATCCCCACGAGATAAACTAATTTTAGATTTAATGTATATAGAGAATTATAGTATTTGGAAAGATATTAAATTGCTTTTCCAAACATTGATTGTACTTTTTAAATCAGATAGTACAGAGGCTTTTAATAAAAAGAATGATATAGAGTTTGTTAAATATGAAAAACCGTCAAAAGGAGTCGGGGGAGATGAATACTAGTTCGAATAGAATAAAGATAAGTGGATGTATTGTTACGTATAATAATGCGTCTATCATATCCGAATGTGTTGATTCTATTTTAAAATGGACGAAAGATTTGAATTTTACGTTATATATATCGGATAATAATTCAACAGATGGTACAGTGGCTTTGATACGGGAAAGGTTTCCGGAAGTTGTTATTATAGAAAATAAAAAAAATATTGGATTTGGGGAAGGACATAATCAGATAATTAAGAAATTGGATTCAAAATATCATTTTGTGATTAATCCGGATATTTTGGTATCGAAAGATGTGTTTGGACCAATGGTGAAATATTTAGAGCGGCATAAGGATGTAGTAATGATTACACCACGGATTATGAATGATGACGGAACAGAGCAGTTTTTGCCCAAACGGAATCCAACAATTAGGTATATGATTATTAGCAAGTTTAAACCGTTTAAGAATTATCGAAAGATTTATACCCGTGAATTAGAAAAATTGGATAAGCCAACATATGTTGATTTTTGCACGGGGTGTTTTTTTGGAATACGAACTTCAGTTTTTAAACGATTGAAAGGGTTTGATAGCAGATATTTCATGTATATGGAAGATGCAGACCTTTCAAGAATGGTACGTCGAAAATATAAAATTGTTTTTTATCCGTTAGTTTATGTTTATCACAAATGGAGTCGGGAAAACACAAGAAGTCTTAAAGGAATATTAAGATGGTTTGTATCTATGCTAAAATATTTTGGAAAGTGGGGATGGAAATTCTAAATGGCAAAAGAAGTGTCTAACGTGATGGAATTATTTGGAATTATTGTGGTTTATAATAAAAATGTTAATAATTCCTTAACATATCAGTGTTTAAAAAAACAAGAGAATCTCCAAATTATTGTATGTGATAATAGTACAAGAGATTATGATAATAAAGAATTTGTTAAGAATGACGGCTTCTGCTATATTGATATGCATGGGAACGCCGGTTTAAGTAAAGCTTATAATAAAGCTTTAGATTATATTCAATATAATAATCCGCATATGAAAGGCTTTGTTATGCTTTTTGATGATGATACGTTTATTCCGGATATTTATTTTTCTAAGCTTAGAAGTGAAATTCAAACAAAAAGGAGTGATATTTTTCTTCCTATTGTCAAAGATGAGGTTGGCATCTTATCTCCTTCTGTTATGAAAAAGTATTATTGTCATAGAGCTCCTGAGAATGTTTGGTTAGTTAAACAGGATGAATTGTGTGGCATTAACAGTGGTATGGCTATTCGATTGAAAATATTTAAAAAATATCGGTATAATGAAAAAATCTTTTTGGACTATGTAGATCATAATTTTTTACGTGATATGCGAAAAAGGCATTGCAGGGTGTCTATAATGAACGTAGAAATTCAACAAACTTTTTCTTCAAATATTAAGGATAAAGAAAAAGAGTTGGTTCGATTTAAAATATTTAAAAAGGATATTAATGAATTTTATAGAGAGGGATTTTGGAATCGGTTCTTTTTTTATTATGTTATTACAAGGCGGAAGATGCAGTTGACTAGAAAATACAGAAATCCAAGAATTATGTTTTGGTAAGGAGTGTAGCATAGTGAAAAACATCATATTTATTTTCCCTTTATTATTTATTTTTGAATTAATTTTCGGCGTGTCCGGAACCATGATTATGGTTGGTGGAGTTGCTATTAGACATATATTATTTATTTTAACTTTTATTTCATTATATGGATATACTCTATATTATCTGATAGCAAATAGAATAAAATTTTTTTCTATAGAGAAAGGAAGCTTTTTCAGTAGTTTTAATTGGATAGATATTTTTGCAGTTATCTTTGAATTATCAATGTTATTATCGATGACGATTATACCATATATAAAGGGAACAAATCTTCATTACGCATACAGTGAGGTTTTTGATTCGGCGGCAATTTTTTCATTATACTTTGCTATTTCATACCTTATAAAAGAAAAACAAATTGATATGCGTAAATTGTTATCGTATTTGAAAATATGTATTTTTTTGTTTGCTGTTGAACATTTAGTGTTATATTTTGGACAAGAAGGAAATGAACATTTTATCGAAAATTTTTTTTCAACTTTCGCAGAGTTGGTCGGTGGAAATGGCATTATCCAAAAAGTAGTGCTTGGACATGGCGGTTATACACGAGTTATGTTTAATACATCTATTTATCTTTTGATAGGATTTTATATATTTTTTTATCAGTTTAAACAAAATAGATGGTATGATTACATAGCTTTTGCAGTGGAATTAATGGCTTTGATTTCTACAGTTACCAAGTCTATATGGTTTGGTTTTGGTATTGCTTTTTTTGTTATTAGTATTACATTTTTTATTTACGGATTAAAAGAAAATAAAAACATTGCAGTTAAGGCTGTAGTTATGATGATTTTAACAGGTGTTTTTATTATCGGAGCCGACCGCTTGATATTTGGGGATATCGTTTCCGTACGAATGTCGAATGCTTTTATAACGGAGGATAATGAAAGTGGGGATGTTGAAAATGAATCAATGGTTGACAAATCATCAAAGAAAAAGAAGGCGGCAAAGTTAGATAGAGAGGGAGCGGCTGAATCAAATAGTATAAAAATTGAACAGATGGGGCGATTGTTAGAGAAGTGGAAGAATAGTCCTATAGTGGGTTACGGATACGGTAGTTTTGTGGAAGGCTATACTCGTTCAGATGAGGCACCATTTTCATATGAAATGCAATTTTTTGCATTATTAATGAAAATAGGGGTTGGAGGAATGGCGATTTGGGTTTTATTTTTTATATTTCAATTTATTGAGATGGCTAAAATTAAGTCATGTGATGCGATACATGTTTTTGCATGGCTGTTTTTATTGGCAGCAATAGTTATTTGCGTACAAACAAATCCTTTGCTAATCTCATTTACAGGAATGTCAGTTATATTATTTTTATCAGTTATGACTGTTAATGAGTGCCATGTGGGTATGGGTGAGTTAACAAGAGGCGATTAAGATGAGAAATAAAAAAACAATATCTGTAGCTATGGCGGCCTATAATGGGGAACGTTATTTAAATGAGCAATTAGATTCTATTTTAATTCAGTTAAGGGAGAATGATGAGATAATCATATCACTCGACCCATCTAGTGATAACACAGAGTCTATTATAAAAGAATATTGTAGAAAAGATTCGCGTGTGAAGTTATGTCATGGACCAGGACAGGGAGTTGTACGGAATTTTGAAAATGCGATAAAACATTGCAGAAATGAAATTATTTTTTTGTCTGACCAAGATGATGTGTGGAAAGATAAAAAAGTGATGCGTGTGTTGAAAGCATTTGATAATCCTCGAATAATGGCGGTATTGCATGATGCAGAAATCGTTGATGAGTACTTAAAAGTCACAACAAAATCTTTCTTTCAAATGAAGAATTGTCGAACTGGGATTATTCGAAATATTGTAAAAAATTCTTATATTGGGTGTTGTCTGGCTTTCCGACGTAAATCTCTTATAAAAGTATTACCGTTTCCAGAACAAATACCAATGCATGATCAGTGGATTGGTATTTTGTGTGAATGGTTTGGAAAAGTTGAATTTATTAGAGAACCTTTAATTTTATATCGACGTCATGGGGACAATTTATCAGATACTGAACATGCCTCGTTAAAGCAGATGATTAAATGGCGTGTATGTTTGCTGAAAGGCTTCATCAAAAGGGTATTTTGGGGGAAATGAAGAAGAAGTATGGAGAGAAGTAAAAACATAATTTCTGTGGCAATGACAACTTATAATGGAGAGCGATATATTCTAAAGCAGTTAAAGTCTTTGTTGAATCAACGGCGGAAAGCAGATGAAGTCATTATTGTAGACGATGGTTCTACGGATAGAACCGTATATTTGGTCGAATCATTTATTAAAAAATATAATTTGGCTAATTGGTATGTGCTTGTGAATCAAGAGAATGTGGGCTATAAGAAAAATTTTTATAAAAGTATTGAGAGGACAACAGGCGACTTGATTTTTTTGTGTGACCAGGATGATGAATGGGAGCCAGAAAAGTTGAATCGAATGGAAGATTTGTTTGACAAGCATCCGGAGATTCTTTCTTTGAATACGGCTTTTTCATTAATTGATAGAGATAGCAAAAATATAGAATACCATTGTCGAAGAGGAAGTTATAATAATGACCTCATTCGTGGTAAGTGTCAAAAAGGGCAAATAAAACTAATTCCTTATGATATAATTATGAAATATAATATTTCGCCTGGATGTACTATGGCCTTTAGAAAATTAGTGAAGGATATTTATTTAGATAATAGTTTTTGCAAATTGCCGCATGATTGGGAAATAAATATTATAGCGGCCAGTAAAAACGGGCTGTTCTTTTATAATTACCCCTTGATTAAATATCGTATACATGATCGGAATACTCTGGGAATGAATACAAATGATCACATATCGGACTTTGAGTTTAAGGGAGATATTGATTTTCGAAAAAAGGCATTGGAGGACAGAAAACTTTTTAAGGTTGCCATGGATGAGTGGAATGAAAAATTAAATGTAAATCCCAAACAGAGAGAGATTTATCAATATATTGTGGAATATGATGCGTTAAGAAGAAAGTGTGTTTTTCAACGAGAAATAAAAGCTTGGTTTAAATTAATCGAATGGACATTTAAATTTTGGGATGGAAAGCATATTCGCTTCAAAACATTATTTGGAGATTTGTATTATATTATAAAGTAAGCAGAGGTGTTACATTTTGGCCAAAATATTAAAAAACTTTATGTATAACTCTGTATATCAGATTATCGCAATTATTATCCCGTTGGTTACATCACCTTATCTGGCAAGGATATTGGGACCAGACAATTTGGGGATAGAAAGCTATGTTCTTTCAGTTTCGCAAATTTTTTATACAATTGGTATGTTGGGATTAACCAATTATTCAACCAGAGAAATTGCTTATGTGCGAGAAGATAAATATAAACGTAGTAAGGTGTTTTGGGAGATGATGATTAGTAGAGTCATAGTATTTGGCGCGACTCTGCTGATTTATCTGGCAGTAGTTTATAATAGTCCATATCGAATATATTTTTTGATACAGATTGTATGGTTATTTGCTATGTTTTTTGATGCTTCATGGTTTTTTTCTGGTATGGAAAACTTTGGCGTCACTGTTGTGAGAAATTTAATTGTGCGGATATCAACGATAGTATGCATTTTTATATTTGTAAAAAAAGAAGATGATTTGTTTATATATATAGCTTTGTGTGCAATATCCCAGATATTTGGAACATTAAGTATATTTCCTCAGCTTAGAAAGTTTGTAATGAAGGTGAGTCTCAAGGAACTGGAAATCGCACATCATTTTTGGCCGTCAATTAAAGTTTTTTTGCCACAGGTAGCAAGTGTTTTATATTTACAGGTGGATAAAGTAATGATTGAAGCATTGGCCGGTGATGTAAAACAAATAGCTTATTATTCAAAGGCAGAACAATTAATCAAGGCACCTTTGGCCTTAATTACTGCGGTAAGCACAGTAATGATGCCGAGAATTGCAAATGAATTTATTAATGATAACAAAGAAAAGATTAAAGAATATTTGTCAGGCTCGTTAACATTTTTGATGTTTATGGCATGGCCAGTAGCATTTGGTATGGCTGGAATAGCATATTCAATGATTCCGTGGTTTTTGGGAGATGGTTATATGCCAGCAGCAACTGCGATGGTTATGTTGGCACCAATTATTATTGCTATAGCAGCTTCTAGTTTATCTGCAAACCAGTATTTACTTGCCACAAATCAAACACAGTATATGACGATATCATATACAACTAGTGCTATTTTGAATTTAATTATCAATGCAGTTCTCATTCCAGACCTTGGCTTTGTTGGTGCAGCTATTGGAACTGTTGTGGCAGAGTATGTGGTATTTATTATTCAATATTATGTGATGAACAAACAAATATATATTATTCCAACTTTTGTTCGATGTTTGAAGTATGCAGTGTATTCTGTTATAATGTATATAGTTATTCGAATTGCCGGAGAACATATGGCACCAATAATATCAACAACATGTATCCAAATTGCGTTAGGCGTGGTAATTTATGTGGTATTCCTGTTAATTACGAGAGACAACTTCTTTTTCTTTGCAATTAAAAAAGTTATTCACAGGGGGTAGGTACAAATGAAAGGGATTATTCTTGCAGGAGGTAGCGGTACTCGCTTATATCCATTGACTAAAGTGACATCAAAACAGTTATTGCCAATTTATGATAAACCGATGATATATTATCCGTTGGCGGTATTAATGCGTGCCGGAATTCGGGAAATATTGATTATCTCCACACCGGATGACACGCCGAGATTTGAATCTTTATTAGGTGATGGCCATGAATTTGG
The DNA here is from genome assembly GCA_902489645.1 of uncultured Lachnospiraceae bacterium. Taxonomy (GTDB): domain Bacteria; phylum Bacillota; class Clostridia; order Lachnospirales; family Lachnospiraceae; genus Frisingicoccus. Next base: position 89,578 of record CABUAW010000001.1, on the reverse strand, counting down.
CTTAGATATTTCATATGCCATTCAACCAAGCCCGGATGGCCTTGCACAGGCTTTTATTATTGGTGAAGAGTTTATTGGTGACGAATCTGTTGCAATGATTTTGGGTGATAATATTTTCCATGGTCATGGCTTGGAGAAACGATTAAGAGCGGCTGCGGCCAAGACAAGCGGAGCTACAGTATTTGGTTATTATGTGGATGACCCGGAACGATTTGGTATTGTAGAATTTGACTCGGAAGGAAAAGCGATTTCAATTGAGGAAAAGCCAATCAAACCAAAATCAAATTATTGTGTAACAGGTCTTTACTTTTATGATAACCGTGTGGTGGAATACGCGAAAAATTTGAAACCATCTGCCAGAGGTGAATTGGAAATTACAGATTTAAATAGAATATACCTTGAAAATGGTGAGTTGGAAGTGACATTGCTTGGTCAGGGATTTACTTGGTTAGATACAGGAACTCATGAATCCTTGGTGGATGCAACTAATTTCGTTCGTACAATTGAAACACATCAACATAGAAAAATTGCTTGCCTGGAGGAAATTGCGTACTTGAGAGGCTGGATTTCAAAGGAACAATTGGAAAAGATATATGAGATTTATAAAAAGAATGAATATGGTTCATATCTGAGAGATATTTTAGATGGGAAGTTTTTAGACAAGTAAGGAGTTTGGCATATGAGAGTGATAGAAACAAAGATACCAGGGGTAAAGATTATTGAACCGGATTGTTTTGGTGATTATAGAGGCTGGTTTATGGAAACCTATAGTACAGCAAAGTATGCGGAAATAGGCATTGATAATGTATTTGTTCAAGATAACCACTCGATGTCACAAAAAAAAGGAACACTTCGCGGCTTGCATTTTCAGAATGCGCCGATGGCTCAGGCTAAATTAGTACGTTGTACGAAAGGTGCAGTAATTGATGTAGCTGTGGATATTCGAAAGGGTTCTCCAACTTATAAGCAGTGGGTTAGTGTAGAACTCAATTCGGAAAATAAACGTCAGTTTTATATTCCGCGAGGTTTTGCCCATGGATTTTTAACCTTAACAGATGATGTGGAATTTGAATACAAGGTGGATAACCTGTATTCTAAAGAGCATGACCGTGGAATTCGGTATGATGACCCGTCTATAGGGGTGAACTGGGGAGCATTGTTAAATGGGATGGAACCTATTTTGTCGGAAAAGGATATTAATGGACCGTTATTAGCAGATAGCGATGTAAATTTTGTATATGAAGGGGAAAGTGAGTTATGAAAATATTGGTAACTGGTGGGGCCGGATTCATCGGTGGGAATTTTGTGCATTATATGGTAAACAAATATCCTGAGGATATGATTGTGAATTTGGATTTGTTGACTTATGCAGGGAATTTGGAAACTCTTAAACCTGTGGAAGATAAACCAAATTATAAATTTGTTAAAGGAGATATTGCAAATCGTAAATTTATCTTTGATTTGTTTGAAAAAGAAAAATTTGATGCGGTTGTAAATTTTGCGGCAGAATCTCATGTGGATCGAAGTATTGAAAATCCAGAGATTTTTGTGGTTACGAATGTTCTTGGTACGACAACTTTGTTAGATGCTTCAAGGAAGTTTGGAGTAAAACGTTATCATCAGGTATCTACGGATGAGGTGTATGGAGATTTACCATTAAACCGTCCGGACTTATTTTTTACTGAGACAACTCCATTGCATACATCCAGCCCATACAGTAGTTCAAAGGCTAGCGCGGATTTATTTGTGTTAGCTTATCATCGGACTTTTGGACTCCCTGTAACGGTTAGCCGGTGTTCTAATAATTATGGACCATATCATTTTCCTGAAAAGTTAATTCCATTGATGATATCCAGAGCTTTAGCCGATGAGGAGCTTCCTGTATATGGTACAGGAGAAAATGTTCGTGATTGGCTTTATGTAGAGGATCATTGTGTGGCTATTGATTTGATTTTACGGAATGGTCGTATTGGAGAGGTTTATAATGTAGGTGGGCATAATGAGCGGACGAACCTTGAAGTAGTGAAAACGATATTAAAGGCTTTAAATAAACCGGAGAGCCTTATTCGCTATGTTAAAGATCGTCCAGGCCATGATATGAGATATGCTATTGACCCAACAAAGCTGGAAACAGAATTGGGATGGAAACCGAGATACAATTTTGATACAGGTATTGCTCAGACCATTAAATGGTATTTAAACAACAAGGAATGGTGGCAGAATATCATCAGTGGAGAGTATACCAAATACTTTGAAAAAATGTATGGAGAACGATTATGAAAATTTTAGTAACAGGTATCAAAGGACAACTGGGTTATGATGTTATGCAGGAAGGTGAGAAACGTGGCTTTGAAATACTTGGCACCGATGTAGATAATATGGATATCACCGATGCAGCTCAGGTAAATCAGGTAATGGAGGATTATAGTCCGGATGCCGTGGTTCATTGTGCGGCTTACACAGCCGTGGATGCTGCGGAAGATAATAGGGAAGTATGTCAAAAGATTAATGTGGGTGGCACACGTAATATTGCGGAGGTGTGCAAAAGACTGAATATCCCGATGATGTATTTTTCCACGGATTATATTTTTAATGGACAAGGAGAGAATTTCTGGCGCGAGGATGATGAAAAGCAGCCATTGAATGTTTATGGTCAGACGAAGTATGAAGGCGAATTGGCTGTACAAGAATTACTTGAGAAGTATTTTATTCTTAGAATTTCTTGGGTTTTTGGTGTGAATGGTAATAACTTTATTAAAACAATGCTTCGAATTGGAAAAGAGCGTGGAGCAGTTGGGGTCGTTTCAGACCAGATAGGTTCTCCAACTTATACTTATGATTTGGCCAAGCTTGTTATTGATATGATTCAAACAAATAAATATGGCGTTTATCATGTCACAAATGATGGTCTCTGTAGTTGGTATGAATTTGCTTGTGAGATATTTAAACAGGCAGGTTTGAATGTGGAAGTAACACCACTGACAACAACGGAATACCCTGCAAAAGCAGCACGGCCATTTAATAGCCGAATGTCGAAAGATAAGTTAAAAAATGCTGGATTTGAGCTGCTGCCGAGTTGGCAGGATGCGTTGGAGAGGTACTTAAACTCTATTGGATATAGATGATGAAATAATTTGTTTAAAACGAATTGGCAGAATACAGACTATTGATTACGCTAATATTAGTAAATATGTAAAAATGCTAAAAAGTTTTTTGGAAAATAGAAGGACTGTATTTTAAAACTTTTTAGTGAGACATTGTAGTGAAACGAAACGAGAAAATGGCAAGTGTGTCTCTGCTTTTGAAGTGTTAGGAGCAACGTTACAAATGGAAGATAAAAGATTATTGATTATTATACCTGCTTATAATGAGGAAGCATGCATTGTGCATGTTATAAATAATATACGAAATATATGTCCGCAGTACGATTATTTGATAATTAATGATGGAAGTAGTGATAATACTGTTCAAGTGTGTAAACAAAATCAGTTCAATTTTTTAGATTTGCCAACTAATTTAGGCTTGACAGGTGCTTTTATAACAGGCGTAAAATATGCATATATGCATGATTATGATGCGGTAATTCAATTTGATGCAGATGGACAACATTTAGCGGAATACATTAAACCTATGATGGAAGCGTATTTAACGGGGAAATATGATATTGTCATAGGAAGTCGTTTTGTAAATGACAAAAAAGATTTTTCTATACGTATGATTGGTAGCAGGATGATTTCTTTTGCGATTCGAATAACAACAGGTAAGGTTATTCATGATCCAACAAGTGGAATGCGTTTGTGGGGGAAAACGTTAATTCAATGCTTTGCAAAAGAGATTAATATGACACCTGAACCGGATACAGTTAGTTATTTGATAAAACGAGGGGCTACTTTTAAGGAAGTACCAGTAAAAATGAATGAACGCATAGCTGGAACCAGTTATTTGAATTTTATAAAGAGTATTAAGTATATGTTTCATATGATAGTTTCTATTATGTTTGTTCAGTTGTTTAGGGGAAATACACCTGTGAATAAAACTAAAGAGGAGATAATATGAGTACATTTATGAGAATTCTCTTGGCTGGAATCGGAATAGTCATTTTTGTATATTTTATGGTGAATATTCGAAAAAAGAGAATACATATAGAATATGCGATGTATTGGGGATGCTTTTCCGCTTTGTTGGTATTAGTTTGCATTTTTCCTGAATTGTTGTCGTTTTTGGCAAGAATTTTAGGTGTGGAATTGCCGGTCCATTTAATGCTATTAGGTGCGTGCTTAATTATTGTTTTAAAGTTATTTTCAGATACTTTGAAAATATCAAGTCTAGAAAGGAAAATAGTGGATTTAACACAAAAAATTGCTTTGTTGGAAACAAGTAAAGAACAGGACATTCAAGAGAAACGAGACGAAGAAAAAGATGAATGAAATTAGAAATCAAGGGAAGGTAAATATAATTTTACCGACGTATAATGGGGAAAAATATATAGGTGAACTACTGGATAGCATACTAATGCAAACATATGATAATATAGATATATACATACGGGATGATGGTTCTACAGATAGGACGATGAATATTGTACATATGTATAGTAATCAAAATAAAAGTAGTAAGAATATCATTATTATGGAAGATGAAAAAGGCAACCTAGGTTATCCAAAATGTTTCTTAGAAATCATTCAGAATGTGAAAAATGCGCCATTTTATGCATTTGCTGATCAAGATGATGTTTGGGATTGCAAGAAAATTGAACGTGCCGTTGGTATTATAGCAAAGTACAACGAAACAAAGAAACCTGTATTGTATTTTTGTAATTATGATATATGTGATGCAAAATTAAATGTTAAAGGGTGTCCTCAGAAGCCTTTATCTGGACAAGGAATTCCAATTTATAAGTTATTATTTGGGGGAACTGCAAATGGATTTGTTATGGTGTTTAATAGATATGCTAAAGAAATGGCATTTGCTAAGAATATTAAATATATTCCTTCGCAGGATGCGTGGTTGCAACGTGTGGTAGCAATTACGGGGGGGATTAGCGTATTTGATGAAGATTATATAGGAGCTAAATATCGGAGAAACGAAGGGGCTGTTACTTCAGACACTACAAAAAAGCTGGCATTTTTTTTGTGGAGATTGAAGACCTTTGTCTTTGGTCATTCTTTTGAATCCATTCAAAAAGGTATTTATTATTTAATGTATCAATATGCAGATATATTATCAATAGAGAATAAAAAATGTTTGCAGCTGTTTAGTAAAAAGGGAAATGTTTTGAAAAAGATTTTTTTTCCTCACAGGTTGCGTACAAATATAACAGATGAAATTTTTTTAAGAATGATGTTTTTGTTTAGAAAAATTTGATGATAGAGTTGGTGAGTGTGAATTATGAGGGAATCGTATAAAAGAAATTTTCTTTGGAATGTCATTGGCAGCGTTGCCAATGCGGCATTATCAAGCATGCTGTTAGTCGTAGTGACGAGGGGGTTGAACGAGCAAGCAGCAGGTATATTCTCTATAGGATTCGCTATTGCAACTCAGATGTGGACAATTGGTTCATTTGAATTGAATGCATTTCAGGTAACAGACATTTCGGGTAAGTTTTTATTTAGCCATTTTTTTTCGTTTAAAATAATGTGTTGCATTATGATGTTAATAGCAAGTTTTATAAATGTTACCTTGGAAGGTTATGTTGGAAGCAAAGCTATAATTATTATGTTACTATGTATTTTTAAGATGGCAGATGCATTTTCTGGCGTATTTTATGGAGGATTTCAGAAAAATGGTCGGTTAGACATTAGTGGATTTTCTTTAACAATTCGGATAGGTTTATCTTTTTTTGTTTTTCTTGTGAGTATAGTTTTGACAAAAAATTTAAATTTGGCCATTATAGCTATGATTTTTGTCGAATTTATTTGGATTATTAGCTTTGAAATGCGTTTAATGTCAAAAACGGAGAGTGTTGTTCCTAAATTTGATTTACATAAATTATGGGAGATTTTTTGTGGTTGCTTACCTTTGTTTATTAGTTCATTTATTATTATGTATGTTTACAATCTCCCTAAATATGCAATTGATGATTATTGCGCAATAGAAATGCAAGCATATTATAATATTATTTTTATGCCGGCCTCGGTTATCAATTTATTTAGTATATTTGTCTTAAGACCAATGTTGACTTCTTTTACTCTTCAATGGAAGAATAAAAATATGAAAAAATTTGTTCGGCTTATTTTTGCATTATTGATATATATAGGAATTTTTACAGTTTTAGCAGTAGTTGTTGCAGGGATATGTGGAGTGCAAGTTCTTGGAAGTGTTTATGGGGTGAATGTTAATGCTTATCGAAAAGCATTAATTGTAATTATTGTGGGAGGCGGTATGAATGCAATTGTAAATGCAATTGCTAATATGATTACTGTCATGAGAAAGCAAAAATTAATTGTATATGTATATGGAATAGTTGCTTTATTTAGTACCCTTTTGACACCAAGATTGGTGAAAGGACTGTTTTTGGATGGGGCAGCTTATGCATATTTATTATCAGTAGGGTTAATTCTTATTGGTGTTACAATTATATTAGTTAAGTATTTGCTCATGGAGATAAAAAGGAGGTAGTATTGAATGGCAAATTTTTGCATATTTTCTGCTAGATATTTACCGTGTTTGGGGGGCGTTGAACGATATACATATAATATGGCAAGACAATTAACGGCGCAAGGTCACAAGGTGACGATTATAACGACAAATCCAAGCACATTAGAATCCTGTGAAATAGTTGATGGCATAAGAATTGTACGTTTGCCATGTGTTAACCTGTTAAGTGGCAGATTCCCTGTAACTTTGTATTGTAGAATGATAATGAAAAAATTACATAAAATGAAAGTAGATTTTGTTATTGTAAATACTCGATTTTATATACATTCTTTGTTTGGAGTTGCTTTTGCAAAAAAAAAGGGAATACCTTCTATTATTATAGAACATGGGACGAATCATTTTACGGTGAACAATGTTTTTTTTGATGCGCTTGGACATATTTATGAGCATTTAATTACAAGTATAGAAAAAAAACTTTGTAAAAATTATTATGGTGTATCGAAAGCGTGTAATCAGTGGTTAGAGCATTTCGATATAAAGGCTAAAGGCTGTCTTTATAATGGTATTTTTATAGAGGATATTGAAAAAATTTTATGCAAAAAAAATGAGGATTGTAGAATCAAGTATGGGTTGCCGCATAATGCCAAATTTATTTTTTTTGCGGGTAGACTAGTAAAAGAGAAAGGCATCGAAAAATTAATAAAAGCTGTTGAGCAGTTGGAAGAGAAAAATATTTATTTGCTTGTTGCCGGAGATGGAGATTTATATAATCAATTGATTGAAGAAAAGCACGCAAATGTTATATTTTTAGGAAAGATTTCGTATGAATCAGTTATTTGCTTAATGAAAGATGCAGAGGTATTTTGTTTCCCAACAGATTATCCAGAAGGTTTTCCAACGGTTGTTTTGGAAGCTGCGGCGGCGAAATGTTTTGTTATTACAACTCAGGCGGGAGGCTCCCAAGAACTGATTATAAATGAGAAATATGGAATTATTATGCATGAAAATACAATAGAAGAAATTAGAGATAGTTTAAGTAAGGCGTTACATATTGATAAGAAGCCAATGATTGAACGCACGTATCAACGATTGGGAGCCTGTTTTACATGGGAGCAGACTTGTAAAAAGCTTATGGAGATTTATTTAAATGCGGAAATTAAAAAATAATTATACAATCAAAATAATTGCATTAGCCATCATCTCTGTTGCGGTGTCGCTGTTTATTGAGGGAGTAGTATGTAATTTTAGGGCATTGACGGCACCGTATCAGAGTATTTATGTGGTTGAGGAGGGCGAAATAAGTGAGGTAGATGGACAACAACATGTGGTTTTGACAGATATAGGAGGAAAGTATGTAAATAAAATATGGATAAAAGCAAAGGTACTTGAAAATTCTACCTACCAAATTCATATTTCTTATACGAATAGCTTTGGTGTTGTTGATGAAGAAACGATAACTGACACGTTATCTGTGTTTAGAAATGAACACTATACAATTATTAATAAAAATGTAAATATGATTGAGGTAATCGTTCCAAAAGCGGTGTGTCCTCAAATTGAAAGCATCGGAATAAAAAATAATTTTTATTTTAATAAATATCGATGGGGTATAGTATTAATTACGTGTGTATGTTTGATTGGTGTATGGCTTTTTAAAAAGGAGATTGTTAGAAGAACAGGTTTATCTTTTGCAATGATTGGAATTTTATTTAGCTTGTGCATCACTATTTGTACGGGAGCACGTGTGTTTGGATGGGATGAGCAAATTCACTATAACAAGGTAGTTGATTTGGGTTATTTAGGAGATTATGAGCCTAATGGCGCAGAGGAAATACTTATCGCGAATGTAGCACCGGATTATAATACATATGAAGAAAAGGCAGCGAGTATTGCTGCTTTAAATCAGATAGCAAGTTATGAGGGAGAGACTATTCATAAGGAAAATTGGGGAATTACGTTTGGGCGAATTCCGTTTGTTTTGCCATCCATAGGATATAAGTTGGTAGGAAGCCTTAATATGGGATTTAACCGGACGTTTATGTTAGGAAAAATGTTTTTTACTATGATTTATATTGCACTTATGGGTATTGCGATATGGAGAACAAAGAGATATAAAATATTGATTACATGTATAGGATTAATGCCGACGTCATTGTTTTTGGCAAGTTCCTATACATATGATTGTATTATAATTGCGTGTGCAATGCTGGGATTTGTATTATGGATGAATGAAATTTTAGAACCTGATAAAAGAATAAAAACTAGTAATTTGTTATTGATTATTGGATTGTTTTCCTTTGCATCTTTGTCGAAGGCTATTTACGCTCCGTTATTGTTACTTATATTTCTTTTTAATAAAAATAAGTTGGGAAATAAGAAGAACATGTGGTTGTTAAGGGGGATTGCCTGTGGAGTGATTTTGGCTTTATTAGCTACAATGCTTTTGCCGACGGCGGCAAATACTATTGCAAATAATGTTGATTATGGTGGAGATAAACGCGGAGGGGATACGGGTTCTGTGAGACAGATTTTAAGTATATTGAATTATCCATTTCAATATATAAAATTGCTGGTTAAGGAAATATTTTCGTTAGACAATTTTCGTAATTTTGGGGATGCGAAACTGGATGATTTTATTTTCTTAAATTTGGGATTCTTGTCCTTTGGCAAATATGGAACCATTCCTGATAAATATGTAGTTATTTTATTGCCAATACTTTTTTTGGCAATTCTTGGAGAAAAGAGGAGAGGTATAAAGTTAAGCAAATTTCAAATGATATTTTACTATATAGTGTTAGGATTAATTGTTGTATTGATTTGGTCGGCTTTGTATGTGCAATTTACCGTTGTTGGAGCGGAGCAGATTGCTGGTGTTCAAGTTAGATATTATTTGCCAATTACAGTTCCTTTGCTTGCTGGATTGCCTTTAAAGAAATGGAGAGTTGGATATAAAGAGTCTACAATATATGCAATTGTATTAACCGGAATAATTTTCTTTTTGGTTTATGGTCTATGGACATTCGTTTTACCAAATGGGTGTTTGTAAAGGAGAGGGGTTTGGAAAATGAAAGAAATTAATCTAGCAAGACAGTATAATCCAGTTGTATTAGAGAAACTTCAGGATACTTTAATTGAAATGCTGAATGATTTTAAGTGGGTTTGTGAAAAATATCATTTGACGTACTTTGCTGTTTATGGAACAGCTATAGGGGCTGTTCGACATGGAGGTTTTATTCCGTGGGATGATGATTTGGATGTTGGTATGATGAGGAATGATTTCGAGAAATTTTTGCAGATTGCAGAAAAGGAATTAGGAGATAAATATCAGATTATTTCTCCAAAGACAGAACCGAATTGCGCTGTTAGTGTAACAAAAATACAAATGAAGGGAACAAAGTTTGTATCGGCTTTATCTACGAAGGTAAAATATGAACAAGGAATTTTTATGGATATTTTTCCTTTTGATTATGTAGCACCCAAATATAGGCAGAGGAAGAGACAATTATTTGTGACAACAGTACTAGACAGATTGTTATATCTTTCAGGGGATTCGGTTGTAGTAATTCCATATAGTGGAATAAAAAAGAAAATGGCAAAAGGTATATGCGTAATTGTACGTTGTGCTTTGAAAATATTACGTGTATCTCCAACTTTATTGTTCAAACTATTTGAGGAACAATCAACAAAATATAATAAATATAAATCATCAAGAGTTACCTGTTTTGGTCAACCGACAGCATTAAAAAAAATGGTTAAAAAGTCAGAGATGTTTCCGGTAAAAAATGTTAAGTTTGGCGATACAACTATTGCAATCCTAAATAATACTGATTCGTTATTGCGACAAACTTATGGTGATTATATGAAATTGCCGCCATTGGAGAAAAGGATAAATCACGCGCCGGTTATATTGGAGTTTAAAAAATAGAAGGATTTGTGTGATTGAAAAATAGATAGGGTGTAAATTAGTAAAGAAAGGATTTTAGCATACTAGATTGATGCTTTAATGTATAGCATTAATTTTGCCACGTATATATCAAAAATTCCTTTGAGAATTTTGGTAATCCAAAATACACCCTAGGGAAAGCAACTTAATTTGTGGTTTTAGGCAAGTTAGTTTGAAGAAATGTGGCGAGTATGTAACGGATGTATGAATATAACAATAGTAGGTGCTGGTAATGTTGGTACACAGTTTGCTGTTCATTGTGCAGAAAAAGGGCATGATGTTAGAATTTATGGTTCTAAACCGAATAAGATTAGCAAACATTTAAATATAGTAAATGAGTATGGCCAAGAAATACATAGTGGGAATATTGTTGGAGCTACTAATGATGCAAAGATTGCTTTTGAATATGCAGATATAGTGTTTATTACAATGCCAGCTTATTGTATGAAAGATATTGCTGAAAAGATGTTGCCATTTACTAATAGCAATATGAAAGTTGGCATTATCCCTGGCACCGGTGGTGGGGAATGTGTTTTTAAAGATTGTATAGAAAAAGGGGCAATAGTATTTGGACTTCAACGAGTTCCAAGTGTTGCTAGACTTGAGAAATATGGTGAAACGGTTCGTGCTACAGGATATCGAGATGAGCTTTTTGTGGCGGCTCTACCAAATAGTGCTGCAGAAGAGTGTGCAAAAATAGTAGAGAGTATTTTCGATATGCCTTGTAGAGGGTTGCCTAATTATCTTAATTTGACGCTTACACCGTCAAATCCTATTCTTCATACTACTAGGCTTAAAAATTTGTTTGGTGATTACAAAGAAGGAATGGTTTATAAAAATATTCCATTATTTTATGAAGATTGGAATAATGAGACCTCACAGTTGCTTCTTGATTGTGATAATGAAGTACAAGAAATTTGTAGAAAATTGAATCAATTTGATTTGTCTTATGTCAAGTCTTTGAAAAATCATTACGATAGTCCTACAGCAGAGGCCATGACAAAAAAAATTTCTGGTATCAGAGGATTTAAAGGATTGACCAGCCCAGCTGTAGAAGTAAAAGGAGGGTATGTTCCAGATTTTACTTCTAGGTATTTTACTGCAGATTTTCCGTATGGACTTACAATCTTAGTACAGATTGCAGATTTTGTAGGGTGCAAAGTTCCGAATATGAGGGAAACTTTGAGTTGGTATTATAATTTGGTGGGGATTTCAAATCAGGAGTTTAAATTTTCTGATTATGGTATGCGTAACCTGCAACAGTTTATAGAATTTTATTCAAAATAAATATGTAATTTAATATAATTGATGAGGCTTAGTAAGAGTTTTTATCTTGCATATATTCTCATAAATAGAATGAGGGGAATTGGAATGTTAATTTCGCGGTATCAGTTTGAAGTGTTAGCATTTTTAGAAAAAAATGGAGATGGAGATTATTTGCAGAGGAGTTTGTCAGATGCATTGAACATCTCAGGAAATCAGATTGCAAATAGTTTAGAGAAATTAGTTAATGAGGGGCTTGTTGCGAGACAAGGTAATTTTATGTCTATTACGGCTAAAGGTTTAGAAGCATTGGAACCTTATCGTGTGAAAAGGGCTATTATTTTAGCAGCGGGATTCGGTTCGCGTATGATTCCCGTTACTTGGAGTACACCGAAGCCGTTGGTCACCGTGAATGGAATCCGTATTATTGATACTTTATTAGATGCATTGGTAAATGTCGGAATTACTGATATTACCTTAGTTCGGGGATATAAGAAGGAAAAATTTGACGAACTTTATAAAAAATATCCTTTTATAAAACTGATAGATAACGACATATATGACAAGACTAATAATATTTCTTCTGCCATGTTGGTGTTAGACAAAATAAATCAGTGTTATTTGTGTGAAGCAGATTTATATATTACAAATCCCGATGTTATTACAAAATATCAATATTGTAGCAATATTCTTGGCTCATATTCATTGGAAACGGACGATTGGAGTTTCAAGATGAATCAGGGTCATATTGTGGAATATCAAAAAGGAAATACTTATTGCTATAATTATTATGGTATTTCCTATTGGACACAGGAGGATTGCGAGAAACTTAGAAGGGATTTTAAACAGGTTTATGAAGAGGAAGAAAAAGGCTCTGATTATTTTTGGGAGTTTGTACCGCTTGTGTTAAAAAGTGAAAATTACGAAGTGGAAATTCGTCAATGTCAGAAGTCTGATATTATAGAAATTGATAATTTCTATGAGTTAGTATTGTTAGATGATTCCTACAAGGATTATCCAGGTCAAGAAGAAGGGTGACCTCTGATTACAGGAAGATAGTCAACTTAGGGTTTTAAAAAGAGAAAGGTCTATGACATTATAGTTATGAAAAAAGAGGAGTTTTATATTTTAAATAGTTTTTATAATGGGTTTGTTGGAAGGGCATCGACAAAAACAGATATTTTTTTAAAAAAAAATCTACATAACTCAAATATTATTCGGATGCTTACGGAAAATGGTTATGTGGATGAAAATGGTGTATTAACTACGAAAGCAATTCAGGACTTAGAGCCATATAAAGTTTCAAATGCAATTATTCTAGCAGCTGGTGCATCAACAAGGTTTATTCCGTTGTCCTTAGAGCAGCCAAAAGGCTTGTTTGAGGTAAAAGGTGAAAAATTGATCGAGCGTCAGATTAAGCAATTGCAAGAGGCAGGAATTACTGATATTACAATTGTTTTGGGATATAAAAAAGAGATGTTTTTCTATTTAAAAAATAAATACAATGTAAAATTTATTTTTAATTCATCCTTTAACGTAAAAAATAATATTGAAAGTATATATCTTTCCAGGACTGAATTAAAAAATACATACATATGTGTAAGTGACAGCTATTATGTCGAAAATCCATTTAATCAGTATGAATATCAGACGTTTTATTCGGGCATGTGCGTAAATGAAGCTACTAATGAAATGTATGTTGATGTAGATGAAAGTGGTAAAATCATAAAAATGGTAAAGGGGCGAGAGAAAGGGTATATATTATTAGGACATTCTTTTTGGAAAAAGGATTTTTCAGATGCGTTTATGGCTATTGCAGAGAAAGATAGGAAAATTGGACGTTATGATCAAGCTTTCTGGGAATGGCTTGTAAAAGAAAATTTAAATCAATTGCCAGATATATATTTAAAAGAGTATGAATTAGGAACTATATTTGAATTTGACTATTTTGAAGAACTTCGAAAGTTTGATAAGCAATATTTGGAGAATACTCATAGTGAAATTATTCGTAATATTAAGTTGATATTTCGTTGTGATGAAGAAGATATCATAGATTTTAGAAATGTCAGTGAAGGTTTGACAAATACTTCTTTTGTTTTTAGGATTGGCGAAGAGGATTACATTTATCGCCATCCGGGAGATGGAACTGAAAATATTATTAATAGAAGAAATGAAAAAAAATCCCTTATGAAGGCAAAAGAAATTGGAGTGGACCCTACTTATATTTATGCCGATATAAATGAGGGATGGAAAATTTCTCAATTTATTTCAAAGTTTCGAGAGCCTGAATACAGTTCATTTGAGGATTCTAAAAAAGTGCTAGAAGTTTTACGTAAACTTCATGCTGCGGATGTAACAATGGACTATGGTATGAAACCTTGGGAAGATTCTTTGGAAATGGAACGACTGCTAGTTAAGAAAAACCCAGGTTGTTTTAAAAAATATGATTCGCTTAAAGAGAAAATTGGCCGATTATATGAGAAGACAATTGGTGATGGAGTCGAAAAATGCTTTTGTCATGGTGACACATATAGACCTAATTGGATGATTCAGCCAGATGGAAGAGTAATTCTTATTGACTGGGAATATTCTGGTTATTCCGATCCGGGTATCGATGTTGGATATTATATTGTTGATGCAATGTACGATTTTAATCAAGCGGAAAAATTTATTAGAGAATATTTACAGGATACCTACTCTGAAAAAAGAGTTTTTCATTTTATGGCATATACAGCTATTATTGCATATTATTGGTTTGTTTGGGCACTATATAGAGAATCTTGTGGAGCTGTCATAGGAGATGCATTAACTAATTGGCATAATATGGCTGAAAAGTACGTGAATTATTTATTATGAAAAACTTTTGTTGCGTTGGTAAAAAAATAATAGTATATTTATTAGTATATTGATACTATATATGGGGGATAAACTATGAAAAAAAGAGTTATTTCATTTGTATGTTCTGTAGCTTTGGGCATGACCTTTTTGGCTAGTCCAATGTTTGTAGCTGGAATTGAGGGTGAGACGGTTGTCGAGACTGAAAAAGAATCTGACATAGCAGAAACAGAAAGCGTCCAGGTGGCAGATACATATATCTCTGAGTCAACTACGGAGCAAATAAGTCAAGAAACGGAATCAAATCAAATAGAACAAGAGATAATGACATTGTCGGAACCGGAACCAGAACCTGAAATACAGACTAAGACAGAAAGTGTAAGGGTTGAGTCAAGGGTGGCATCTGATGGTAAGTTTTCAATTGATATTGAAGGTATTCTAGAGAACCCAGAGATAAAGTCAGTCTATGTACCTGTGTGGAATCAAAAGGACCAGAGTGATATCTACTGGTATAGAGCACAAAAACAATCGGATGGCAGTTATCTTGTTAATGCTGAAATAAAGAATCATAAATATCATTTGGGTAATTATTATATTCATATTTATGCAGAATCTCAAAGTGGAGAGATGAATTTTATCGCAAGTTCTTCTGTAGTTTTGAATGAAATTAGTGTTGGAGATTTATATCAGGGAGCGATAGGTGAATATTCTAGGACATTAGTTTTAGATTCTGTGGAAGACCAGGGAATTGCAGAGAAAGTTTATTTCGCTGTTTGGAGTCAAGTCAATGGACAGGACGACATTTATTGGTATGAAGCTATTGCAAATGGAAGTACATATTCAGCGGATGTTTTATTATATAATCATAAAAGTACAGGTATATATAATGTACATGCCTATATTTCAGGAAAAGATGGGCGGATGCAACTCGTAAAAACTATGACATTCCAGGTGGATAAACTCCCGAAAGATAAGGTGGAAGTCGCCAATATTAATAATAATCAAGGAAAATTTGATGTAAAGCTCTATTTGAATCGAAGTCAGAGCGAAATTGATACGGTTTATCTGGCGGCTTGGACAACATCAAATCAGAGTGATATCTATTGGTATGAGGCAAAACGTCAATCAGATGGCAGTTATCTCGTTAATGGAAATGTAAAGAATCATCAGAATCATATAGGACAGTATTTACTTCATGGGTATGTCAAGGATAAAAAAGGAAATATGATTTTGATAGGCACTACAAATTGCACATTGAAATTAAGCGCCGGAAACTTCATAGAAAGTATGAATAGTAATGGGTATTCTACAAAATTGCTGTTATCTGATGTTCAAACTCAAGGAATTGCAGATAAGGTTTATTTTGCTGTCTGGAGTCAAGCAAATGGTCAGGATGATATCTATTGGTATGAGACTGCGGCAAATGGAAATGCTTATTCTGCAGATGTAATGTTTTTTAATCATAGAGATGCAGGTTCGTATAATGCACATGCTTACATTTTGGGAAAAGATGGGAAAATGCATCTTTTAAAGACAATGACATTTCGTGTAGATACGCTACCAAAAGATGAGGTAAAACTAGTAGACGTCAATAATACTAAAGGGAAGTTTAATGTAAAATTATATGTTAATCGGCCAGAAGATAGTATTAATACAGTTTATTTAGCGGCTTGGACAACATCAAATCAGAGTGATATCTATTGGTATGAAGCAAAACGTCAGTCAGATGGCAGTTATCATGTCAGCGGAGATATAAAAAACCATCAATATAACGTAGGGAAATATTTACTCCATGGATATGTTCGAGATAATCAGGGAAATATGATTTTCTTGGGTGCTGAGAGCTGTACATTGCAATTCAGTATTGGCGAACTTTCGGCTGTCTCAAATAACAACCTATATTCCAAGCGGTTAGTATTATCTAATGCTCAGACACAAGGACTAGCAGAAAAAATTTATTTTGCTGTTTGGAGCGCAAAGAATGGCCAGGATGATATCTATTGGTATGAAGCTTTGGCTGATGGTCAAAATTATGTCTCAGATGTACTTTTATATAACCATAAAGATTTAGGCGCATATTATGTGCATGCATATTTGCAAGATAGAAATGGAGGCATGCATTTCTTGAAGGACTTGACATTTAGTTTTGATGCAACCAGTATGCCGACGAATCAAGTTGTTGTGAGTAATATTAATCAGCAAAAGGGAACATTTGACGTTAGTATTTTGCTAACATCTTCCCAGAGAGATGTCAAGACAGTATACGTTCCAGTGTGGACGAAGTCAGACCAAAGCGACATTTTTTGGTATATTGCACCTCGCCAAAAAGATGGCAGTTATCGGGTAACAGTGGATGCTATAAATCATCAGTGGAATTCTGGAAAATATATTGTACATACTTATATTCAAACATCCAATGGAGCGATGAAATTTGTAAAAGGTACGAACATAAGTATGAAATTGGGGACGAAAGTGAGTATAGAAACTTTGGATACTCGTTCTGTTCGTGTTAAAGTATATGGTTTGGAAAGTAATGTGAGTACGGTACAGTTACCAGCTTGGAGTGTGGAAAATGGCCAGGATGACCTTGTATGGTATACAGGTACAAAAAATTCGGATGGTTCATGGAGTGCGGATATTCATACGAAAAATCATAAAACGGCAGGCAGTTTTATATGTGATGTTTATGCAAGTACAGGTGGAAATTCCAGGTATATTGATAGAGCCGAATTTAACATAGCTGAGAAATGGGAAGGAAGTTGGCGGTGGATAGATGGCTATAAACGTTATATCAATGAAAGTGGAGAAGTTGATAATGATGTTTCTAGGCTTGTATCGGGTCCGTATTTAATTAAAGTGTATAAGTGGTCAAACTATTTAATTGTATTTGCAAAAGATGAGTATGGAAATTATACAGTACCAGTGAAAGCAATGATTACATCATGTGGAAATGCTACGCCAACAGGGACATTTTATTCGCCTATGAAATTCCGTTGGTTGACAATGGTCGGTGGTTCTAAGGCTCAATGGTGTACACAGATTTCAGGAGATTATTTATTCCATTCAGTACCTTATCGTATTCAAGACCCTACAACGTTATATACTGATTTAATGTATAATTATCTGGGGACTACGCAGTCGTTAGGATGTATTCGCCTTCAGGCGGGAGATGCTAAATGGATTTACGATAATTGTGCATTGGGAACAGAGATATATATAACGCCATATGAGTCTGAAGGTCCGATTGCAAAGCCGGGATTTAGTCCAATTCCTTCATGGCATACATGGGACCCAACTGATCCAACGGTACATTATTTATGTGAACAACATGGTTGTCATTAAATAAAAATGTTTTTGGGGGCTGTTGCTTCATGATTTTTTAATCGTAAAGCAACAGCCCCCAATGCCTTTTAAAATCCTTCTTTTCGCATTTCTCTTAGAACCTGTTCAGCAAAGAGTTCAATAAGTTCTCTTACGAAAGGCCGGTTATAGAGAATTACATTACAGTGTTCTTTAAAGTATTCAAAGCCGCCGTTGTTCCAGAAGGCATCGCGGATTGTCCGCATATCCCGCTCAACGGCCGTTGGCGTTGCGCCAAAGCGTTCTCCAACTTTTGTATAGACCTCACTGAATATCGAGGATAAACGGGATTCATCTTCGATAACAAGGTAGATAGAATATTCCAAATAAGAAAATCCTTTGTATCCTTTGGAGATTTGTGCTTGAAATAGAACTTCTTTAATCTTTTGTTGTAAATTTGGCATTTGAATTTTATGAATGGCAGGTAAATCTATTTTATAATGAAATGGGGAATAAGCAAATAGGTTTTGGAGTAGAAAATTGCATTTTGTTAAGAACAAGAAAAAAACTGTTGCTTCGATAGAATCGGTAACTATCATAGCAACAGCTTTTTCTGTCATCAATGCTTTTCATTTCTCATTTCTTTTTCAACTTGTTCGGCAAGCACTTCGATGATTTCTCTTGGAAAAGGCCGATTGTAAAGGATGACGCCGCACTGTTCCTTGAAGTATTCAAAGCCGTAGTTTTGCCAGAAGGCATTGCGAAGCGTGCGGAGAGTTTTCTCTACACATATCGGTTCAACACCAAAATGTTCGGCAACTTTTACATATATTTCATGGTAGACATGACATAAACGAGATTCATCCTCGACGACCAAATAAATTGCATATTCCAGATATGGATATCCTTTGTATGCCTTGGAAATTCGTGCCTGAAGCAGAATTTCTCTGGTTTTTAGTTGTAAATTTGTCATTACATTTAATGGATAGCAGGCAAATTTATTGTATAACGAAAATGAAAATAATGAAATAGGTTTTCAGAAAGAAAATTGTATTTTATAATGAAATAAAACGAATTCCAAAAGGGGGAGAGGATAAATGAAGTTTCTGATTGTTGGTTCCGGAGGAACTGGCGGGTGTATTGGGGGATACCTGGCCAGACAGGGAGAGGATGTTGTTTTTATCGCCAGAGGAAAGCATCTGGCGGCCATGTTGGAGAATGGACTTCAGGTAAAGTCTGCAAGAGTCGGCGATTTTACGGTGGCGCCGATAAATGCCTGTACAATGGAGGACTATGTGAAGTCGGGAGAGGCCCCGGACGTGGTATTTGTCTGTGTGAAGTATTATTCTCTGGATGAGACGGTGAAGTTCTTGAAGTCGGTCGTTAGACGCGAAACCATAGTTATTCCTATTTTGAATGTATATGGAACGGGAAGTAAAATCCAGCCGGAACTTCAATGTACGGTACTGGATGGCTGCGTATACATTTTTTCGATGATTGAGCAGCCGGGAATCATTGCCCAGCCCACATCGATATTTAAGGTGTTTTTTGGACTGAGGGAGCCGGATGGGCTGCAGAAGGCACGTCTGAAAGACATTGAAAGGCGGCTGAATGAAGCGGGAATTGAAGCCTATTTGACACAGGATATACGAAGAGACGCTCTGCAGAAGTTTTCCTTTGTGTCGCCTATGGGTGCGGCCGGACTTTACTACGATGGGGTAGCTGCGGATTTTATGGAACCGGGAGAAAAGCGGGAGATGTTCTTTAGCCTGGTTCGGGAGGTCGGCGCCGTAGGAGAAGCAATGGGTCTTCATTTTGACGTGGATTTGGTTGAGAATGCAGGAAACATTCTGGCGGGATTGACACCGGATGCTACCACTTCCATGCAGCGGGATGTGGCAGCGGGCGGCTTGTCGGAAGTGGATGGTCTGGTTCATGAAATGGTTCGTCTTGGGGAAACCTATCATGTAGACGTTCCGAATTATCGGAGAATCAGTGAATGGGCTAAGATGAAAGGGATACGGTAATGGCGCTTGGTGAAATGTTTTTTTCAGTTCTAGAGGTGGCGGGGACGATTTCCTTTGCCATTTCCGGGGCAATGGCTGCGCTGGAAAAGCGGGTGGACTTATTTGGCGTTATCTTTCTCGGAGCGACAACGGCTCTGGCCGGAGGGATTATCCGGGATGTGCTGGTTGGCAAGACACCGCCTTCGGCTTTTTCAAATTACCGCTATATGGCTATTGCGGCAGCGACGGCGGTCGTTGTATTTCTGATTGCCTGGCTGTCGAGAGAGCATTACGAACATAATGTGGAAATGGTGAATACGGTGAATAATGTTTTCGATGCGGCGGGTCTTGGCGCTTTTACAATTACCGGAGCGAAGGTGGCCATGGGAATGGGATATATGGATAACGGCTTTTTTGTCGTTTTTTTAGCCATGGTGACAGGTATTGGCGGCGGCGTGCTGAGGGACTTGATGATTGGGGAAATTCCCTTTGTATTGCGAAAGCGGATTTATGCAGTGGCCTCAATACTTGGAGGAATTGTCTATTATCAATTGGTGTGCCGCCAGGTCAATGATATGACAGCCGCTTTTGTGGGGATTGGCATTGTATTTGGGCTGCGTATGCTGGCAACGATTTTCAAATGGAACCTTCCGAGAGCCTTTGAGTAATATTTTAAGGTCATGCTGAAGGACTGGTTTTTAGAACAGTTTTATGGTGGGATAGATGCAAGGTCAGGAAAGGAGCGTGAAAATATGGATACCGTTCAGTCATCTGTTACGGGATTGCCTTTTATGATAAACAATGTCTTGTGAAAAAATTTGATGAAGTGGTGAGAAAGTAAAACAGGGATGAATTCCGGTATGAAGGAATTCATCCCTTTATATGTATTGGGGTTATACGATGCCCATGCTGCCAAGGATAATGGCAACGATAACGGCGA
Source organism: uncultured Lachnospiraceae bacterium (assembly GCA_902489645.1). Lineage (GTDB taxonomy): Bacteria > Bacillota > Clostridia > Lachnospirales > Lachnospiraceae > Frisingicoccus. The sequence continues at coordinate 68,694 of CABUAW010000001.1, read as the reverse complement.
GTGTTGGAAGCGCCGTACAGGTCACAAAGATATCAATATAGGAATCTTTATGGGTCAGGCCGCAGACACTGAGTAATGTGATAACAGCGCCGTTGTGCGGTAAGGTATCCAGGCCGCCGCAGGCAATGGAAGCTACTCGGTGAAGCGCTTCCGGGCTGAGGTTCGGGTCACTCTGAGCCAGTTCCATATATTTTGGACCAAGGGCCTCCAGGGCAATACTGATACCGCCGGAACCGGAACCGGTAGCGCCGGCCAGAAGCGAGGTGGCGATGGCCTCGGAGATGAGCGGACTTCCCTTGATGCCGAAAACAAAGCTTGTCAATGTAGCGAAGCCGGGAACGGCTTTAACGACAGCGCCGAAACCGTTGGCGGCCGCCGTATTACCGATGGACACAAGTCCGCCGGCCGCACCGTCATTGAGGCATTTTTCAAAGAGGTGGAAGCTCTTATAATTCAAAATAGCTGTAAGAATGACGGCAATCAGCAGGGATGCTACCAATTCCATTTTGAAAACATTCAGCGTAATTGGAACAGAAATCAGAGGAATCAGAGAAACCAAAGGGTTTGGAAGTTTCGATTCGTCAAAGGTTTCCAGATTGGTAGGCTCGGTAAAATGAAGTCCTTCGGCTCGAAGTTTGTGTTCACGGTATTTCATCCAGAGAACGCCGCCGACAGCCATAACAGCTCCGGCTGCCAACGCCATAATCGGAGCAGCCATAGCGGTTGTGCCGTAGTATTTTGTCGGAATGATATTCTGAATCTGCGGGGAGCCGGGAATACCCGACATGGAGAATGAGAAAGCTCCAAGGGCGATTGGTCCCGGAATCAGCTTGTTTGGAATATCGGCTTCGCGATATACGGCAACGGCCAGAGGATAGATTGCAAAAACAACAACGAACAGAGAGACACCGCCATAGGTCAAAGCGGCGCAGGCGATAACAACCGCCAGAATGGCCTGTTTGGCGCCGATAAAACGTGTAATCAGCAAACCAACGGATTTAGCGGCTCCGGTGGCCTCCATCATTTTTCCGAAAACAGCGCCCAGCATGAAGGCCGGAAACCAGCTCATCGTGAAATTGGCCATGCCCTCCATATAGTTTTCTGTGTACATGGTAAGGACATTAATGGTTGGGTCTTCAAACATTCCGAAAAGCGCTACAACGGCAGCGCAGATTGGAGCTACCCAGAGAATGGACTGTCCCTTAAAAGCGAGAAAGATTAAAAGAGCCAGTCCCAAAACAATACCAAATAAACTCATAAATTCGCCCTCCTGTGTATAAAATGAACTATTTGACCTTACTCAGAATTTCATCCCTGATGCCCATTGGAGCGTCGGTAAAAATTCTGGCATCCATAGTCTTGAGATTTTGTGCGACAAGCGGTTTAAATTCCATCTGGTCAAGAACCTGTGTCTGCAGGTCAATACCCGGAGCAATTTCAGTGATGGTCAGGCCGTCAGGAAGAAGTTCAAGAACAGCTCTTTCGGTGATGAACTTAACGTTCATTTGATTTCTGCGCGCATAATTGCCGGAGAAAGTAATCTGCTGAACGGCAGGTACAAATTTTTTGTTTTTGCCTTCCTGGACAATTATCAGTTTTCCGTCTTTGCAGGCCGTTTTTAAACCGCCGGCAGTAAATGTGCCGCAGAAAATGCAGTTCTTTGTATTTTGAGAAATATTAATAAAACCGCCGCAGCCGGTCACGCCCGGACCAAATTTACTGACATTGACATTACCATCTGCGTCGGCTTGGGCCAGACCGAGGAAGGTGACGTCCAAACCGCCGCCGTCATAGAAGTCGAACTGGCTGACTTCAGGAAGCTCGGCCCAGCCGTTAACTCCGGCGCCGAAGGAACCGCCGCCGCTTGGAATACCGCCAATCATGCCGGACTCCGTGGTTAAAATCAACTGGTCGGCCAGACCTTCTTCTCCGGCCACGGCCGCAACCTTTTCAGGAATACCAACACCGAGATTGACAACGGCGTTTGGAACGAGTTCCATGGCGCAGCGTCTGCCGATTAATGCTTTTGTATCAAACTTCATCGGTTCCACTGCGCTGACAGGGATTTTAAAGGAACCGGTCAGCGACGGATTCATGAAATAATCGGTGGTCTGTTGATGCGTTTCTTCCGGATTTTCAGGCACAACGATGGCGTCAACAAAGATACCCGGGACAGCAACTTTGCGGGATGGAATTGTTTCAGGGGCTACGATATTTTTGGCTTGAACGATGACCTTTCCGCCCTTGCCTTTGGCGGCCATGGCAGCGCTTAAGATATCTAACGGGAGAATTTCATCTTCAATCGTACAGTTGCCGTTGGTATCTGCCGTTGTCACACGAATAAGGGCGATATCCACATCCGGAAGGATGTAATACAGATATTCGTCGCCTTCAATTTCAACAACCTTTATAATATCTTCCGTGGTTCGGGCATTTAATTTTCCGCCTTCCAGACGGGGGTCAACATAAGTTTCCAGACCCACATTGGTGATATACCCCTTGCGGTTCTGGCCCATGGCCCGGTACATTTCGATGATGACGCCCTGCGGCAGGTTGTAGGCTTCCACCTGGTTGTTGGCAATCATTTCCACAGCTTTCGGTGAAAATCCGTAGTGACCGCCAATCCAGCGTTTAATCAGTCCTTCCTTCGCCCAGCGTTCCTGCTGTCCGCCCCGCCGGTTTCCCTGGCCTGCGCCAAACATGACTGTCAGATTGTTCGGGACTCCTGTGGCTTCAAAAGAATCTGCCACGGCCTGAATCAGAGCGTCCGGTGTTGCCGAAGTCAAAAAACCGCTGTTGATGATAAAATCCCCCGGTTTAATCATGGCAACGGCCTGTTCCATAGTAACTACTTTGTTCATTTAAAAAACCTCCTTCATAAAGTCAATTATTTCACAATCTACTGTAACTTCATTATAGCTTTGGCCCTGTCGGAAAGAGAAATACCAAAAACGCATGAGAATTATGTTGAAAAAGTATAAATGAAATAAGCGAAAATATGAAAAAAACGAGGAAATATGCGGATAAAACAGGCGTATAATTTTAAATTTTCAGATTTTAAAAATCCCAAATTTGGAAATAAACGGTAAAAAAGTTTGATTGACAAATAATAAACGATTCGACATACTTAAATAAAGGGGGAGGGCTTATGGAGTATAGACAGTTGTATTATTTTGTATGTATTGCCAAAGAGAAGAGTTTTTCTCAAGCCGCAGAGAAAATCCGGGTTTCCCAGTCGTCATTGAGCCGGACCGTTCAGTGCATTGAGGATGAATATAATGTTCAGTTGATTAATCGGACAACCCGGAGTTTTAAACTGACGCCGGCTGGCCGGAAACTGCTGGAGAGGGGAGAACGGGTTATCAAGGAGTTTGAGGAACTCCAGAAATATATGGGAAGCTATAGCGCCGACGATGTGGGGGAAATACGGCTGGGGATTCCTTCGGTATTGAATACAATCATGGCATCGATGTTTATGCCGGATTTTAATAAGCACTATCCGGATGTAAAGCTTTACTTTACGGTGGAGGGCAGCAATCTGGTACGGAAAGAGATATTGGAGGGAATGTTGGACGTAGGACTGGTCATTCGCCCTGTGGATGAAAGTAAATTTGATGTCCGGGAAGTCATCGAAGACCGGTTATCGGTCATCGTGCCGGAGGGGCATCCGCTGGCGGAACGGAAAAATGTGGGTATTGAAGAGTTGAAAGATGAAGCTTTTATCCTGCTGGATTCTACATATCAGTTGTTTGATAATGTTCTTACGATGTGCCACAATGCCGGTTTTGAACCGAATATTGTCCACTGCAGCCCAAGCTGGGATTATATTTCCGCACTCGTATCTTTGGCCCAGGGGATTTCCGTGCTGCCAAGGCCGATTACGCCTTATGTCGGTAAGGGTGTTGCGGCGGTGACGCTGCGGGGGGAACTGGCCGAGTGGAATGTGGTGGCCATTACCAAAAAAGGGACGAAGGTTTCTGCGAATGTGAAAAACTTAATAAAACATTTGGTTAAAGCTTATAAATGATTTGAAATCGCCGCTGTTCTAAATACAGACGGCGATTTATGCGTTATGGTGATTTGTGCATTACGGTGATTTATGCGTTACGTCGATAAAAGGTATGCGATTTTAATATTTCTCTTTATCGGAGCCGGAGGCTATACTTGAATCAGCAGCTTAAAACAGAAGGAGGTATATCATGAAAATCTTAGTATGTGTGAAACAAGTGCCGGACACAACGGAGATTAAAATTGACCCGGTCACAAATACATTGATACGGGCCGGTGTGCCGAGTATCGTCAATCCCTTTGACGCCTGTGCCCTGGAAGTGGCGGCAAGAATTAAAGATGTTACGCCGGACACGGAGATTACGGTATTGTCTATGGGGCCAATGCAGGCGAAAGAAGCATTGACGGAATGTCTGGCCGTAGGGGCGGACAGGGCCTATCTTTGCAGTGACAGAGCCTTTGGCGGTTCGGATACCCTGGCAACCAGTTATATTTTGGCCAGCACAATCGAGGCCATCGAGGCAAAGGAAGGAAAGTTTGATTTAATCCTGAGCGGCAAGCAGGCCATTGACGGAGATACGGGGCAGGTTGGACCGGAAATTGCGGCCCACATGGGGTTGGCCCAGGTGACGTATGCTTCGGAAGTCAGTATCCACGGAGAAGATGTCATTGTCAAAAGGGAAAGCGACCAGGGGTACGATATTATTTCCGTTCAGAAACCGGCAGTCGTTACTGTCGTTAAAACCGCTTTTGAGCCGCGGTTTCCGACCCTTAAGAGTAAAATGGCCGCTCGGAAAGCGCCGATTCAGGTCATTACCGCAGAAGATATCCCGGGGATTGATTTAACCCGGTGTGGATTAAAAGGTTCTCCGACGAAGGTAAAAAAGACGTTTACACCGGTGCGAAACAAAACCTGCGTGAAAATTGTCGGAGAAGAGGCGGCCGCATCCGCAGCAAAGCTTGCCGGGCTGTTAGCAGATGCGAAGGTGCTGTAAGGAGGTTGGATATATGCAGTTTGATGAATATAAAAATCTTTGGGTGTTTGTAGAAACTGAGGAAAATGCCGCAAAATCTGTCGGATATGAACTTTTATCGCCGGGGCGTATGCTGGCGGATAAAATGGGCGGAAAGCTGGTGGCCGTTGTCATTGGCGGCAATGTAAAGGATGTTGCTGAGAAAACCGTCGAGTACGGCGCAGATGAAGTCATTCTTGTAGAAGGTGAGGAATATTTCAATTATTCTACGGATGCTTATAGTTATGCCATGAAAACATTAGTGGAAAAATACAAACCATCGACGATATTGATTGGCGCAACAAATAATGGCCGTGACCTGGGACCGAAAATGGCCTGTGATTTGAATACGGGGCTGACAGCGGACTGTACGATGTTGGATTATGACGAAGAAACAGGAAATATGATTTGGACCCGTCCGGCCTTCGGGGGAAATCTGATGGCAATGATTCTCTGCCCGGATAACCGGCCGCAGCTTGGAACGGTTCGGCCCGGAATTTTTAAGAAACCGGAGCCTGTGACAGGCAAGGTGGGAACGGTGGTTTGCGAAGATATACACATCAGCCCTGAAAAAATACGGACCAAATTACTGAATCGGATTAAAGAGGTAGCGGAAGCCGTGAATCTGGAAGAGGCGGAAATTATTGTTTCCGGCGGACGTGGTGTTGGTTCTCCGGAAGGTTTTGAGATTATACGGAAGCTGGCGGATGCTTTAAATGCGACGGTAGGCGCTTCCAGGGCCGTGGTGGATGCCGGTTGGATACCACATGCGCATCAGGTGGGTCAGACCGGAAAAACCGTATCGCCGAAGCTCTATATTGCCTGCGGTATTTCGGGAGCGATTCAGCATGCGGCGGGAATCACCGGTTCGGATTGTATCGTGGCGATTAATAAAGACGAAGAGGCTCCGATTTTTGACGTGGCCGATTATGGTATTGTCGGCGATTTATTTACAGTAATTCCTGAATTGATTAAAGAGATTCAGAAGCTAAACGCATAAAATAAAAAAGATTTATGCGCCAGATGCATAAATCCTATGCGATTTTAATATTTCTCTTTACGGAAAATAAAAGTTATAATCAAATTGTGAAAAATAAAACAAGTGTAAAGGAGGATAAACACATGGGTTACAAATTTACAGAGGAACAATTGGATATTCAGTCAATGGTTCGCGATTTTACAAAAAAGGAAGTCGAACCAAGAGGCCGTGAAATGGACCAGAACGGCTGGTGCAAAGAACTTTATGAGAAGTATGTCGAGACAGGCCTTCAGGCCACACCGATTCCGGAAGAATACGGCGGCGCAGGCCTTGGCGATGTGGAATGTGCGATTATCACACACGAGCTGGCAAAGGGGGATGCCGGTTTCGCTATGGCTATGGAAATCAGTTGGGTATGTACGGATATGATTTTAAAACACGGCAGCGAGGCTCAGAAGCAGAAATATTTATCCGGCGTAGCGAATGGAAAACTTTTTGCCTTCTGTCTGACAGAGCCGGGCGCAGGCTCGGATGCGGCCGGTCTTCGGACAAGAGCGAAAAAACAGGCCGACGGCAGCTATGTGATTAATGGAAGTAAAGCATGGATTACCAATTCCGGAATTGCAGATTACTACGTAATTATGGCTGTGACAGACCCGGAAAAAGGCGCCAACGGTATTTCGGCATTTATCGTTGACAAAGGAACTCCGGGATTAATCATTGATGCGGAAGAAGATAAGATGGGTATGCGCAGCTCAGATACGCATGGCATGACATTTGATGATTTGAAGGTTCCGGCCGAAGCATTGCTGGATAAAGAAGGCATGGGCTTCAAGTTTGCGATGGAAGGTCTTGACGGCGGACGTGTCAGCTGTACGGCCATCTCCACAGGTATTGCGGAGCATGCTTTGGACATTGCAAAAAATTATGCTCTGGAACGTGTGGCCTTTGGAAAACCAATCGCAAAACATCAGGCCGTTGCCTTTAAGATTGCCGATATGGCCATGTATATTGAAGCCATGAAGCTTATGCTCTACGATGTGGCTGAAATGAAGGCCAGCGGAGTTCGCTGTTCGGTACAGGCGGCCGAAGCCAAATTATTTGCCGCTTCCCATACGACACAGATTTGTCTGGACGCGATTCAGGTGTTGGGCGGAAATGGCTACAGCAAAGAATATAATGTTGAACGTTTGATGCGTGATAATAAATTGATGGAAATTGGCGAAGGAACCAATGAGGTACAGCGCATCGTTATCAGCGGAGCTATTCTCAGAAAATAATATTCAAAAGGGAAATGGGATTCAACGTGAGGAATTTATGAGAGGAGGAAACGTATATGGCTGAAGAAATTAAAAAATTTACAGGCGCTGAATTGAAAGTCGGTATGACAGCCAGCCGTACAAAAACAATTACAAAGGATGACATCGAATATTTTGGCAAGGTATCCACGGATACAAACCCAATGCATTTTGATGAAGACTATGCGGCCACAACCCAGTTTGGGAAATGTATCGCCCACGGTGTAATTAGTTTAAGCTTGTGCGGAGCAGTTCTCGGAATGCAGCTTCCGGGACTTGGCACCATCCACATGGGTCAGGAGGTTACATTTATGAAACCGGTATATCCGGGCGATGTCATCACGGCGCATTGCGAAATTATCGATATTCAGTACAAAGAAAAGAAAGACTTCTATATTGTCAAAGTAAAACAGCAGGTTACAAACCAGAATGGCGATGTTGTAACCGAAGGTATCGCCACATGTATGCCGCCTAAAAAATGAGGCGTTATCCACTGCTAGCCCTTAATAAATAAAAAGTATTGTAAAACTTATATAAGCCTCCCAACTTATATAAAAAGGAAGCATCTCCGATACTGGCCGCCCTAAAACCAGTATCGGAGGTGTTTTTTTGTTTTACATAATGCATAAAAATGTGTTAAAAATGTGATAAATACGGTTTTACATTGCTTTTTGAAGGTTCATGTACTATAATAAGTGGGATAAAATGGATGATACTAGAGAAAATTATACAGAGGTGAATTATGGGAAATACTAAAAGCAGCCGGAAAAGAAGAAAAAAAAGAAACCGGCATACAGTTGGTAAGATTTTAGCAGTAATTCAGATTATTTTGTCGATTGTGTTTGTGGCAGTGCTTCTGATGGTCAATGTATTGCCGATGAAATATCTGGCGGTTATTTTTGGAATTTTGATGTTCTTGGATGTCTTTGCGTTAGGTTCTCAGTTTACGCGAAGCGCCCATATTATCGGTAAGATTGATTGTATCCTGATGCTGATTCTGTTGGTTTTAGCCAATGTTTATCTGATTCGGACCAATGCAACCCTGCTCAGTATTACGAATAATGATTATAAGGTAGACCGTATCGCCATTGCGGTGCTGAATGACAATGCGGCCCAGACGCTGGAAGAGGCCGTGGGCTATGATTTTGGCGCCCAGGTCATCAGCGGAAGCGATAAAGTGTCTCAGGCCATTACAGAGGCTGAAAATGAAGTGGGTCAGGAGTTGGATTGCTATAATTATGAAGACCCGTATGCGATGGTGCAGGATTTGTATGATGGCAATATTCAGGCAATCATTTATAATACGGCCTATGATTCGTCTCTGACAGAGCAATTTCCGACATTTTCAACAGATGTCCGTGAATTGAAGCATATTGAGATTAAAACAAAGGTAGAGACCGTTTCCGGTGATAAGACCGATGTTACAAAGACGCCGTTTACAATCTTTATCAGCGGTATCGATACAGAGGGAAGTATTGCGACAACGAGCCGGAGCGACGTAAATATGCTCGTCACAGTCAATCCGAATACAAATCAGGTATTGATGACGTCGATTCCTAGAGACTATTACGTATATCTTCCTGGTATTTCCGGAGATTCCCGGGATAAGCTGACCCATGCGGGACTTTACGGGCCGCAGTGTTCGATGGATACCCTGTCCCAGCTGTTTGGGGTCGATGTGGACTATTATGCGAAGGTGAATTTCACCACATTGAGAGATATGGTGAATGCCCTCGGCGGCGTGGATTTGGATTCCGTATATGAATTTACAACTATCAGCGGCGAGTATTTCGTTCAGGGTATGAACTATGGCGTGGACGGTTCGTCCGCATTGGCCTTTGCGAGAGAACGTTATAACCTGCCAAACGGTGATAATGACCGTGTGATGAATCAGCAGATTGTTTTGAAAGCAATTATTAATAAGTGTCTGTCGCCGGCAATTTTGACGGGCTATATGGGCATTATGGACAGTCTGTCCGACAGTTTTGAGACGAGTCTCAGCCAGCAGCAGATTTCCAGTCTGGTTCGTATGCAGTTAAATGATGGCGCCGGATGGGACATTATGTCCTCCAGAGTTGTGGGAACGGGTTCGGAGGATGTCTGCTATTCTTCCGGGGATTCCCTGCTTTATGTTATGCTTCCGGATGACAACAGCGTTTCGACAGCCGCAGAGTTTATTAACCGGGTGAAGAACGGTGAGACAATCAGCCAGGAGGAAATTACTGCAAGCATGATGAACTAATTCAAACTGCGGAGAAAGGGATTAGGCGATGGATTCCTTAAAAGAAGAAAAACAATCGTTAATTAATAAAATCGTTTTAATCATCGTAGACGCATTGAGCGTGGTCCTCTGTTCTTTTTTGGGCCTGCTCATGCGTTTTGAAATGGATGTGAGCCATATACCGGGGCCTTATGTGATGGCTGTGGAGCGGATGGTTCCGGCCTTTATCGTGGTGACGCTGCTTATTTTCTGGGGAGCAAAGCTTTATCACACGCTTTGGCGATTTGCCAACTCCAGAGAGCTTGTCGGGATTGTGACGGCGGTGGCGGCCTCCACTGTTTTTACGATAATTTACAGTTATTTCACTTACAATGCAGTGCCGAGAAGCTTTTTCGCCATTTACTTTATTTGTCTTTTGGCTTGTGTCTGTATTACCAGATATTCTTCGATTATTGTACGGACGATGGTGGAAAGCAGAAGCCATGGACGGCATGCGCGCAATACGATGATTATCGGCGCCGGCGAGGCTGGGAACATGGTCATGAAAGAGCTGATTATGAGCAATTATCTGGATGCCCGGATTAAATGCTTTATCGATGATGACAAACATAAGCAGAATAATTATATTCACGGAGTGAAGGTTGTCGGCGGCCGGGATAAGATTATTGAATCGGTGGAAAAATATGATATCAATGAGATTATCATTGCCATGCCGAGTATTGGCAAAAAAACAACGAAAGAAATCGTGGATATATGCAAGGATACGGACTGTGAACTGAAAATCCTTCCCGGGGTTTATCAGTTTGTCACCGGAGACCTGGATTTATCCATGATTCGAAATGTCCAGATTGAAGACCTTCTCGGACGGGAGACGGTGGACGTGGACGTCCAGTCCATTATGAGCTATGTATCCAAGAAGTGTGTTCTCGTGACCGGCGGCGGTGGTTCCATCGGGAGTGAGCTGTGTCGGCAGATTGCGGCGAATCATCCGAGACGTTTGATTATCCTCGATATCTACGAGAACAATGCTTATGATATTCAGCAGGAGTTGAAACAGAAATATCCGTATCTGGATTTAATCGTACTGATTGGTTCGGTTCGGAATACCAATCGGGTGAATTCGATTTTTGAGCAGTACCGTCCGGATATTGTCTATCATGCGGCAGCCCATAAGCATGTGCCGTTGATGGAGGACAGCCCGAATGAGGCCATTAAAAATAATGTATTTGGTACGTACAAGGTGGCCACGGCGGCCGACAGATACGGGGCGAAGCGCTTTGTGCTGATTTCCACAGATAAGGCGGTGAATCCGACAAATATTATGGGCGCCAGCAAGCGGATGTGCGAGATGATTGTTCAGTCCTTTAATAACCGCTCGGATACGGATTTTGTCGCCGTACGTTTCGGCAATGTTCTGGGAAGCAACGGAAGCGTCATTCCGTTATTTAAAAAGCAAATTCAGGCCGGAGGGCCTGTGACGGTCACTCACCCGGATGTGGTCCGTTACTTTATGACAATTCCCGAGGCGGTGAGCCTTGTGCTTGAGGCGGGAGCCACGGCAAAGGGCGGCGAGATTTTTGTGCTGGATATGGGCGAGCCCGTCCGCATTGACGATTTGGCGCGAAACTTGATTCGTCTCTCCGGTTATACGGTGGGTGAGGATATTGAAATTGAATATACCGGCCTGCGCCCGGGAGAAAAGCTGTTTGAAGAGCTTTTGATGAATGAAGAGGGACTTTTGCAGACCGCAAATAAAATGATTTATATCGGAAAACCGATTGAATTTGATGAAGATGAATTTCTTCAAAACCTGGAAAAGCTTTATACCTATGCCTATGATGAAACCAGTCAGATGAAGGCTATGGTATCAAAGATAGTGCCGACGTATCATATACGCCCGGAGGATAAAAAACGGGACGCATTAAAATCAAAACGAATGGTGCCGATGGGGGATTCGGAGGTCAGCCAGTATGAACCTTTCCGGCAAAGTAAAACATTGAAAAGAGATGAGACTTAATGAATATTCCTTTTTCACCGCCGGATATCGGCGAAGAAGAGATTAAAGAAGTCGTAGATACATTAAAAAGCGGATGGATTACCACGGGTCCTAAGACAAAATTATTTGAGAATAAGATTGCTGATTTTTGCCGGACGAGCCGGGCGGTGTGTCTGAATTCAGCGACGGCCTGTATGGAGACAACGCTTCGGATACTCGGCGTTGGCCCGGGAGATGAAGTGATTACCAGCGCTTATACCTACACGGCGACGGCCAGCGTGGTCTGTCACGTGGGGGCGAAGCTGGTGCTGGCAGATACGGCGGCCGGGTCTTTCCAGATGGATTATGACCAACTGGAAGCGGCAATCACAGAGCGGACGAAGGTAATCATCCCGGTAGAACTGGGCGGCGTAGTCTGTGATTACGACCGTCTTTTTCAAATTGTGGAAAATAAAAAACACCTGTTCCGGCCTTCAAATGAGATTCAAAGGGGTATCGGACGGGTAATTTTAATGTCCGATGCAGCGCATGGTTTCGGAGCCATGCGTCAGGGAAAAATGTGTGGTGAAATCGCAGATTTTACCTGCTTTTCTTTCCATGCGGTGAAAAATCTGACCACGGCCGAAGGCGGTGCAGTCACCTGGAGGGATATTCCGGGCATTGATAACGAAGAATTATATAAGCGGTATATGCTGATGTCTCTTCACGGACAATCCAAAGACGCTTTGGCCAAAACCAAGCTGGGAGCCTGGGAATATGATATTGCTGCGCCCTATTATAAATGTAATATGACGGATATTATGGCGTCGCTTGGTCTGGCCCAACTGAAACGGTATCCGGATATATTGAAACGCCGGAGAGAAATTATTGAAAGGTACGACCAGGCGTTAAGTGAATTTTCTGTAACCCGTCTGGTTCATTTTGATAAGGATAATATATCCAGCGGCCACCTCTATCTTGTGCGCCTGAATGGAAAAGACCGGGAATTTACGAATCGATTTATTGCGGCCATGGCAGAGGAAGGTGTGGCAACCAATGTTCATTATAAGCCGCTGCCATTATTGTCCGCCTATAAAAATATGGGATTTGATATAAAAAATTATCCAAATGCCTTTCATATGTTTGAAAATGAATTGACGCTGCCGCTTCACACCTGCCTGAGCGATGCGCAGGCGGCGTATGTGATGGAGAGCTTTAAAAAAGTATGGACAGATTTGTCCTGATAAAAAAGAAAGTATGGATGGATTTATGTTGAGAAAATGGGAAGATTTGCCGAAGCGCATGCAGAATTCGGCGGTACGGCCTTACTATGAACAATTGCAGAAACGAAAAGTCAGCCTGTTCTTAAAGCGATGCATGGACGTGGTTCTTTCAGCGACGCTGCTTGTCCTGCTGATGCCGGTGCTGTTATTGATTGCTCTGGCAGTGCGTTTGGATTCACCGGGACCGGCGTTATTCCGGCAGATTCGGGTAACCCAGTATGGGCGGCAGTTTCGGATTTTCAAATTTCGGACAATGGTTAATCATGCCGATAAAATGGGAACTCAGGTGACGGCCAGCGGCGATGCCCGGATTACCCGGTTGGGAGCAGTCATGCGGCAGTACCGTCTGGATGAGCTGCCCCAATTAATCAATATATTGCTTGGGGACATGAGCTTTGTCGGCACACGGCCGGAGGTGGTTAAATATGTCCGGAAATATACGGATGAAATGACGGCGACGCTGCTTTTGCCGGCCGGAGTGACCTCCGAGGTTTCTATTCAATATAAAGATGAAGAAAAGCTGCTGGCGGACGTGGCGGATGTGGATGAAGCGTACATTCATGTGGTTTTGCCTGAAAAGATGGAATATAACCTGAAAAGCCTTCGGGAATTTAGCTTGCTGCATGAGCTGAAAATTATGGTGGATACGGTGATTGCCGTATTCCGGTAAGTCATGATAGATGCCGTATCCGGATAAGTTGTGGGGTGAAAGAGAATGATTTTTGGAGTAATTGTAGCCGGAGGCGTGGGTTCCCGGCTGGGGGCAGATATGCCGAAGCAATTTTTGAATCTGGCGGACCGGCCGATAATTATGCATACGCTGGATACCTTTTTAAAATGTCCGGAGCTGGAACATATTTATCTTGGCGTCCATCCGGAGTGGGTAGATTATATGCAGGCGCTTGTTGACCACTATGTTCCGGAAACAGAACTGGGCCGGGTACATCTGGTAGCCGGCGGCGCCGAGCGCAATGAAACCATTATGAATGTTATCGGACAGATTGAAACGGATTTCGGGACGGAAGAAACCCATTACATTATCACCCAGGATGGCGTCCGGCCATTTGTGACCCGGCGTCTGGTTGAAGCGCATGTCCGGGCAGTTATCGAGTATGATGCGGTGGATACGGTGATTCCGGCGGTGGATACGATTATTTTTTCAAAGGACGGGAAATTTATATCCGATATTCCTGAACGGAAATATTTATATCAGAGCCAGACGCCTCAGAGCTTTCGGATGGATGTGTTAAAGCGGCTTTATATGGAACTGACGCCGGAGGAGAAAAAAATTCTGACGGATGCCTGTAAAATATGTACGGTACGGCAGGTTCCGGTACATATGGTGACCGGTGACGTCTCAAATATGAAGATTACGACAGCTTCAGACTACAAAATTGCACAAATTATGGCTCAAAATTGGGATTTAGACACAAAAAGTTCGTAATTTCCGTGGGTTTTTACTATTGTCATGCCACCTGGCGTCGTGTATAATGATTGAAGAAATTGGAAGGAACAGGAAATTATGCAGAGGAAAAATACGTTTGAGGATTTTGAAAAGTTAATGGATACGACAGCTTCAAATTCTTCGGCAGAAGCGGCGGAAAGTGAACCGAAAAGCGCCGATTCAACGTCTAAACATTCAGAATTAGAATTTAATTCCTCGCTTGTTCAGCGTCGTCACAGTCCGAAAATTCCGGCCAATGGTTCGGAGCTTTTCGAAGAGTCAGAAGAGTCAGAGGAAGAAACCGAGGATTATAAAGAAGCTTATGAGCCGCCGAAACCCGTATATTCTCACCGGAATAGGAAGGGGATTGACGAGGCGGAGGCCGAGGAGCGTTACCGGCAGAGAGAGGCGCGTCTGCGCAAGAAGGCTGAAAAACGCCGGAGAAACCGACATTTGGGCGGGAAGATTCTTGCCATTCTCCAATTGATTTTGTCCGTTGTGTTTATGGGCTTGATATTGAAACTGGACGTTCTTCCGACGAAATATTTTATTGCGGCAAGCCTTGTTTTGTTTATATTGGCGTTGATTTGCTTTCTGCTTCAATTCCGGCCGCATGCCCATTGGGTGGGCAAAGTTATATCTGTTATCCTGTCTGTTGTGATGATTCTGGGCAGCGTTTATGTGGGAAAAACCATGTATACGCTGGATACTGTAACCAAAGTAAAAACGTATCAGACGGATAAGATTGTCATTGCGGTTCTCAAAGAAAATCCGGCCGATTCCCTGGCCGATGCAAAGGATTATGCCTTTGGAATTACAGCGACCCTTGACCGCTCAAAGATTGATTTGGCGATTACCCAGATGAATAACAATCTGGGCTCGGAAATTGATGTGACAGAGTTTGATTCCTATTCGGAGCAGGTTGAGGCATTATACAGCGGTAAGATTGACGCCATGATTTATAATCAGGCGCTGGATGAATTGATTGAAGAAAACAATCCGGGATTTACAGAAAAAGTACGGATTATTGATAATTTTAACGTGGAAACCGAAGTGTACATGGAGGATGTTCCGGATTTGCCGATTACGAAGGAACCGTTTATTGTTTTCCTGAGCGGTATGGATGTCTATGGCGATATGGACGAGGCAAGCCGAAGTGACGTAAACATTATGGCCTGCGTCAATCCGACAACAAAGCAGGTATTGTTGGTGAGTGTGCCAAGAGATGCCTATGTGGAAATTCCGGGGATTACCAACGGCGAAAAGGATAAATTAACCCATGCCGGTATGTATGGCATCCAATATTCCGTCGCTTCCATGGAAAATATCTTTGATTTGGATATAAATTATTATGTGCGGATTAATTTCACCTCCCTTATTATGATGGTCGATGCCCTGGGCGGTGTCAATGTTAATTCCGAGTGTGCATTTTCAACTTATTATAAACAGTATAATGAGGAAACGGATACCTGGAGCTATTATGAATATGCTAAGGGTATCAATCATCTGGACGGCGTTCACGCATTGGCCTTTGCACGTGAACGAATGAATCTGGCCGGCGGAGACTATCAGCGTGCGAGAAATCAGCAATTGGTCATCGAAGCCCTTTTGGAGAAAATCAAGTCTCCGGCATTCCTGACGGGGTACACAGGACTTCTTTCCAGCCTTGAGGGCAAGATGGATACGAACCTGACCTCTCAGCAGATTGCCAGTCTTGTAAAAATGCAGTTGAATGACGGCGCCGATTGGAATATTGTGTCCGCCAGCGTTTATGGTGTATCTTCAAGCGAGTATTGCGCCTCCTATGCCGGTTCGCCTCTGGATGTTGAAATCCTGGACGATGATTCCATTCTGGCTGTTAAAGAAGTCATTGACCAGCTTATGAAGGGCGAGGTTATTTCAGAGCCGAGAGTTACGGACATTCAGGAAGTCTATGAAGTGGACGAGAGCGACGCCGAGGATGATTATTATATTAATAACCATGCGGACGACTACGAGTATGATGACTTCTATTGGGAAAATGGCGGTAACTTAGCCGAGGACTATTACGAAACTTTTGACAGTACGGATGAAGGCGAGGACTATTAAAATTTTAATAATATCGGTAAAAGAGAGGGGCAGCTTATGGAGCATGCCCCTCTCTTAGCGAGAACGCATATAATTGTCAGGTGTTTTGTGCCAAATTTAATGTCGTATTTTTGTATAAAATGTTTAAATATGTAAAAAATAAAAAAACCGTGTCACAAAATGACTTTAGAACGTGATATATAGATGAGAGTCAATCGAGGGACACCGGTTAATTTACGAAGAAGGAGGGGAGATGCGGATGGCAGGCAGGTGTAAAACCGGTGACGGACTCTCAAAGGTGAAAAAAGAAAAAGTAAATGCTTCAATTCCAAAAGAGTTGGATAATGACGTTGACAGAACATCAGAATCTCTATCTCCGACTAATGAAAAATGGGGCCCAAAAGTCACGGAATTTCAATCGTATACAGACGATAATCCGAGAGACTTTGACCTGATGCAAGAAAGTTTAATTGAGAAAGCGGTAGACAGGTTTCTTGAAGAAGATGCCGACAAGTTTTTCGATGGTGAGAATACCCCTCGTACATTTTCACAGGATTATGAAGCGCGTAAAAAAAAGATGCTGCAAACGGCTTTCGATTGGGATGAAAGTAAATCCATGCTCAAACCAAAACGCCGTTTCCGTATTCCGGCCGCTGCGGCGGCTGCCGTGGTCCTGTTGGTAGTTATTGCCAGCCTCGCCGTGGCCCGGGCGGACGCAATGCCTGAGCCAATCCGTGTTCTCGTGATGCAAGTGCAATCCCTCTTTAGCAGTGCATCCGTGGACGACCAGATTCTGTATGGAGATAATCAGACGACAGATTTCCCAAAGGAAATCAAAACTGTTTATGAGCCGACAATGGTACTCGATGGGTATGAGGAGAGTGAAAGAATAGTACAGGATAAACTATTACGAATCTATTATTCTGATAATAACCATCAAGAATATAGTTTTCAACAAATGACAATAGATTTTCAGACAGGTTACAATACTGAGGACATAGAGTATGAGACAGTAGAAATAAATGGAAATCAGGGAATATTTTATATTAAGAATGGTCAAGGCAGACTGCAATGGCAACAAAATGGCTATATGTTTGAATTGACGGGACTTCAGGATTTAGAAGTACTGAAAAATTTGGCAGCATCATTAAAACCAGTGGAGGAATAAAAAATGAGTCATAAGAAACATACAGTAAAGTTAATGATAATGCTGGTATTGATGTTAACGTTTTGTTTTTCTATAAATGCCTATGCGGATGATACGGTGGATAACAATGATTATTCGAATGAAGTAGTTCCCGGTTATGAAAAAACTTCTCGTTGGAGTTATACTGATAGTATCCATGCCGCATTGACCTTGAGTTCCAGCGGTTATGCGACGGCAACGACCAGTGTCGATGGATACCAAAATATGACGACTAAAATTATCATCTATACCTATCTCCAGAAACTTGTTGATAATGAATGGGTAAATGTAGATTCGGTATCTCATACAGCGTATAGCTGGCATGCGGATTATCAAGACGGCATGACCACAGTCCCATGGGGCCATGATTATCGGACACGGAACAGCATCTACACGTACTCGGGGAATTCATATGAGAATATTGTTTTTTACAGCAATATCCATCATTATCATTCCACAAGTGACAATTCGAACTGTGTAAATTAAAAAAAATAAAATAAAAAACGCTGACAAATTATCAGTTGAAAGGTCATGGAAGAGTACACATTATTAAAAACATAATGAAGCAATTAAAAAAAGAAAAAAATACCTTTTGTATGTCGCTATGTTTAAGTAAAACGATGAAAGCGGGCGTTGCCGGTATTTAACCGGCAGCGCTCCGAAAAAAGGAAGGTGGACATGAAATTATTGGATTTATTATATCCGCCGTGCTGTCCGCTATGCGGGGAAGTTTTAGCTTTGAATGAAGGGGTGGCTCACCGGGAGTGCTACAAAAAACTGATTTGGATTCGGGAACCGCGGTGTAAACGGTGTGGTAAACCGCTGACGCCAATGGCCGCAGAGACACGGGAGCTGTGTTGGGATTGTTTGCGCAGCCGTCACCGGCATGGGAAGAGCTTTGACCAGGGGCGGGCGCTGTGGCTTTACAGCGGCGATATTCAAAAATCTGTTTTGGATTATAAGTATAAAGGGATGAAGAGCTATACGGATTTTTATGCGGAGGAGGCTGTCCGGGTATGCGGAAAATGGATTCAAAAAAAGAATCCGCAGGTGTTGATTCCGGTGCCGCTTCATCCGAGAAAGAAACGTATCCGGGGATTTAACCAGGCGGAGCTGTTGGCAAAGGCCATCGGGCGGCGGATGGAATTACCGGTGGATAATCATATTTTGTTCCGAAAACGTTGGACAAATCCGCAGAAGGCGGTTTCCGGCCAGGCGCGTCGACATAATCTGGCAAAGTCTATGGAAGTTCGACATTTGCCAAAAAATCTTCGGCGGGTAATGCTGATTGATGATATCTATACAACGGGAAGTACCATGGAGGCCTGCGCGGGTATTTTGAAACAGAATAATGTGGAAGAAGTTTATTTTTTTACCCTTTGTATCGGGTATGGCAGCGGATAATGGCTGTTTCCGGCGGTTTTTCGGCGTAAAATCAGGAAAATTTTAAAATAGAGTTGACGACCCACATAGATTTGTTATATAATGGATGAGCTATGGAAGCGGTCTTTTTTTTATGCCTAAAATTAAAGACCATTAAAAAAAATATAAGTGGAGGTGGAAGTTGTGCGCGTTAAAATCACATTGGCATGTACAGAATGTAAGCAGCGTAATTACAACCTGACGAAAGAGAAGAAAGCTCATCCGGACAGAATGGAAACGAAGAAATACTGCAGATTCTGTAAGAAACACACATTACACAAAGAAACCAAGTAATTAGCGGTCGACAGGGAGAGAATACTATGGGAGACATGGAAAAAGCAAAAAAACCCGGAAAGCTCAGTCAGATTAAGGCCGAATTTAAAAAAGTCATTTGGCCGGACCAGGGAACAGTGCGTAAAGAAACAACGGCTGTTGTTACGGTTTCCGTATTGTTGGGCTTAGTAATCGCATTACTTGATATCGTTCTCCGTTACGGAGTCGATTTTATCATTTCGCTGTAGGAAAGGTGAAATTATGGCAGAAGTAAAATGGTATGTAGTACATACCTATTCAGGCTATGAAAACAAAGTGAAGGCAAACATCGAGAAATCCATCCAGAACTTACATCTGGAGGACCAGATTTTGGATGTTCAGGTGCCGATGCAGAACGTTGTGGAAGTGAAGAACGGTCAGAAAAAGAATGTTCAGAAAAAACTCTTTCCAGGTTATGTATTGCTCCATATGATTATGAACGATGAAACCTGGTACGTTGTGCGTAACACCCGCGGTGTTACCGGATTTGTCGGACCGGAGTCGAAACCTGTTCCTCTGACGGAGGCTGAGATGGCTCCGTTGGGCATCAGCAGTGAAAAAGTTCAGATTGACTATGAAATCGGCGATGCCGTACGGGTAGTTTCTGGTGCATGGGAAGAGACTGTGGGTATTATCCGCGGTATCAACCAGGCGAAATCGACGGTGACCATCGGAGTAGAGATGTTCGGCCGTGAGACGTCTGTGGAAATCAGCGTCTTAGATATTCGAAAAATGTAAAACAAAAGAGCCTGTATGTGTAAACAGGCGGTGGGAGGGACATTCCCGCAATTACCACAATATTCAGGAGGTATGCTATTATGGCAAAGAAAGTCACAGGATATATTAAATTACAGATTCCTGCTGGAAAGGCAACACCAGCACCACCAGTTGGTCCTGCATTGGGTCAGCACGGTGTTAATATCGTACAGTTTACAAAAGAATTCAATGCAAGAACTGCAGACAAGGGCGATTTAATCATCCCTGTTGTTATTACAGTTTACAATGACCGGAGCTTCAGCTTCATTACAAAGACGCCTCCGGCCGCAGTTCTGTTAAAGAAAGCTTGTAAGATTCAGTCCGGTTCCGCAGTACCGAACAAGACAAAAGTTGCTACAATTTCCAAAGAAGAAATTCAGAAAATTGCTGAAATGAAGATGCCGGACTTAAATGCCGGAAGCCTTGAGGCTGCTATGAGCATGATTGCCGGTACAGCACGAAGCATGGGAATTAAAGTAGAGGATTAATATTTTAGACAGTGGGAGGGTAGCTCCCGATAATACCACAAGGAGGATTTTTAATCATGAAAAAAGGTAAGAGATATGTAGAGTCTGCAAAATTAGTAGACCGTGCAAATCTTTATGATGTTGATGAAGCAGTAAGTATTTTAAAGAAAACAGCAAGTGCTAAATTTGATGAAACTATCGAAGCACACATCCGTCTGGGTGTTGATGGACGTCACGCTGACCAGCAGGTTCGTGGCGCCGTTGTACTGCCGCACGGAACAGGTAAAACGGTTCGTGTACTGGTATTTGCCAAAGGCGACAAGGTTGCTGAGGCCGAAGCAGCAGGAGCAGATTTCGTAGGCGGCGACGAACTCGTACCAAGAATCCAGAAAGAAGGATGGCTGGATTTCGACGTTGTTGTTGCTACACCGGATATGATGGGTATCGTAGGTCGTTTGGGACGTATCCTCGGACCTAAAGGTTTAATGCCAAACCCAAAAGCTGGTACAGTTACTATGGATGTAACAAAAGCTATCAACGATATTAAAGCTGGTAAGATTGAATACAGACTGGATAAATCCAACATTATTCATGTGCCAATCGGAAAAGCTTCTTTCACAGAAGAACAGTTAGCGGACAACTTCCATACATTAATTGGGGCAATCATTAAGGCAAAACCGGCCGCTGCTAAAGGTCAGTATTTGAAGAGCGTTGTTGTTTCTTCCACTATGGGACCTGGTATCAAATTAAATACCGTTAAGTTAGCATAATTGCTGGTTTTTGATTGACAACCACTTTGAAACGTGATACAATATTAAAGCGAATGCTGCCAGAGACAGCAGGTACCGTAATGGTGTAAGTTATGAACGCCTGCCGAGGGAGACTATTTTATCTGATTCATCGGATAATATTGAAATAGTTTATAGAACCTCTCTGTCTGTGGATAGAGAGGTTTTTTCATACCAGATATGCAGAAGGACGGGCCGGCGGCGCGTCTTCTGTATGGCGGCACTCTTAAATTCTACAAGGAGGTGTACCAACGTGGCAAAAGTTGAATTAAAACAGCCTATCGTAGACGAGATTGCTGGATTGCTTAAAGATGCAGAGGCATTAGTTGCTGTCGATTACCGTGGTCTTACAGTTGAGGAAGACACACAGCTTCGTAAAACTTTAAGAGAAGCAGGTGTGACTTACAAAGTTTATAAGAACACTTTAATCAAACGTGCCGTAGAAGGAACAGAATGGGAAAAAATCGCAGAAGTTCTTGAAGGCCCAACAGCTATTGCTGTAAGCTCTGAAGATGCGACAGCACCAGCCAGAATCTTATTCGAAGCAGGTAAGAAGATGCCAGCGCTTGAACTTAAAGCCGGTATCGTAGCTGGTGAATATTACGACCAGGAAATGATTAAAGTTATTGCAACAATTCCATCCAGAGAAGTCCTGCTTGGAAGATTGCTTGGAAGTATTCAGGCGCCTATTGCAAACTTTGCTCGTGTTATTAAACAGATTGCAGAAAAAGACGAAACTGCAGCTTAATTATATTAAATTGGAGGTAAATTATAATGGCAAAATTAACTACAGCTGAATTTATTGAAGCTATCAAAGAATTATCCGTTTTAGAATTAAATGAATTAGTAAAAGCATGTGAAGAAGAATTTGGCGTATCCGCAGCAGCAGGCGTTGTTGTTGCAGCAGCAGGCGCTGGCGAAGCAGCAGCCGAAGAAAAGACAGAATTTGATGTTGAATTAACAGAAGTTGGTCCTAACAAAGTTAAAGTCATCAAAGTTGTTCGTGAAATCACAGGTCTTGGCTTGAAAGAAGCTAAAGAAGCTGTTGACAACGCTCCAAAGGTTGTTAAAGAAGGCGCAAGCAAAGAAGAAGCTGAAGAAATCAAAGCTAAATTTGAAGCTGAAGGCGCTAAAGTTACTATTAAATAATTTGGCGTGTCCATTAAGAGCGGCGTACCGTTATGCGGTACGCCCTTTTTTTGTTGGTTTACAATTAATATTTCTCAAACATTTCTCTAAACTTTTTTAAATATTGGCAATGTAATATTTACAATACCAATAGAAGGGAGAAAGCAAATGAACGCTATTGAAATTAGAAATTTATCAAAAAGTTTTCGTGGCTTGTATGCGCTCAATGGTCTGAATATGACTGTTCCTGTTGGCGCAATTTATGGCTTTATCGGTGAAAACGGCTCCGGAAAGTCCACCACGGAAAAATTGATATGCGGTCATCTTGTCCCAAACAGCGGTAAGATTCGGCTGTTTGGCAAAGATTATAGAGATGCCGGCGTGCGCGTCCGGGTGGGCGCTCTGATTGAGAACGCAGGCTGTTTTACAAATTCCAGCGTATGGGATAATCTGATGATGCAGGCCATCAATCTGGGGCTGAAAAATCCTGGCGGGGAAATTCGCAGAGTGCTTAAAATTGTCCGTATGGAGGATTCGGCCAAACTTAAATTTAAGAAATGTTCCCTGGGCATGAAGCAGCGCATCGGCATTGCCATGGCGTTGCTGGGCAATCCGGCCTTATTGATTCTGGATGAACCAATCAACGGTCTTGACACCGACGGTATGCGGATTATGAGGGAAATTCTGGTGGATGTTACAAAAAATTGCGGATGTACCGTTGTGATTTCTTCTCATATTCTTGGAGAACTGGAAAAGATTGCGACCCATTATGGAATTATCCGTCAGGGGAAAATGATTCAGGAGCTTTCGGCCAGAGAAATGGAGAACCGTTCCCGCGTGTTTACATCCATCAAAACAAGGAATATGCAGGGAGCAAAAAGCGTTCTGCGGAAAAAATATGCGGATGTCCGGGAAGAGGAAGGCTATCTGCGTGTATACAATGTGGGAAATACGGAATCGATTGTTGCGTATCTGCTTCAAAACGGACATGCGGTCAGTGAGATTCGTAAAAATAAAATTGGCCTGGAAGAATATTATATCGAGCTGATGTCCGGGAAGGAGGCGGAATAATATGGAAAATGTGCATGAATTAAAATTTGAATCTCCAGGCTTTAAAGAAAGATTGAGGGGGATGCTGGGCGTTGATTTCTACCGCCTGTTCCATACGCCCATGTTTTACATTTTCCTTGGAATCTCCGCACTGATACCGGCGCTGATACTGGGAACTACCGGGACAACGGAGGGAGTGGAACCGCTGTACACTAACACCTGGAACATCATTGCCGCCAATACGCCGATTTATGCCGTTTCGGATATGGGCGAGTATGCCAATATGAATATGGTATTTATTTTTGGCGGAATTATGGTTTCCATCTTCATCGGTCATGACTATAAAAGCGGATATGTGAAGCAATTATTTACGACCCATGCCAAAAAGCAAGATTACATGATGTCAAAATCCATGACCTGCGCCTTTGCCATGGCCTGCATGTGTGTGACCTATATCATTGGCGGAGTGGTTGCCGGATTCATCGCGGGAACTTCATTTGCAGTCAATGTCGGGTCGCTGATAATTGCCGTTATCTCCAAGATGATTATGAGCCTGGGCTGGGCGAGCCTGTATACCTTTCTTAATATCATTTTCCGGAGATATTTTGGCGTGTCTATCGCATCGTCCTTTTTCTTTGGTACGGGTATTTTGATTATCGGTGTCGGCGCCATCGCCGGGAATTCTCCGATGCTCAACATCTTTCTGTATGGCGCTTCGGTCTATGCGTGTCTGTCAAGCGGCATCGTAACCTTGCTCGTATGCCTTGCAGTTTCTGTGGCATGGGCTGTTATTTATAATTTGCTGGGCACATGTATCCTGTCGAAGTGCGATGTTTATTAAAAGGAGGCGGTACCTGTGAATGTCATTGAAATTAAAGGATTAACCAAGAATTTTGGAAATAAACGTGCGTTGAAGGGCCTGAATATGACCGTTCCCGCAGGAGCAATTTATGGGTTCATCGGTGAAAACGGAAGCGGAAAATCCACGACGGAAAAGCTCATCTGCGGATTGCTTGTCCCTGATGGCGGAACAATTCAGCTGTTTGGCAGAGATTATACGGATGCGGACGTCCGGGCAAGGGTCGGCGTTCTCATTGAGTCCCCGGGCTGCTTTCCAAATTACAGCGTGTGGAACAACATGATGCTCCAGGCCGCCAATTTAAGTATTAAGAATCCGGACAGAGAGGTGCGAAAAGTTCTCAAAATGGTGCGGATGGAGGGAGCGGCCAGAAATAAATATAAAAACTGCTCGTTGGGTATGAAGCAGAGAGTCGGCATTGCCATGGCCCTTCTGGGACATCCCGCTTTATTGGTGCTGGATGAACCGATTAACGGTCTGGATGCGGATGGTATGCGGATTATGCGGGAAGTGCTTGTGGATATTACCAGAAATTATGGGTGTACCGTCGTCATTTCTTCCCATATTCTGGGGGAACTTGAAAAGATTGCGACCCATTATGGAATTATCCGCGGCGGTAAAATGATTAAGGAAATGAGCGCGGAAGCGTTGGATGCGGACTGCCGTACCTATACGGCTCTTTGGACAAAGCATACGGACCGGGCAAAAGCACTGCTTGCCTTCAGATATTCCCGCGTGGAAGTGGACGAAAGCGGATATATCCGTGTATATGATGCGGAAAGTCCTGAAAATATTGTCACTTATCTCTATAAAAATGGCATCCTGGTCAGTGAAATTAAAACAGACAAAATCAGCCTGGAGGAATACTATATTGATTTGATGCATGAAAGGGAGGGCAGATAACATGAAAAAGATGGTAAGAATCCGATTTGCACACAATAGTTTTGGCAGAAGGCTGAAAAGTATGTTATCGGTGGACTTCCGGAGAATGTTCACCATGCCGTTACTGTATATCATGATGGGGATTGCCGCTGTCATTCCCATATTAGTGTTGGTTATGACGAATACGGTAGGGAGTACGACGACCATAGATTCGGTGACCGGCGCGGAAACAATCGTCGAGACAGAACCTTTTACCAATGTTTGGCAGGCGGTGGAGACGGTAAGCGGCGAAAGCTCCGGCATGAACGCCGATATCATGGGTATGTGCAATATCAATCTGATTTTCTTTATGGCGGCCGTCCTTGTTTGCATTTTTGTTACCGGTGATTTCAGAAGCGGCTATGCCAAAAATCTTTTTGCAGTTCGTTCCAGAAAAACAGACTATGTCATCTCGAAAACTCTGGCGGGTTTTGTCGGCGGTACATTGATGATTTTGGCCTACCTGGTTGGCTCACTCCTTGGAGGCGCTGTCGCCGGACTTTCCTTTAGTGCGGGAGCGGCCGGGGTTGGCAGAATTGTCATGTGTTTTGTATCAAAGATATTTTTAATGGGGGTATTTGTTTCGATTTATCTGTTGTGGAGCGTCATCGGCAGGCAAAAACTGTGGATGTCGCTGGTGGGTTCCTTTTGCGTCGGTATGTTGTTCTTTATGATGATTCCGATGCTGACGCCTTTGAATTCGGGAATTGTGAACGTGATTTTGTGTCTGGGCGGCGGAGTTTTGTTCAGTATAGGACTTGGCGCTGTCAGTAACAGACTATTAGGAAAAATAAGCCTGGTATAATGGAAATCGTTTGCAAAGATAAAAAACAAAAAAGTTGCGCACGCTGCTTTTTGACGATATAATAAAGTCATTTAACGTTTATTAATCAGAAAATCTGGCATTGAATGGAGGAATAGTATTGGAAAATAGTGAAATTTTACAGAAAAATAATCCATTGGCGTCGGAGCCCATCGGAAGGCTGATTGCGAAGTATTCGCTTCCGGCGATTATCAGCAGTTTGGTCAGTTCTTTCTATAATATAGTGGACCAGATTTTTGTAGGGCGTAGTATTGGAGAATTGGGCAATGCGGCTACTAATGTGGCGTTTCCTCTGGTAATGATTATGACCACGCTCGCCATGGTATTTGGAGTGGGCGGAGCCAGCTCTTTCAGTTTGTACCTGGGTCAGAAGGAGGAGGGCAGAGCCAAAAATGTGGTAGGTTCCAGCCTGACGCTGCTGCTGGCTTCGGGTATTGTGCTGGTAGTGCTGGCGTCTTTGCTGCTGCGGCCAATGCTTACTTTTTTCGGAGGACGGGGTCAGACGCTGGAATATGCCGTGGAGTATACCCGCATTATTGCCATAGGTGCGCCTCTGGCTATGTTGGGAACAGGAGCCTCCCAACTTATCCGTGCCGACGGCAGTCCGGGATATGCTATGGCAGCCAATGTTACAGGAGCGATTCTTAACTGTGTCCTGGACCCGGTGTTGATTTTTGGATTTCATATGGGAATGTCCGGTGCAGCCATAGCTACGGTCGCAGGACAGCTTGTGGCAGGAATTATGATATTGGTTTATTTCAGACGTTTTAAAACGTTCCGCCTGTTCCGGCGGGACTTTATTCCTGAAAAGGAAAGCATTAAGCGTATCTTTACGCTGGGTATTCCGGCCGGCGCAAACCAACTGGCAGTTACTATTGTTCAGATTGTTATGAATAATACTTTGGGACACTATGGAGAAATGTCACCCTATGGCCGGGACATTCCCCTGGCCTGCGTGGGTATCATTTCCAAGGTCAACTCGGTTTTTAACTCGGTGATTTTCGGCATTTCCCAGTCTACACAGCCGATTATCGGCTATAATTTTGGCGCAGGAAATTACGAAAGGGTAAAGGCAACATTCATGCGGGCTGCAAAAATCGTATTTGTTGTTTCGATGTGTGCCTTTTTGTGCTTCCAGTTGATTCCCCGGCCGATTATTGATATTTTTGGCAGCAGCAGTGATGCGATGTACTACGAGTTTGCTCTGAAATATTTCCATATTTTTCTGTTTTGTACCTTTATTGTGGGATTGCAGATTCTCTCGGCCCAGTTTTTTCCGTCCATCGGAAAAGGCGGCATGGGAACCGTGGTTTCTCTCAGCCGTCAGGTATTCTGCCTGATGCCTCTGGTCATCGTCTTCCCGCTTTTCTGGGGAATTGACGGCGTCCTGTGGGCCGGTCCCATAGCGGATGGTATTTCGGGAGTTATGGCGCTTCTGCTGGTTCGGCGTGAAATGAAAACATGGAAATTTGATTAAGTATGGATGGCTGTTTTTATGGTTGTATGGTCTACAAAGCAATTGAAAAAGCTAAGAAATAACAGCATAGAAATATAAGAAATGGAGGGGTTTCGATGATTAAGATTCTTGTTTTGGATGATGATTCCAAACTGAACCAGACAGTCTGCACCTATCTAAATGACAGCGGCTTCCAGGCGAAAGGCTGTCTGAGCGCAAAAGACGCATATGATGAAATGTACAACAGCCTGTACGATTTAATCATTTCCGATATTATGATGCCGGAGGTGGATGGCTTTGAGTTTGCGGAAAATGTGAGGAAGGTCAATAAATATATCCCTATTTTGTTTATGTCGGCAAAGGATGACCTGCCCTCTAAGCGGAAGGGTTTTCAGCTTGGAATTGATGACTATATGGTCAAGCCCATTGAGTTGGATGAATTGCTTCTTCGCATCAGGGCCCTTTTGCGCCGTGCGAATATTGAAATGGAGCGGAAGCTGGCGGTCGGCAATCTTTTGATGGACGCAGACACCATGGCTGCAGTGGTAAACGGAGATGAGATTCCTATGACCACCAGAGAGTTTAACATTTTGTATAAGCTTTTGTCCTATCCGAACAAGACCTTTTCCCGCTCCCAGTTGATGGATGAATTTTGGGGAATTCAATCGAAAACCAGCCTGCGGGCGGTGGATGTATATATCACAAAGCTGCGAGATAAATTATCCGCCTGCGACGGCTTTGAAATCCGGACCGTGAGAGGTCTTGGCTACAAGGCGGTGCTGCGATGAACATAAAGAACAACAATCGTCAGGAAGGGATAAAGGCGAGTCGGTTTCCCATATCGATTTTTTTCGTTTTTTTGATGACACTCCTGTTGATGTCCGGTATTCATTATGGAATTCTTGTACTTGGGAATAAAAATCAGTGGCCGGATTTTTTGCAGGTCATACTTCCAACGCTGTATTGGACGCTGGTGGCCGTCGGACTTACATTATTTACAAAGTGGGAGATACGTAAACATTATGAAAAACCGGTGATGGAGCTTCGTAAAGCGACCGAAAAGGTGGCGAATGGGGATTTTTCCGTGTATGTCCCTCCGCTGCATACCCAGGAAAAACTGGATTATCTGGATGCCATGATTTTGGATTTTAACAAAATGGTGGAAGAGCTTGGAAGCGTTGAAGTGCTGAAAACAGATTTTTTTTCCAATGTATCCCATGAGATTAAAACCCCGCTGGCCGTCATTTATAATAATGCGGAGCTGCTTCAAAGCAAAAGCCTGACGGAAGCACAGAGGGAGGAATGTACAGAAACGATTCTCCATGCCGCCCGGCGGCTGTCGAATTTGATTATGAATATGCTGAAACTGAGTAAACTGGAGAAACAGGCCATTAAACCGGTACCTAAGCAATTTGATTTATGTGCGCAGCTTAGCGATTGTGCTTTACAGTTTGAAAACAATTGGGAAAAAAAGGGGATAGAGTTTGAAGCGGAACTGGAAGACCGGGCATTTATTTGCGGAGACGAGGAGCTTCTGGCGCTGGTTTGGACAAATTTGTTGTCTAATGCTATCAAGTTTACATCGTCCGGGGGAACGGTAACGCTGACCCAGACTTCCGATGATGATTGGATGACGGTTACAGTGGCTGATACCGGCTGCGGTATGAACACGGAAACTGTCAGGCATATTTTTGAACAATTTTATCAGGGCGATACATCCCATGCCACCGAGGGCAACGGCCTTGGACTGACTTTAGTGCGGCGTATTCTGGAATTATCTGATGGAACAATTACCGTAAAAAGCGCAGTAGGACAGGGAAGTATCTTTACGGTTCGGCTGCCTTCATTTCATGACAGAGAGGAGAGGCCATAATGAATGAAAGTGAAAAAAAGAGATATATTGGCTATGAATATAAAGAAGTCACCATTTGTTCGGATAATGCTTCCTTCTATCTGGACGGCTATGAGAATTTTGGCTGGAGTGAAGATGAAAATTTTGCTGTCGTCTGTGGCCCGCGTTTGACGACACTCCGTTTGAAAAGGGACAGAAAAATTATGAACAAAATTGAACTGACGCGTTTGCAGCAACACTTTGAGGCCTGTACGAAAGAGATTCAGATGCTGGAGAAGAAAAAAACATCCGTAGCCAATGCGGCCGCTTTTACGGTGGCGCTCATTGGCACAGCATTTATGGCCGGAGCGACCTTCACTGTTGTTCATGAACCACCGGTTATCTGGCTCTGTATTTTGCTGGCGGTTCCCGGATTTATTGGGTGGATTTTCCCCTATTTTATCCACAACGGAATTGCCAGGAAAAAGGAACAGGCCATTCAACCGCTAATAGAAAAAAAGTATGAAGAAATATATGAAATCTGTGAGAAGGGTCATTCTCTGCTGTGAAAGGTTCCATGACTCCGCTCTCATGCGTTTTCTTCTTATCTGCTGCTTTTTATAGCGCAGAATTGCGGTAGAATAATTTATATTTGGATGCTATAATATAAGCATATAAAGCGGTAAACCATAATTTAAGCAGGAGATAACAGAAATGGCAGATAAAATTCAGCACGCATATCACGATTCAAAAAATATCTATGACGATGTTTTGACACAGAGAAGCTTTTTGAGCAGACTCTACATAAAACTGTTCTGGGGCGGAACAGATGACAATGAAATTGCAAGAAAGGTTTTGGCTTACATCCCGGATGATTTTAACGGCGTCTTATTAGATGTGCCGGTTGGAACTGCCGTGTTTACGCAGAAGAAATGGCAAAGCCTTTCAAATGCAAAAATTATTTGTCTTGATTACAGTGAAGATATGCTTGCACAGGCAGAGGCTCACCTGGGAAATTGCTCTCATATATCGTGCATACAGGGCGATGTCGGACAACTCCCGTTAGAAAATGAATTATGTGATATTGTTTTAAGTATGAATGGTTTTCATGCTTTTCCGGACAAGAGAAAGGCCTTTCAGGAAATATGGCGCGTTCTGAAACCGGGAGGAAAATTCATTGCCTGTTTTTATATAAAAGGCGAATCCCGCATGACCGATTGGCTGGTAAAAAATATTCTTGCAAAGAAAGGGTGGTTCACTCCGCCATTCCAGACCAAAAGCGAGATAAAAGGATTACTGGAACATACGTATGAAAGCGTCGATTTTCATAGAGATGGTTCTATGGTTTATTTTGAATGTGTGAAATAGAAAATCGACATGGAACGGAAAAGGTATCAACACTTGCGGGGACTTATAAGATGATTTCCGGCTATGGAACCAATAAAAATAGAAACGGATTGACTTTTGACAGGAGGACTTTTGGTGGCAAGTAATTCTATGATACTTTATCATGGTTCGAAATCGGGGATTAAAGGAAATATTGCTCCAATTAGCCGTGATAAATGTGATTTTGGCAAAGGATTTTATATGGGAACAGAGCGTACTCAACCGCTTACTTTGATTTGCAATTATCCGAAAGCAAGACTATATACTGTGAAAATTGATTTGTCAGGATTGCGGATACTGAGTATTGACGTTGGAATTGAATGGGCATTGTTAATTGCATATAATCGCGGAAAAATGGAAGGTATCAAGGCATCTTCAATATATAAACACTATGAAAAAATGAGCAGAGGATATGATTTGATTATTGGCAGTATTGCTAATGACAGAATGTTTGTTGTTCTTGACCGTTTTTTCAATGGGGACATTACAGATGTTGCATTGATAAATAGTTTGTCGGTACTTAAACTTGGAAAACAGTATGTAGCGTTGACTGAAAAAGCATGTGAACAGATTATCATTGTGGATGAATATGTATTATCGGGAGAAGAGCGGGAAATATTAAAACAGGAGAATTTGCAAAACCGGGCAAAAGGAGTTGCCATGGCAGAAGAAATCTGCCGAAAATACCGCCGTGAAGGCCGCTATTTTGATGAACTGATAAAAGAGAGGGATTGAGAATGGCAAATTTAGGTTTACTGGAACGCCAGCTTTGTGATATACAGGGGCGGCTATTTGAATTGAGCTTGAAGGCCGGTTATGATTCCCCTTCATTTATAAAAGACTTTATGGTCAGCAGAACGGCGGCCGCTTTGGATGATGTTTACGACCGGCTTCAATGGGCCGGAGAGGAATATATACTTGAAGAGCTGGACGATGAAACGGAAGGATTATTGAAGGCGGGAAAGACATACTCAAAAGAGGTTCTCTATTGGTCAGGATATTTGTACCGCTATTGGCATTATTACACGGGTGAGTCCAGCAGGGAGATTTATAAAATAGCGGATGCCGAATTAATGAATGATTGTTGGATGGGATTTCATACATTGGATGTGGAGATGGCTATTGATAATTTGAAGGAAATTTACAGTCAAAGACAATAAATGAATGATAATTGCCGCGTGGCCGTCTTATTTTTTGTTTTATACAGAAAGAGTGTTGGTTTTTACATTTTATTTAAAGTGGGACTAAAGTATAATTATATAAAGGAAAGAGAAATTTAAAGAGACATTTCCTCGTGTGGAATGTCTCTTTTATCATGCATTTTTACATTAAAAGGAGGCATATTGGGATACTAAACGATAGACAAAAAAATACAAGGGGGAAACGTTATGGAGCATCTGTTGAATGAAGCAATGATTGATAAATTCCGAAAACAGCTGGAAGAGGACGAAAAAGCGGAAGCAACAATTGAAAAATATATGCGGGATGTCAAAGCGTTTTTTATGTATGTGGGGGCGTCGTCAAGTATCAGTAAGACGACAATTATTGCCTATAAGGAGTATTTGGGCACAAAATATGCAGCATCCAGTGTGAATTCGATGTTGGCAGCGATTAACGTGTTCCTGAAAGAGATGGGATGGTATGACTGTATGGTAAAGTCATTGAAAATTCAAAAGGAAGCTTTTCGGGATAAAGAGAGAGATTTGTCAAAGGAAGAATATTACAGACTTCTTGAAGCGGCGGAGAAAAAAGGCAATCTTCGTTTGTCTTTGATTATGCAGACGATATGTTCCACAGGAATTCGAATCAGTGAGCTGAAATTTATTACGGTGAAAGCAATAAAAACCGGGTGTGCGAGGGTTTATTCGAAGGGAAAACAGCGGACAGTTCTTTTGCCAAAGGCGTTGTGCAGAAAATTGAAATGCTATGTGGAAACGAAGGAGATACGGCAGGGGAGCATTTTTATTACAAGAAATGGAAAACCAATGGACCGCTGTAATATTTATCATGCGATGAAGGCTTTATGTCAGGAAGCGGGAGTTACAGCGAAAAAGATATTTCCGCATAATCTCCGGCATCTTTTCGCCGTGGCTTATTATAAAGTGAAAAAGGATATATCACATCTGGCTGATTTACTTGGACATTCAAATATTAATACAACGAGGATATACACGCTGGTTAGCGGGGAAGAGCAGGCAAAACAGATTGAATTTTTAGGATTGGTTCCTGATAATTCGCAACGGAGTGTTCGGAAAAAATAAAACCACATAATATTCGTTATGTGGTGAAAGCCGCTTCTATTACATATATGTCTTTAGGTAACATGTATTATTATATCAGAATAAATTTTAAGTTTCAATAATGTATTTCACGAAAAACAGACCGATTTGAAAAAAATTCATCTCGGCCTTAGTCCGCATGTCTAAAATTCATTTCATTTTACATTTTTTCCTCCGGTATCAAATAATAACCACATAACGAATATTATGAGGTGTTTGGTGACTTTGCACATATGGTGCCTAAAAAGTCAAAAAAGGAAGGAGGAGGGGCTATGAATCTGAAGTTTAAACGCAAATTGACAGCAGCGTTATCCATTCTGATGCTTTTCACAATTGTATTTGGAAATGTACTCAGTGTTGGCGCAGCCGATGTGGATGAAACGGTTCGGATTGAGGAAACAGGAACTCAGGCGGAGACGGAAAGCATAGAAACAGAAGCTCAGGCCGAAACAGAAAGCACAGAGACAGAAACTGTAAGCTATGCGATTCATTACAACATCGATACGCCAGACTCGGCCAAAGCCTATGTCGGTAATCAGGAAGTGACTTATGACGGAACGGTTACCGAGGACGGCCGGATAATTTTTGAGATAATACCGGAAAGTCAGTTTGAAGTTGATGTGGAAAGTACAATTGTAAATAATCCAACACTGGAAATTCATCGGACATCCAGAGAAGACGTTGTTGAATTTGAAGTTGATGAAGTCGTGTCGGACATTACAATAAACATTTCGACAAAGAAAATTTCGGATGAAGAATCTGAAGAGCCTCAATCGGAAGAAACTGCAGAAGAAGCGGCGTTGAAATTGGAGGAGGCCAGTGAACGCAGCCTGGCCAGAGCAAGAAGTTATACCTTGTATTGTTACACATTAGTTCCGGGAATGTCCATAAATGATAATGCGGCAGTGGATGAAATGTGGAACGGTATGGGAACCGGTACAGTGTCTAACGTCAATGCACCGACATTTACCGGTACAAGCGGTATTAACTTCCTTGAGCAGGGGGCCAGTTATACCTTACCATCGCAAATGCCGGATATTACTGTAAATGGTCAAGTATACAAGTACGCGGCTCCGAAAAGTGGAAATGAAACCACGAAAGGCTATTACACAATCGAATGGATTCGGATTGTTGTCGCTGCCGGGGCTAATGCAGGAAACAACGGCGTCAATCCAACAGTTTCTGAAAAGCAGGCGACTTACCATTTGGACGGACAGATTTTTATTAATGAGGAAAACCTTTATAATGTAACATTCCGAGTTAAAAATCCAGGTTCAGAAAGCTTTGTAATTCAAGAAAATTATTCGAAAATTGTAAGCTCCGGTTATAGCGAGGCAAAATTGGAACGTCCGGGGACGGAGGATAAAACCTACGAAGGAGAAACCTATACCTTTGATGGTTGGTATTTGGATGAAGCCTGTACAGTGAAGGCGAATTTTGACGGTGAGATTACAGAAAACAGAAATTACTATGGCCGTTATATACCGAAGGAGGATAAGTTGCTTTATGATGGCAACGGAGCTGAAAGCGGAAGTACCGGGCCAACGGTTGGAAGTTATGGAGGAACGATAAAAGTTGCAGAAAATGGCTTTGTGAGAGAGGGCTATGAATTTACGGGCTGGAATACAAAGCCGGACGGCAGCGGAACAACCTATAAGCCGGGAGACGACTATCAGTTAACGCCGGAAGAAGACGTACTGTATGCTCAGTGGTGGAAATGGATAAGTCCGCCGACGGGAATAGCCGGAAATGGGCTTCCATATGTAATGATGGTAGCCGTTGCTATTGGAGCGGCGATTTGTTTTGGTGTATTCCATTTAAAAAAGCGAACAAGATAAATGAGCTATGGACCGGTCAGGAGACGAAGCGGAAAGGAAATTGATGGGAGCAAAAAGCATGGAGGATATTGCATCCATGATGAAAGAGATGCATTTTCGTAAAAAAATTTTTGGCGGCGTGGATGAGGCGGATGTCTGGCGTCAGCTTGAAAAACTTCAAAATGAATATCGGTTTGCTTTTGAGGCTCAGCAGGAACAGAACCGGGCTCTGATACGGGAAAGAGAAATCATTATTTCTCAGTTGAAGCGGCGGCTGTTGGAGGCGGCTTCCAACCGGGGAGGTTCCGATGTCTAAAAAAAGTAAAAAAACGCAAACAGGGATATCGGATTTAAAAACTCCGGAGGAGGTCATTGCTGTTCGTCGTCGTAAGCTTAGAAATCAGGAGGAAGTCAAAAGCTTTTTTCTGCGGTTATGTATACTTCTGATTTTTCTGTGGATTGTGTTCGGAAAACTCTTCGGAATTTTACCGATGCACAATGCGGATATGTCTCCGCGGATTAGCGCCGGGGACCTGATGCTGTTTTTCCGATTGGAAAATAGGATACATAATGATGATGTGGTTGTGCTGAAAAAGAATGGGACAATCTACACGGGACGCATTGTAGCCCGTGGCGGAGATACTGTGGAAATCACGGAGGATTCCGAACTTAAAGTTAATGGTAGTATCGTTATAGAAAACGAT
The DNA here is from genome assembly GCA_902489645.1 of uncultured Lachnospiraceae bacterium. Lineage (GTDB taxonomy): Bacteria > Bacillota > Clostridia > Lachnospirales > Lachnospiraceae > Frisingicoccus. The sequence goes on along the minus strand of CABUAW010000001.1, from coordinate 33,221 downwards.
ATTTACTATAAAACGCCGAAATATGAAGATTATGTCAGTTACCCGTTGACATTGGAGGAGGATGAATATTTTGTCCTCTGTGATTACCGGGAAGGAGCGAAGGATAGCCGGTATTTTGGGGCTGTCCGGGACAGGGAAATTCTTGGCAAAGTTATCACCGTTATTCGGCGTTCGGGAATATAAAATGTTAAAAAATGAAAGGAAGAAATGTTATGAAAAAGAGTAAAATGTTACGGCGTTTAGCAGCACTTTTAATGGCAGGAACAATGATGGCGGCCATGAGTACAGGCGTATTTGCGGATGAGACTACAGATAGCGGCAGCACATCTCCTGCGAATGTGACGATTACAAAAGAGTTGACAAAAGGCGTTAATGATTATGCGCCAAATACCACCTTTAATTTTAGTATTGCACCGGGAACAGCAGTAGATGCGACAGCAAACAGCGATGCCATCTATTCCGGTCCGGAAGGCGGCGCAGCAATTGCAGAGGGCATTACATCTGCACCAAAAGCCAGCGATATCGGTAATGAGACAATTACCGTAGGTACGACCAATATTACGATTAATAATACTAAATTTACAGCGCCAGGTATTTATCGTTATGTTGTTACAGAAACAGAAGGTAATTATGAAGGTGTGGCATATTCAACAGAAACAAAATATTTTGATGTTTATGTAAATTCTGAAGGAAATGTATATTCCTATGCGTTTGTTAATCCTGAAAATACAAAAGTAAAAGACGACGGCGTATTTACAAATGCTTATGGTACAGCGGATAAACCAGTCAGCGACCTGACAATCAGCAAGACAGTTGCAGGTAATCAGGGGGATAAGACAAAAGACTTTACATTTACAATTGAAGTTGATGGTACATCCGGAGAACAGTATTATGTAAATAATGGGAAGACATTGGTGAGCGGAGTGCCTGTAGATATTACTTTAAAAGACGGAGAGAGCGTTATAATCTATGGTTTGTCGGCAAGTGATACTTATACGGTAACAGAAACGGACTATACAGCAGATGGTTATACAACAACGATTGATACGGTAAAAACAAATACAAAGACGGGTACAATCAGTGCAGATGCAACGGTTGCTTTCGTAAATACTAAAAATGCTACAACCCCAACCGGTATTGTTATGAACATTGCGCCATATGTTTTGATGGTCGCTGTTGCAGCAGTTCTGGCTGTTGTATTCCTTCGTAAAAGAAACACTTTTGAAAACTAATTAAAGGGAACGCTTTTTTGCGGAGGGACCATGGACAAGCGTTGGTTGTAAAAACAGAGGAGGCTTACAGGGATGAAAACAGCAGCGGTACTTGCCAGATTCGGAAATCGTATACTGAGTATTTTTGCAGCTATGTTTATTCTGGTGATGCTTTTATATGGCGGCTATTCCCTTTGGGATACGGCGATGCTTTATAAAGGGGCCTTTGTTTCAAATGAGCTTCTGAAGTTCAAGCCCTCCGCCAAAGAGGCGGACCATCCGACCTTATCTGAGCTTCAGGCGATAAATCCTGAGGTTCGAGGATGGATTACCATTGATGATACGCATATTGATTATCCGGTCGTTCAGGGAAAAACCGATATGGATTATATTAATAAGGATGTCTACGGAGAATTTTCACTTTCGGGCGCTATCTTTATGGATAGCAGAAATGCGCCGGATTTTTCGGATAGCTATTGCCTGCTTTATGGACATCATATGAATAATGGAGCGATGTTTGGAGATGTTGTCGAGTTCGTAAACAAAGACTATTTTGAAAAGCATGATACGGGATATCTTTATGGCGTTGACGGTTCGACGTATAAAATTCATATATTTTCCTGTGTTGAAATCGACGCATTCGACATGATGGTTTATCAGCCGACGGCCCAGGAAAAGGGGAATGTTCAGCCGCTTTTGGATTATATGCGAGAACGGTCCGTACAGTATCGGGAAATTGGCGTGACATCCTCGGACAAAATCATTGGTCTGTCTACGTGTGCGGAAGCAGAGACAAATGGACGGGTTGTTATATTTGGACGGATGGAAAAAGTGGAGCAGGTTCAGGAAGGAGGTGCCTGACATAACAATGATTCAAAAAATAAAAAAATTTCGGACATCAGTTGGAATTTTAATGACGCTGGTCTTACTTGCTTTTCCAAGCGCAGTGTTTGCAGAGGAAAACGGATGTACGGTGACAATACCGACGACAGTGGAGGTTACAGAGACTTCCGCTCCGTCAGATACAGAATTTAAAGTTATTTTGACAAGTCTGGATGAAGACGCACCGATGCCGTCAGAAAGCGTTGGAATTATCAAAGGGGCGGGTTCGATGGCTTTCGGGTCGATAAACTATACCGTTCCGGGCGATTACCATTATAGTATTTCTCAGGAAGTGGGAAATGCGGCGGATTATACTTATGATACGTCGAAATATACAGTCACAGTCCGTGTGGTAAATAATGGAAACGGCGGTATAACGGCCGAGGTATGGGCCGTGAAAGACGGGGCTTCCGATAAGGCGGATGCAATTGTATTCAGTAATACATACACGGAGCCGAAGGTGCCGGAAGAGACGAAAACGCCGGAAGAGACGAAAGCACCGGAGATTCCAAAGACACCGGGAAATCCGCAGAAGCCATCGGCGCAGACCACATCGCCTCAAACGGGGGATACAATGAATATCCATCTGTTTGCCGCTTTGCTGGCGTTTTCTGTTGTGGTTATGATTATTCTTGGATTTAGGTATCACAGAAAAAATCGGAATATGAATTAAAGTATGGCAAACGTTCAAGAATATTATGCCATTATAACAAAGAAATTTGTTTTGAGGACTTCCCATGATGAATGGCTGTCAGCCACCCGGGAAGTCTATAATGAAGTCCTTTATTTTTATTACCGGCTGTTTCTGGAATATCCGGAGTTTCACAGCCTTGGAAACCAGAAGGTTTTGAGAGCGTTGGAACGGCTCAGTATTGTCGGGCGGGACAAACATCCCGTCCCGCATCCATTGCCTTTTAAGGGCGTTCCCCTCTACTTCCGGAGAGCCGCCATCAATGCGGCGGTTGCCGCGGGCCGGAGTTATCTGGCCAGGGAGGGGCAGGAGCGTCCGACTCAGGCCTTTGAAGCAGGGGTCACTCTGTATAAAGGGAGCTACAAGGCGCTGGATGGCCATTCCATACAGATAAAAGTGTGGGATGGGGAAGGCTGGCGGTGGCTCCGCGGCCGCTTATTCGGGAACACACTTCCCGAAGGGACGGACAGTCTGTCGCCCCGGCTGGTGTTTGATGACGGAGGCGCAGAACTGCATGTGCCGGTCCGTCAGACGGTGCCTGACGGGAGGACGTTAAAGGCGCGTCTGGGAGAGGACATGAAGCTTTGCAGCGTTCAGTTTACCAATGGAGACGCCATTGCGGTCTGCTGTGTGCTGGACCGCTCGGGGGCTGTGACAGCGGTACGTTTCTTAAAAGGCGGAAAGGATTACGCCCACCGGTGCCGGAGAATTCTGGCACGGATTGAAGCTTCCCAAAAAGCCCGCGGAGGAAGAAAGGGTCGGAAAGCTGACAAAAGGTACTGGAAGCGGTTGAAGCAGGTCAGCGACGACATGTCCCATCAGGTCAGCCGGAGGATTGCGGCGTTCTGTGTGGAGGCCGGAGCAGACGTCATCGTACTGCCGAAATATAGTAAGACATTTACGAAATATGTCATGGCTTCGGTGGGAAACTGGTCGCCGCTTCACCTGAATCATCAGATACGCACCCAGTTGAGATACAAAGCCTGGCAGTCAGGGCTTCTCGTCCTTGAGTCGGAGGTGTCGGATATCGAGAGACGCTGTGCGGTCTGCGGCGGTACGGTGCGAAAGCGCGGGGAGTTGTATGTCTGTGAAAATGGGCATCAGGGGAACCGTCGCATCAACGCTGCGGTGAATCTGGGAAGAAAGACCTGGAAAAGTTTGGACAAACATATGTCCGTCCGGACGCAGGACGTTTCGGGAAAGGACATTGTTTCTATAAAAAATCACAGGAAACTGTAAAAAGAGTTTCGCCTAAAGGGCGGGACTTTTCGGCAGGATGCCGCCGGACCGCCCGTATGGGGCTGTCAAAGACGTGGCCGGAAAAGATTTTCCGGGCAGAGAGTATCCGAAGTTATATAAAAAAAGAAAGGCTGTCGCCGGATTAAGAGATTAATCGCAGCGGAGCCTTTTTTGTATTTAATTGATAAAATAATAGTACAAATAGGGGGGAAAATACTATGGGAAATATTTTTTGAAGGGAGGAAAAATTGAATGATTTACGGATATATTCGTGTATCCAGTATGGACCAAAATGAGGACCGGCAGCGGATTGCAATGCGTGAAAAAGGAGTATGTGACAAGAATATTTATATGGACAAGCAGTCAGGAAAGGATTTTGACCGGCCGCAATATAAACGGATGGTAAAACGTCTGAAGCAGGGGGATTTGCTCTATGTTTTGAGTATTGACCGTTTGGGGAGAAACTATGATGAAATAAAAGAGCAATGGCGCATTTTGACAAAGGAGAAGGGGGTCGATATTTGCGTTATTGACATGCCTTTACTGGATACCAGACAGGGAAAAGACCTGATGGGAACCTTTATTGCCGACCTGGTATTGCAGATTCTGTCCTTTGCGGCCCAGAGCGAGCGGGAAAATATCAAAAAACGGCAGGAACAGGGGATTGCTGCGGCGAAAGCGCGGGGCGTCAGATTTGGACGGCCGGAAAAGGAAATTCCTGAAGATTTTGAAGAAATTGTGTGGATGTGGGAAAAAAAGCAGATTTCCGTTTCGGAAGTATCGAAAATCTGCCGTATAAGCGAAGCTACTTTTTATCGAAGACTGAGGAAGTTCCGCATGGCACAGTCGGAAACAAAGATTAAAAAAGCAACTATCAAAAAGTGTACCTTTTGATAGATGCCTATAATACATAAAAATTATACAGCATAAAAACGATAAAATCAATACTTTTGCTCATTTTCCGAATTTGTCAAAAGGTACACTATTTGATAAAGCTTTGTTTACAAGAAATTAAAAGAAAGGTGAGGAGGAAAATGAGACGAAAAAAGAATTTGAAAAAATTCGTGGCATTTCTTCTATCGGTGATTATGCTTCTTTCACTGTGTACAACAGTATTTGCGGAAGTGTCCGATAGTTCTGATGGAACGAATGCGGACCCGGTGATTTGTGAATTGACGGAAGGCTGCATTTTGGAGAATGGTCACGAAGGAGAGTGCATCGTGAATCCTGATGTGGATGAAACGGAGTACGAGGATGGCGAAACAAAATCCGGAGTTGAAGAAACCGTTCCGGAAACGGTTCGAAAGTTCTTGTCTGCTGTAGCAGCCATTGAGATTCCGGAAGAAATTAATGATGAAACCGGGCCGATATTAAATGAACAGATTGGTGCGGCTTCGGACGCTTACGACGCATTAAGTGAAGAGGATTTAAAGAGGGAAGATGTGCAGGCGGCCGTTGTGACAATGCAGTTGGCGATGAATGTATTGACTGGTGGGGCAGAGCCGACGGCGTTAATTACGGGAGAACAATTTACAATCAATGTTGTTGCGGTTTATCAAAATGGTACGGTAATTGGCAGTCAGCAGCTTACGACAACCTGTAAAGACACGACGGGTCATTCGGGCTATAATCACAGCATTAATTTGAAAGAATTTCATCCATCGGTATTCGGATGGGCAACGACAGGATGGAAAGGATGGTGCAAACCACAGTCTACCACATATACAGGTCAGAGCCTTAATAGTACATTTTATAGTTGGAACAGTACTTCTACAGAAATTCACTATAATATTCAGGGGACTGCACCATATAAAGCAGTTGAAACTATTTTCCTTGTATATGATAATCCGGCTCCGGTAACCTATAGTTATACGGTAAACCATATTTACCGTACAAATGGCAGCGAGGATGGAAGAACTTCCACAACAGTTTCCAATGTGGCCTCCGGTACGACCGTACAGGCCAACAGTATTACAAAGCAAACAACCTATCAGGGAAATACCTATTCCTATACAAGTGCAAGTCCGACCAGTGCGACGATTACAGGCAACGGTCAGACTTTTAACCTGTATTATGACCGGACAGTTAATTACAATTATGCCATTAACTATAATACCCAGGGTGGTACAGATGTGTCACCGACCACGATGTCCAGCACGGCAGCCTCTGTTACATTAAATGTGACTTCGGAAAAACCTGAGAAGGAAGGCTATATCTTTCTTGGCTGGGCGGAAACAGCAACTGCTGTTGCTCCGAATGCAAAGGACAGTTATACGTTGACACGTTCCGAACCGACGAAAACATTATATGCGGTTTGGCAGAATGATGAAGGCATTACCATTGATGGATATTCAACATTGAATATTACTAAGAAATTTGCTGGTGATATAACTTCCGTTCCGGAGAATTTTAGTATGGTATATTCTTATACAGATTTAACAACAAACCAAACAGTAAGCGGTACGGTTGCGTTGACAGGAAACGGAGATACCCTGACAGGTAAAATCCAGTTGCCTTATTATAAAAATGTAAAGGATGGAACGACTTACCCGTTGACGATAGTGGAAAAGAATGCGGAGGTCAATGGATATCGCCTGGTAATTTCAGGAAGTACAGCAATGAGCAATCTTAATCAGGACGATGATAGTTTTACATATTCCATCAGCGCCACAACCAAAAGCGAGATTAACCGTACAGTGACAAATACTTATAGCAGTATTGAACCTGAAACTGCGGACTGGGATAAGCTGACTGTTGAAAAAAGTGCAGCGCCTTCAGGAGCGGTAAAACCGGGAGATACGGTAACTTATACAATTTCTGTATCAAATGGCACAGGAAAAGATTTGAAGGGCATTGAAGTATCTGAAAAATTGAATGAAAATCTGGAATTTATCAGTGCATCGTCAGCCCAGTATGATAAAATAATTGGCGTTTGGACGATTCCGGTACTTTCCGACGGTGCAACAGAGACATTGACAATTACGGCAAAAGTAAAAGACGGCGTTGCGGATGGCACTGTCATTTCCAACACAGCAGTCATTACCGGTACTCAGACAGATGATGGAGAGGAACTGCCGGATGAAACTGTTCCGAAGGATGAGGTCGATATAACCGTTACGAATCCAGTGACGAATCCGCCGCAGATTACGATTCATTACCAGGATAAAGATGGAAACCCTCTGGCCGAAGACGTTGTTGTAAAAGCAAATGATGATGGAAGTTATGATGTCACCGATGAAGCAACGAAAAAGATAATCGACGGATGGGTATTTGACTATGCGGATGGTGAATTGACCGGAACAATTGATGACTCTATTGAGGTTATCGCTTATTATGATAAAGATGAAAATAGAGATAATATTGCAGATAAGTTTCAAATAATAGTAACTTTCCGCGTGGAAAATGGTTCATGGAATGACGGTTCTGACGAGGAAATTGTAGAATATCTCACAAAGGTAGACGAAAATGGACAAATGAGTGAGAATGGTACGGCAATTGTTGAGAATATTCCGGCGGTTGGGGAAAAACCGGCCGAGGGTTATACCGTTGGTCAATGGGATAAAAATCCTGACGGCGCCGTATTAACAGAAAATGCCGTATTCGTTTATACATATGAAAAAGAAGAGGACAAACCGGCAGACCCGACGGACCCAACGAACCCAGAGAATCCAACGGACCCAGAGAATCCGACGGACCCGGTAAATCCGGCGAATCCGACAGGCCCAACGGACCCAGAGAATCCGACGGACCCGGTAAATCCGACAGACCCAGCGAATCCAGAGAATCCGACGGACCCGGTAAATCCGGCAAATCCGACAGACCCAGCGAACCCAGAGAATCCGACAGACCCGGTAAATCCAGTGCAGCCAACAAATCCGGCGAATCCGGAACAGCCGGCGCAGCAGGGAAATCCATCCGCACAGCCGAATGGAAATACGTCAACAAAAGCTGAACAGAAGGTAACCAATGTTCCAAAAACAGGCGATACAATGAAAGTGAATGTGGTTGTTGGCTGTATTGTCGTATCCGCATTTGTAATGATGTTTACAGTTGTAGGACAGCGGAGAAAAAATAAACGTCAGCGTTAAATAAATGTCGGAAATACGAGATTATTATGCCATAACGACGAAAAAGTTCATTTTACGGACTTCCCATGAGGCGTGGCTTTTGGAAACCCAGAAATTATATAATGAAATTCTCTATTTTTATTATGGTCTTTTTCTCGAACATCCGGAGTTTCATAACCTGGGAAATCAAAAGCTTTTGCGGGAGTTGGAGCGCCTCAGTATTGTGGGGAGGGATAAACGGCCGGTTGAACAGCTGCTGCCTTATAAAAAAGTCCCATTGTATTTTCGCAGAGCGGCTATTAACGCTGCTTTGGCGGCGGGGAAAAGCTTTTTGCTCAGAAATGAGCAGAAGCAGCCGACGAAAAATTTTGAATCGGGGGTTGTTTTTTACAAGGGAACTTATAAGGAATTGGACGGCTGTTCAATTTGGCTTAAAGTCTGGGACGGAGAAGAATGGCGGTGGCTTCGATGCCGGTTATCCGGCAATACTATTCCGAAAGAAGCGACATGCCTTTCACCGCGGCTTGTGTTTTACAATGGAGTGAGTGAACTGCATGTTCCGATTCGACAGCATGTGCCTGACGGAAGGCCCCTGAAAGAGCGGATGGCAGAAGAATTGAAGATGTGCAGTGTTCAGTTTACCAATAGGGACGCCATTGCGGTTTGCTGTGCAATGGATGCTTCCGGTAATCTGGAGGCCGTACGTTTTTTAAAAGGTGGAACATATTATGCACATCGGAATCGGGAAATTTTGAAAAGAATTGAAAAGTCCCGAAAACTTTCAGGAAATCCATATAATTTGGATGCCAATAAAAGATATTGGAAAAGGCTGCGATGTATCAGTGATGATATGGCACATCAAATCAGCCGTCAAATTGTAGATTTTTGTGTGGAAAATGAAGTGGATGTCATTGTTCTGCCAAAGTATGATAAACAATACTCTAAATATGTAATGGCGGCCGTAGGAAACTGGTCGCCGTTGCATCTGAACTACCAGATACGCAGAAAATTAAAATACAAGGCCTGGAAGGCCGGGCTTTTGCTTCTTGAATCCAGCGAAACAGACATTAATAGGTATTGTGCCCGGTGCGGCGGTATAATACGCAAAACAGGGGAACAATTTATCTGTGAAAATGGGCATCGGGGGAATCGCCGGGTTAATGCCGCTGTGAATTTAGGCATAAAAACCTGGAAAAGTTTGAGTAAACATATGTCCGACCAGACGCAGAACGTTTCGGGAAAGGACATTGTTTCTATAAAAAATAACAGGAAACTGTAAAAAGAGTTTCGCCCAAAGGGCGGGGCTTTTCGGTTGGATGCCGCCGGGCCGCCCGCATGGGGCTGCCAAAGACATGGCCGGAGAAGTTTTTCCGGGCAGAGAGTGTCCGAAGTTATAAGAAGAATAATGAAAGGTCGAACAGTTATTGTCCGGCCTTTTTATAATTTCAGGCTTGTATCGATTAAAAATCGGTACTGGCTGACATCTCCTTTATGTACATAAATGCGGCGAAATTGATTACAATAAAGGTGGTATACTGAAAATCAATTGCGATACAGGAGGAGACATAATGAAAAATAGAATATTATCGGAAAAAATCATAGAAACATTTCACAAGCATTTAATCCGGGAAGAAAAAAGCACGGCAACCATGGAGAAATACCTCCGGGATGTGCGTGCTTTTTTTGTTTTTGCAAGTCAGGCTGTCATAACAAAAGATTTGGTAATGGGTTATAAACAGGTATTGCTGGAAAAGAACTATGCCGTGAGTTCCATCAATTCCATGCTGGCGTCCCTAAATAGCCTGCTGGATTTTCTCGGATGGGGCGATTGTAAGGTGAAAAGCCTGAAAATACAGCGTCAGACCTACTGTGCCGAGGAGAAGGAATTGACCAAAGCGGAATATCTTCGGCTGCTGGAAGCGGCAAAAGAACATCCGCGCCTAAAGCTGATGATGCAGACCATCTGCGGCACGGGCATCCGGGTCTCAGAACTGAAATATTTTACGGTGGAGGCCGTACGGCACGGTGAAATCACTGTGCGCTGTAAAAATAAGACCCGGACAATCCTGTTGCCCGGAAAACTCAAAAAGCTGCTATTGGAGTATGCAAAGAAAAATGGCGTCCGGTCCGATGCAATCTTTGTTACCCGCGGCGGAAAGCCCATCGACCGCAGCAATATCTGGGCGCAGATGAAAAAACTCTGCGAGAGCGCCGGAGTAAAACCCAGCAAGGTATTTCCGCATAACCTTCGGAAGCTCTTCGCCCGAACCTTTTACGGCATTGAAAAAGATATTGCAAAGCTGGCGGACATTCTGGGGCACAGCAGTATCAATACCACACGAATTTATATTATGACCACCGGCACGGAGCATCGCCGAAAAATCGAGAGATTGGGACTTGTTGTGTAAAAAGGCAATAAAAAACCACATAATTTCCATTATGTAGTAAACCCTACTCGTCGCCGAGTGCATCTATGTAATTTACATAATTCATAATACCATAAAAGGTTTGAAAAGACAAGAACCTTCGCATAAAAAGCCCGGAAAAGTATGCGGCCCCCATGGTTGTCTGCCGCACACTGAAATCAGAGCATCACAAATACACCCTCAGTGCGTTTTTTGTAAAAAAAGCAGGGGGTGTGCTTGGCGTACCCAAATATCCCGGGAAATATATGGACTCTTATTCTATTTTTCACCGTGTTACTACATAATGGAAATTATGTGTCTGGTGTTCTCCAACGGACAAATGGACGGTACGGCATAATGGAAATTATGTGATTCAATATCTGCCATGGAAATGTAGCCAGACCAGAACGGCATTAGGCAAAATTATCGGAATGCCGCAGAGAATTTCAGGGCAGTCGGATTCCCTTCCGCTGCCCTTTGTCATGCATTTTTCAAGGAGGTCATTAATGACGGATAAAGAGTTAAAACACCTGAGCCGCAGTGAATTACTGGAAATGCTCATTGCGCAGATGGAAGAAAATGAAAAGTTGAAGATAGATTTGGAAAAAGCGCAGGAAAAGGCCAACAGCAGGCAGATTGCTATTGACCGTGCAGGTTCCATAGCGGAGGCAGCCCTGGTCCTGAACGGTGTGTTCGATGCGGCCCAGGCGGCCGCGGCACAGTATTTAGAGAATATCCGACAGTTAAGCGATAATCAGGAGGCGGATGATTATCGCCGGAGGATACATAGTGACGCTGATTTATACTGTTCACCCGATAAAGAGGGAGGTCAGGTATGAAAAAGAAAAAAGCCGTAGTTTCAGAGCTTCCCAGCATTGAACAGCTTCGGACGGAATTGCATAGAGAACAGCATAACCGGAGATACGGCCGTGTATTGCTCAGTACGGTTTATACCCTGATTGTGGTGGCTGCGGTGGCGGTGCTTGTTGCCGTACTGTTCCTCCCGGTTTTACAGATTTATGGCAATTCTATGTTTCCCAATTTAAAAGAGGGAGATGTTGTGCTTTCCGTCAAAGGAACGGAGTTTGAAACGGGAGACCTGGTATGTTTCTATCTGGGGAATAAGCTTCTGGTAAAGCGATATATTGCCGGCCCCGGCCAGTGGGTCAATATTGACGCGGAGGGCAACGTATATGTGGACGGTGAATTGCTGGATGAACCGTATCTGACGGAAAAGGCATTGGGCGAATGTGACCTGGAACTGCCTTACCAGGTTCCCGAGGGGCGGATTTTTTGTTTGGGGGACCATCGCAGCACCTCGGTGGATTCCCGCAGCAGCGCAGTAGGCTGTGTGGCAGATGAACAAATCGTTGGAAAAATTATTTTTCGGGTCTGGCCTCTGGCCGGTTTCGGAACAGTAAAATAGAAAGGTTGGTGTTTGTGTATGAAAAATGAGGAGCTGAAAAAAGCTTCCGGATACATAAAAGCGCGTCGGCTTCAAAAGCGGTGGAAGAAGGTCGTAGCATGCCTTGCCGTTGTGGTTGTGTTTTGTACCACGTATGCATTGATTCTTCCGGCAATCACAATGGAAAAAGAGCCATGTCAGATTCCGGAACATACCCACAGCGAAGAGTGTTATATGCAGGTGGCTTCCGGTACGGAAGCCGAACCGGTATGCTCCGTAGAGAAACTGGATATCCACCAGCATACGGAGGGGTGTTACGATGAGAATGGAAATCCGGTGTGCGGTTATTCAGATTTTGTTGTGCATGAGCATGACGGCTCCTGCTACGACGAGGACGGAAACCTGTGGTGTCCTCTGCCGGAAATCAAAGCCCATACCCATGACGAGAGTTGTTATGCTGAGGCGGAACCCGGGCATACGCACACAGAAGCTTGCTATACACAGGAGCGCGTCGGCTTGATTTGCATGGAAGAAGAAAGCGAAGACCATCAGCATACCGATGCTTGCTATGCCTGGGAGCAGGTATTGAACTGTGGACTGACGGAAATAAAAGCTGAGGAGCCGAAACTTGTGTGCGGTAAGACAGAAATTATCCTGCACACTCATATCGATGATTGTTATGTGGATATTCTGGATGATAACGGCGGAGTGAGCGGGAGAAAACTGATTTGCGGAAAACAGCAGGTGTTGGCGCATGTACATAATGCGGATTGCTTCCAAACCGTGGAGGAACCGACGGACGTTAAGACACTGACCTGCGGTCTGGAAGAACATACCCACACAGAAGAATGTAATCTCCCCGTGGAGCTGGTCGAGGAAGAACAGGCCAAAGTGGATGAAGTGATTGCGCTAATCGACGCTCTGCCTACACAGGAGGAAATCGAGGAGACCCTGACGGCCTTTGAAGACACTGGAGACGAGGACGGTTATGACGCTTATCTGATGGAAATCGTCACTCAGGCCAAAGCCGCCTATGAAGCCTATTCGCTTCTCACAGAGACCCAGCAGGAGCAGGTGACTAACGTGGAAAAGTTAATGGCGTTGGAATCGCTGTGGTCGGTGCAGATGTTGGAACCATCAACAGATGACGACAACTCCATAACAGGCGAGGACGGCTTTTATGTCAGCGCTCTGTCAATTAACAGCACTCTGACCGGAACGACCACATACTGGGATGATAACGATAATGCAGGCAATGACAGCAGTGCGGCTAACGACATTATCCGCACTTTTGATACCATTGCTTACACCTTTGATGCTTCGATAAATAATGGACAGGGCAATATTGGGGATAAGGTTAAGCTCTGGCTGGAGATTACCCTGGATAAGGATATGACCGAGGCCATGTTCGACCCGGATTATTTCAAAGAACTGGATGAATACACGATTACTTATTATGGTGAAAACGGAAATGAAGTGGCCAAAGGCACAAACGGCCTGCCGAATTATTCCGCCAATGCCAATGCCAGCGGCAGCGACAGCGAAACGCCCTATCGGACGGCGGTTGCAAAGCAGGTGTTGTCCGGTTGGATGGAGGTGAGCCGGGAAGGCGACGTTGCCAGCTTTACGCAGACCATGAAAGCGGGCATTTCGGTGAAGGCTGCCAAAAACGGCGACACAATACAACCCCACTTTTGCAGCTGGACGGAAGGGCAAAACAAGGAAGACGGAAAAACGGCGGATTCCAGGGAAATCACCATTTCCGCTGCTGCAAATTACAATGTGGCTCTGACCCGCAGTACCACATTGGCCTATGAGAGCAGCTTCGACTTACAGAACGGAACAGAAGCGACGGCGGACACATTGGACCAAAATAAGGTTGACGGCTTAATGCTGGGTTATTGCGTGACCTTCCAGCTTTACAATGAGAATGAACACAAAGGCCTGATGGGAATCGAGCTGCCAAGAGGGAAAATTAGCGCAGATATCAGCTTTACGGAGAGTGCGGTCAGCACGAGTAACGGACTGGATTTCAACCGGAATTTTACTCCTATCCTGTGGGATTATCGCACGGACGGCAACGCAACAAATGAAAATAATAAAAGGGGCGCATGGGGGCGCAACCTTTACTGGGGCGGTATCGAAAATACTGCCAGAGCGCACTGGGCCGCACCCGGGAACAATCGAGGAAGCACCAGCGGCAGCTGTTACAGCGGCGGCACCTGGCGCATGGATAGCAGTTATAAAGATAGTTGGAAAGGCACCAGCGGAACCAGCAGCGGTCCTTATACCATGACGGTCAGCGGCTACGACTTCGACCTGGACAGTTTCATTTTTCCGGACCGTACCCAGGGAACGACTACTGTAGTATATAGGGACAATATCGGCTGTTTCTCTGTCGGATACCTGGAGGTATTACTCCAGTACGATAACAGTCAGATTGAAAGACTTGAAAACAGTACCAGCATCTATATGGCTGCGACGGTGAGCGGATTCAAAGCCACCAGCATGAGCAGTCAAACGGAGGGCAATGTTATCACAGAAATGAATGACACGGACAACACAAGCAAAGCAGCCATTACCGTCAAGAATCCCGGCACCATTGACAAGGTGAACACTATCGCAAAAGCGGAGGTTACCAGAGATATTGCGAGCAACTACATGGGAATTGCCGGAACCTACTGGACGGGCGAATGCGGAGACCCGGCCACCTTCGCAGGTTCCGGGGTCCATCTGGCGGGGCAGTTCTACCTTTCCTCTGACGCGGGAGTGATGATTACCGATTTCAACTACCTGCAGGTTTTCGACAGTGCGGGATTTTCCATCACAGGCATGCCTCACGTAGCAACGAGAGGCAACATAACGCTGCCTGAGAGTGCGAAGACGACCTTCCTCTACGCCGCCGACCCGGATTATCCCGGTGGGTACGACAGCAATGCCGATAAAGGATATACTGATGAGAACGGAAGGAAGGTTGCTCCGGCTGGATACATGTATAAGGTCGGCGAAAGCGATTTACTCTACTTCGCGTCCCTGACGGACCTGGAGAAAGCCGGTTATACCTGTATCGGCGTCATGCTGGAAGCCCGGGGCGTTGAAATGAAGGCATATGGATGGAGCGGCTTGACTGTTCCAGTGAAAATCGCTGACGACGCGAATGTAATCGGTAATACTATCTGTACCGTCAACCGGGTCATTGCCTGGACGGACAATAAGGCCGCCGGCTTGACCTGGGGAAAGGCGACGACAGAGAGCGAAGCGGAAGTGAATGCGAACAAGCTGCTCGGCGACCCGACGTACCAAAATCCAAGGTATCGCCTGGATACGCAAAATGTTGTAAACGCAAATGGCAATAAATCAAAATATGACTATCGAAAGACGGAATACAATGACGGCAGCATCGTAACCGGCACCCATTTAAATGGAAAATATGGCGGCATGAGCATCCTCGTCTTAGGGTATAAAGCAAGTCTGGCTCTGAATACTGTGGATGGCAAGGATTATTACAGCTTGGGCAAAAATGAACGCACGGCGGAGTATGTAATCTCCAACATCCAGACTGAGCTTGAGAAGGGCAACGACTACATCCTTGATTCGGGCATACCGATGACCACCGACCTGACCATTACGGTAACGCTGGACCAGGGACTGACACTCGACCTTGCCACGCTATCCATGGGCGAAGAACAGATTCTGAGCGATACATACAAAGACACGGATGATGCCAGGCGGAGCTATACCTATACGGACAATGATGGAAAGAAACAGACGATTGAGTATACCGTTTATTACACCTATGATGTGGACAGTCAGACGGCAATCGTCCAGATTAAGGGCGTACCTGTGGGAATCCAGTTGGACAACATCACGTTCAGTGCCGCCATCGGAGAAATCGGTTCGGATAATGATGTGACCGACGGCAGCAAATTGACGGTGGAAGCGAAAATTACCGGAGCGGCAGACCGTCGGGCCTATTCGGAGGCGGCGGGAAATCTGCGGACGAAAACGATAGAAGTGAGTAATTTGACCGGAACCTCTCTCGTTAAAACCGTGGATTACAGTTATATCGAACTGGACGGCAGCTTTACCTACACGTTGAAATACACCAACAGCGGCACAGAAACCATGACAAACGCTTTGTATCTGTACGACATCATGCCTGTCAATGGTGACTCGCGGGGTTCAAGCTATACGGATGCGAGTACAAACGGACAAGTCGGCATCTCGAAGATTTCCGCACGTGTGACCGGGGGAAGCGGTGAAGATACCTCGGCGAAAATGCGTGTGTATTACAGCATGGTGTCAGGAACGATTCTGAATCAGATTATCGATTTCCGGGGATTTCCGGAAAATGACACGGGCGGCTCATGCCTGCGACAGCTTTTGGGCAATGCGTTAGTGGATGAAAGTGGGAACATCTATTTCTTCCAGACAGGAGACGGCAATAGTGGTTATAAAAATGTGGACCTCTATACTTACAGTGCGGCCGGCGTGATTACACAACGGAATTTTGAACTGGATAAAGATAATGAGGGAAATAGCTTGTATACGGTGAATAGACTGAATGTTGACTATACTCGTTTTGCCAGGGTTACTGGCTTCCATTATGAGAATAATGAGCTTGTGATTGATACGGAAGATGCTGCGTTTAGCGCCGGAACCTACCAAAAGCTGTTTCGTTATCTGGGAGATATTACGCCGGGCAGCGATGGGATTACGGATTCGGTCGGAGGTTCGTCGGCATCAGACTTCACCCATGCCACCTGTATCTTTGCGGCGGCAGTGAATTTGGGTGCAGGCGAGACCATCAATTTTGAGATTGGCGTTCAGACGGACGGGAACCAGGCGGCCAACCTCTACGGCAATACAGCCCATAGCTGGATTAGCGGTACTCTTCCTGCAGGCGAACTGGACTCCAATATGGTGATGACACGCGCTGTTTCCCGTACTATTTCCGGCAAAGTATGGTACGACGCTGACCTGAACGGCAGCCAGGACGCTGGTGAAGCAGCAATTTCCGGCGTGACGTGTACGCTGTTCAAGTGGGATGAGACGGCAAAAAAATATGTCCAATGCACCGACGATGTGACTAAAGCGACGATTCAGCCGGTCACAACCGGTGCGGACGGCGGATACTGCTTTGAAAAGCTCGCCGCCGGGAATTATATCGTGGCATTTTCGGGAGATGTGTTAAACACGTACACTGGTGCGACCTTCTATCAGAAAAACGGAACCAATGACAGCAATACCAACGACGGGATTGCCCTGATAGAAACAAAAAGCAGTCTGGATAAGGAAGGCTTTTCATTGGCCGGCATTGGTACGGATACCTACAAATATGCCATTGCCTATAGCTTAAAAGACAACGATTCCACGGTGGAGGAACTGGCTCTGCATCCGCTCTACGACGCAAACGGGAACCTGCAGATTACCCAATACCTGAATAACTATACGGAGCAGTATTCTGACCAGAATCTTGGCCTGGTTATCGCAGGCCATGAGCTGCCTGAAACCGGCGGTTCCGGCACAATCCCGTATATCATAGGAGGATTGTTGCTGCTCACAGGCTCAGGTTTACTTTTGATATATAGAGAAAAAAGAAAGAAGGATACGGTATCTTTCTGATGCGCAGTAACCATTTTTCAAAATATAAAATAAAGTAAAGAAAGGAAAAGAGAGTATGAAATATGCAAAAAAACTTGCCAGCCTGCTGCTGGCGCTGGTCATGATTTTTACCTTGTCCGCCACCGCATTTGCTGCTCAAGAGGGCGAGAAGACCGGTGGCTCCATTACCGTTGATAACGTCGTTAAAGGTCAGACCTACAGCGTTTACCAGATTCTTTATCTGGAAAGCTATAATGCTGATGCCAACGCTTATTCTTACAAAGCGAATTCCGCTTGGGAAAGTTGGCTGAAAACGCAGACCAGTTATGTCAGTATTGATGCGCAAGGCTATGTGACCTGGGTTGAGGGCGCTTCTGCCGCTGACTTTGCCAAGGCCGCACAGGCTTATGCCAGGAAGAATAGCATTGATTCTGACCCCAAGGCTGTTACCGCTGATTCCACTACAGTGTCTTTTAACAATCTGAAATTGGGCTACTATCTGGTGGATTCTTCTCTGGGTACCCTGTGTTCTCTGGATACCACCAACCCCGATGTGACCATCAAGGAAAAGAACGGGCAGCCAACCAACGAGAAAACCGTTGAGGAAGACTCCAACGGCAGCTATGGCAGTGTAAACGACGCCGATATCGGCCAGACCGTGAACTTCAAGAGCGAAATCACGCTCCCCAAGGGTTCGGAAAATGTTGTGTTCCACGATGAGATGAGCAGCGGCCTTACGCTGAATGCTAACAGCATTAAGGTATACACCGATGCAAACATGACCACCGAGCTTACCTCTGGCAATTACACTGTAACCACCACTGGCCTGACGGATAGCTGCACCTTTGAGGTTTCTTTTGATAAGACTTATCTTGACGGCCTGCCTGCTGAAACCACTGTATATGCGGCGTACTCCGCCACCGTCAATGCGAATGCGGTTGTGGGCGGCAGCGGCAACACCAACACCAGTAAGGTAAGCTACGGCGAGACGGGCCATACCCAAACCACCCCTGACAGCACCACAACCACCTATACCTGGAGCTTTGATGTCCTGAAGTACGCCAATGGTAATGAAAGCCAGGTTTTGGCAGGCGCGAAGTTTGTCCTGCTGAGCAAGGATAAGACAAAGGTAGCCACAATCGTCAACGGCAAGCTCACCGGATGGGTGAATGTTTCTGATGCTGGTGGTAATATTACCTGGCCTGCAAACACGACGTTGACCACTGACACTAATGGCAAGATTGGAATTGCGGGTCTGGATGCCGATACCTACTACCTGCATGAAACCGCGGCTCCTGCCGGTTATAACAAGCTGGCCAATGATGTTGAAGTGAAAATCGAGCCGACAAAGAATACAGCCTCTGATGGCAGCACGACCCTGTCTCTTACTCCTGTTACTGCTAAGGTTGAGAACAAGTCCGGCACCGAGCTGCCTTCCACAGGCGGTATGGGCACCACCATTTTCTATGTGATTGGCGGTATCCTGGTGGTTGTCGCTGGTGTCCTTCTGATTACCAAGAAGCGCATGAGTGCTGAAAAGTAAACCGGAGGAATTTATAAAACCGGTATCATCTGCTGTACATACGCCTGGGAAGGGATTTTTCTTCCCGGGCGTCAGCAAGAAAAGAAATGCTGCTGTGATTTACGAGTCACAGCGGCGAGGAGAACTCTGCATGAAAAAAGGTGCTTTTTCTACAATAATTTTAATACTGGTTTTTCTTGCAGGGCTGTCCTTGCTGCTGTATCCCACAGTCAGTGATTATTGGAATTCTCTGCATCAGTCCAGAGCCATCACGGAGTATGCCGAGCAGGTGGCCAATTTGGACGATGATGTGTACGAACAGCTTTGGGCCGACGCCCGCAGCTATAACCAGGCCCTTTTGGATAAGGCCGACCGCTACGAAATGACCGACGGGGAACGGGCGGAATATGAAAGCCTGCTGAATGTTTCCGGCAACGGGATTATTGGTTATATCGAAATTTCCCGGATTGGCTGCAGTTTGCCCATTTACCACGGCACGGACGAGGCCGTGCTGCAAATCGCTGTAGGGCATATCGAAGGAAGCTCCCTTCCTGTGGGCGGCGAGGGAACTCACTGTGTCCTCTCCGGTCACCGGGGACTGCCCAGCGCCAAGCTGTTTACCGACCTGGATAAGTTGACCACGGGAGATACCTTCGTCCTTCGGATTCTGGATGAAACCCTGACCTATGAGGTAGACCAGATTCTGATTGTGGAACCCTATGAAATGGGCGCGCTGGAGATTGAGGAAGGCCAAGACTATTGTACGCTTGTCACCTGTACGCCTTATGGCATAAACACGCACCGGCTTTTAGTGCGCGGTCACCGGGTCGATAATATGGAGGAAGCAAAAACAATCCGGGTTACAGCCGATGCAATGCAGGTTGAACCAATCATTGTAGCCCCTCTGGTAGCGGTTCCTGTACTGATATTGCTGTTCATTGGATTGTGCGTCAGCACTTATAAGAAGAAACGATAGGAGGATGACCTATGAAGTATATCAAACAAATCTTTTCTCTGTTTTTGGCCTTATGTCTGCTGTGCATGGCTTCTGCGGCAGCTTATGCCCATGAGACGCCGGACGAAAGCCGAAAAGGCGCCGTCACTGTGGAAATGGAATATGACGGCAAAGCGGTGGCGGGCGGAACGCTGACGGCCTATCGGGTGGGGCAAATAGAGGAATATGACGGAAATTATGCTTTTGTAAAGACCGACTCCATGGCTGGGTTCAACGGTTCTTTTGAGGACATTACTTCGGCCGGACTGGCGGAGAGTATTGCGGCATTTGTAAAAGAAAATCAGATTTCCGCCTATGGCACGGCAAAAAACCAGGGTGGGAAAGTGGTATTTACCAATTTGGAATTGGGGCTGTATCTCATTGTCCAGACCGAGGCATCGGAAGGTTATGAACCGCTGAATTCCTTTCTTGTCGCTGTTCCTATGAATGAGGACGGACATTATGTGTACGAAATCAAGGCCGAGGGGAAATTCCAGCTTCATCAGGAATCGAAGCCTGTCACGCCTGCGAAACCGTCCAAACCGTCAGAACCGTTCCTTCCACAGACCGGACAGCTAAATTGGCCGATTCCTGTGTTGGTAGTGTCAGGCTTATGTCTGTTTTTGGCTGGCTGGGTACTGCGTTTTGGAAGAAAGAAGAACGGCTATGAGAAATAAAATCGGAAGCATCTGTATGGTGTTGGGGACAGTGCTGGTAGTGGCGGCACTGTTCCTTTTTATATGGAATCAAAGAGAGAACAATGAAGCGGGAATGTTTGCAAAAAAAATTCTTTCTCAGGTGATAGAACAGATTGAAATGTCGGGGGCTGCCAAGGAAACAGAGGGGGAAACGGGCTATCCTAATCCATACGATTCTGCTATGACGGAGGTAGAAATCGATGGCTATGCTTATATAGGATATCTGTCTGTTCCGGTCCTGGAACTGGAGCTGCCGGTCATGAGTGAATGGGATTATGACCGACTGAAAACTGCGCCCTGTCGCTATGTGGGTTCCACGAAAACCGATGATTTGGTAATCTGTGCGCATAATTATTCCCGGCATTTTGGAACAATTCATAATTTGTCTGTCGGGGATGCGGTATATTTTACGGATATGGACGGAAAAATATGGAAGTATGAGGTAACGGCGGTGGACCTCCTGGCGCCCACGGATGTGGAGAATATGACGGCCGGTGAGGATGACCTGACCCTGTTCACCTGCACCTATAGCGGCGGAAGCCGCGTAACCGTGCGATGTCAGCGAACAGAAAACGAATCCATACAGGAAAGGTGCGGAAAATGGGCGGAAGAAAATATCTATGGTGAGTTCCTGGAATGGTATTATAGTACACATTAATTTTATATTTTCAGGTTTGCATAATTACGGGCAACTGTTAAAATAAAGATACACTGGAGGGATATTTAATGGGGAAAATGATGGTGTATCACGGAAGCTATACAAAAATCGAAAAACCGAAAATTATAAAAGGAAGAAATATAAAAGATTTTGGGCCGGGATTTTATTGTACTATTATCAGGGAACAGGCAGAACGTTGGGCCAGGAGGTATAGAACGCCACAGGTCAATATATATACTGTGCGAATGAATGAATCTCTGAAAATTCTGGAATTTAAAGAAATGACAGAAGAATGGTTAGATTTTATTATTAATTGCCGACATGGAATTCTCCATGAATATGATATTGTGATTGGCGCAATGGCGAATGACCAGATTTATAATTTTATTTCAGATTATATCGATGGAATTATTACCAGAGAACAATTTTGGAGTATGGCAAAGTTCAAATACCCAACACATCAGATTAATTTTTGTACAGATGGAGCGCTTCAATGCCTTGAATATTATGGAAATGTGGAGGTTGAGGAATGATTGGCCGAGAGGAAAAAAAGGAGAATGATTTATTTTTTACCTGTAGTCTGATAGAGTATATAGCGAGAAAGACGACAAATCACCGAAGCGTGGTGGTGAATATGTTGGGAAAAAAGAGAATTGAAAAGATTTATGAGTTAGCGGATATATATCATAGTGATAATATTGACAGAGTAAGTGATGATTTTATTCAGGAATCGGGAATTATAAATGGAAATTTTGATAACGTCAAGAATGGCAGATATTCGATTCCATCTCATTGGGATATGGGAAAAGTCTACAAACGGCTTGTGCTTGGAGCGGCCAGAGAGAAACATATGGATATTGTTGATGCATTAATAGATGTATACAATTCATTTGTATGCGAAATGATTGATAATTATAACAGCAGTTTTTATTATGATAATCCGCAGAATATTTTAAATGCATATCTTACAGGTGAAATTGAATAGAAATAGAAACAGAGCCAAAGGGACACTTCACATGAGGAAGCGTCCCTTTGGTCGTATTAGGGGATTTGTCAATATAATTTGCAATCTGTTGTTGCTAATTTTATCAGGCATTCTGTAAAATCTTCCGGTTTTTCGATGTGGATGCCATGACCGCAGTCGAAGCGCACGATTTGAAAATCGGCAATCAATTCAGATACTTTCTTCAAATCGTCCTCGCCAAGCGCCGCCATCAATATTCCGTCCGCGCTGATGTTTGTTTTTGCTTTCATAAAAATCGTCTTACATTTAATGTTTTTCAGCAGTTCTTCATGGGGAATTCCAAAGTGGAAGCTGTCGGTATAAAATGCTTCTCCAAATAACGGGTCATAGCTGTTCATGCCCTGAAAGCCGCTGAGTGCGGCCTTTGGCCAGAACGGCACCTTCAGATTTTTGTCCGGGTGTTTTTTTCTGTACTTTGCAGCCATAGCCGTCAATTTTTCCTTTACCTTTTGGCCGGAATTTTTGGGAAACAGATGCCATGCATATTGATTGCTGAAATAATACAATACAAAATCTTTGCACTCATTCTGATGTATAAAGGTATGGCAAACCGTAGATAAATCAATATAGTTGAAGGTAGTCTTGCGCCGCTCACCCTGGGATGAAAAAAACGGCGGGTCTTCTAAAATCAGACAACTGCAAAGGTCTGTATGTGAAGCGATATAGGCGGCCATCAGCCCGCCGGAGGAGTGTCCCAGAAGAAAAACCTTTTGCTTTATGACGTCCTCCATAAAACGGATAATCGCCTGACCGATGTCGACAACATTGTATTTGGCCGCATCGTGCAGACTGCCGCCATGGCCATAGCAGTCCACGGCATATACATGATACTTTTTCGCCAATTTTGCCCAGACACCGTTAAAGCTTGTGGCGTCAACCCCCTGGGCGTGAATCAGTACAAGCGGCTGTAAATGATTTTCTATTTCATAGTATTTTAATTCAATTTCCTGATTTTTATAATAATGTTCCTTTTCCATCGCATTCATTCCTGTTTTTTCTCAAAGCGGGATTTTATCCCTTCGTATGCATCTGTCAGGACATTGCTGATATATGTCTCGTCCAGGTCCAGATAATTTGTTGCAATCATGGTCGCCATGCCATGAACGAATATCCACATTTCAATATGAAAAGTATATGCCTCATTGGCGTTCATTCCTGTATTTTTCTGTATGATTTGAAGGATAGGCATAAGTTCTTCCGTATTTTCTTTGATTGTTTCATGGCTTCGGTCGCGCATAAAAAGCAGTTTAAAAAGTTCTTTTTCCTCTTTCGCAAAACGGATATATGCCATACCGCTTGCCTTATATGGCGGATAGGTCCCTTTTTCCATATCCTCTTTCAGATAGCTTTGGTAAAGGGTCTTTGCAGAGCTTATCACTTCCTGCAGAACTTCTTCCATATTCTTGAACCATCCGAAAATAGGTTTGACAGAGCAGCCAAGCTCCGCAGCCAAAGCTCTTGCGGTTAAACCGGATATGCCTTCTTTTCGGGTGACATTTAAAGCAGCGGCGGTGATTTCATCTTTTGTAAATTTAAATCTGGGCGGCACGTCTATTCCTCCTGTTCTCATTTGGAAAACTTTAGTTGCGCAACATCTGTTTCTTATTATATCCAAATCCGGTTAAAAGTCAAGCAGCTTGGGCAGAACCCGCAAAAAAGAAAGTGTAAAATTGCTGTAAATCCCGGGAAAATCTGGAAGTTTAGCATTGACAGGGGGAGGGGATTGCTTTATAATATTATGATGCAATTAGTATGGAGCTTTAGGCCTTACGGCTTGGGTTTTGATAAGATTGAAGTAACTTTTTAACGGGGTTTTTAATATTAAGGAGTGAAAAACCGTCAATGGACAATATGAAACGTGTGAAACCAGTGAAGTCTGGCAAAGGTATTCGTATGAGTTACGCAAAACAGCGTGAAGTTCTGGATATGCCGAATCTCATTGAAGTACAGAAAAACTCTTATCAGTGGTTCCTGGATGCCGGTTTAAAAGAAGTATTTGATGATATTTCTCCGATTGCAGATTACAGCGGCCATTTAAGTCTTGAATTTACGGATTTTACATTGTGCAGAGATGATGTGAAATACAGCATCGACGAATGTAAGGAAAGAGATGCGACTTACGCAGCACCATTAAAGGTGAGAGTACGTCTCATTAATAAAGAAACAGATGAAATTAATGAACATGAAATTTTCATGGGCGATTTGCCTCTGATGACGGAGACGGGAACTTTCGTAATCAATGGCGCCGAGCGAGTTATCGTCAGCCAGTTGGTACGTTCCCCGGGTATCTACTATGGAATCGGCCATGATAAGATTGGTAAAAAGCTTTACTCCTGTACGGTAATCCCGAACCGCGGCGCATGGCTGGAATATGAAACCGACTCCAACGATGTATTCAGTGTCCGCGTGGACCGTACCCGAAAGGTTCCGGTAACGGTACTGATTCGTTCCCTCGGCGTTGGAACAAATCAGGAAATTATCGATATGTTCGGTGAGGAACCAAAGATTCTTGCAAGTATTTCCAAAGATACTTCCGATAATTATCAGGATGGCCTTCTGGAATTATATAAGAAGATTCGTCCGGGCGAGCCATTGGCGGTTGAAAGTGCGGAGAGCCTGATTAACGCCATGTTCTTTGACCCAAGACGTTATGACCTTGCAAAGGTTGGACGTTATAAATTTAATAAGAAGCTGTCCTTCAAGAACCGTATTAAGAACTGGCCTCTGGCGGAAGCTGTTGTGGATATTACCACCGGTGAAATCATTGCCGAAGCGGGAACTGTCGTGACTGAGCAGCTGGCCAACGATATTCAGAATTCGGCTGTTCCGTATGTTTTTGTGCAGACGGAAGAAAAGGTGGTTAAGGTATTATCCAATATGATGGTTGACCTGACAAGCTGGGTTGATGTGAATCCGGCCGAAGTCGGTGTGACGGAGAAGGTTTATTATCCGCTTTTAAGTTCCATTCTTGAAGAAAATGAGGATATTGAAGCGATTAAAGATGCTATTCGCAGAAATCTGAGCGAATTAGTACCAATGCATATTACTAAGGAAGATATTTTTGCTTCCATTAACTATAACATTCACTTGGAATATGGCATCGGAAATGACGATGATATCGACCACTTGGGCAACCGTCGTATCCGTGCTGTCGGTGAACTTTTGCAGAACCAGTACCGTATCGGCCTTTCCCGTATGGAACGTGTGGTTCGTGAACGTATGACAACTCAGGATTTGGAAGGCATTTCTCCGCAATCTCTGATTAATATTAAACCGGTGACAGCCGCTGTGAAGGAATTCTTCGGAAGCTCCCAGTTGTCCCAGTTTATGGACCAGAATAACCCGCTGTCCGAGCTGACGCATAAGCGCCGTCTTTCCGCATTGGGACCGGGCGGTCTGTCCAGGGACAGAGCCGGTTTCGAGGTTCGAGACGTTCACTATTCCCATTATGGAAGAATGTGCCCGATCGAGACGCCGGAAGGTCCGAACATCGGTCTGATTAACTCTTTGGCTTCCTATGCACGGATTAATCAGTATGGATTTATTGAGGCGCCATACCGTGTTCTTGATAAGTCGGACCCGAAAAATCCTCGGGTAACCGACGAGGTTGTTTATCTGACAGCCGATGAAGAGGATAACTACACCGTAGCGCAGGCCAATGAGCCGATTGATGCGGACGGATATTTTGTAAATAATTCCGTATCCGGGCGTTACCGTGAAGAAACTTCCCAGTTTGATAAATCCAAAGTGGATTTGATGGATGTATCTCCGCGAATGGTATTTTCTGTGGCAACGTCCATGATTCCGTTCCTGCAAAATGACGATGCGAACCGGGCCCTGATGGGTTCCAACATGCAGCGTCAGGCCGTGCCGCTGATGCTGACCGATTCCTCGGTTGTCGGTACGGGTATGGAACAGAAGGCGGCCGTAGACTCCGGTGTTTGCGTTATCGCTAAACACAGCGGTATCGTTGAGCGTTCCGCAGCCAGTGAGATTATTGTTAAAACCGATGATGGACAGAGAGATGTCTATAAATTACAGAAATTTGTCGGCAGCAACCAGGGAGCCTGCTATAATCAGCGCCCAATTGTGTTTAAGAATGAACGGGTGGAGGCCGGCGACGTTCTGGCGGATGGGCCATCCACTTCACAGGGCGAGCTTGGCCTTGGCAAGAATCCGCTGATTGGTTTCATGACCTGGGAAGGTTATAACTTCGAGGATGCCGTTCTTCTGAGCGAGCGTCTTGTTCAGGAGGATGTTTACACTTCTATTCATATTGCCGAATATGAAGCAGAAGCCAGAGATACAAAACTGGGACCGGAAGAGATTACAAGAGATGTGCCGGGTGTTGGCGACGACGCTCTTAAAAATCTGGATGAAAGAGGTATTATCCGTGTCGGTGCCGAAGTTCGTGCCGGAGATATCCTCGTCGGAAAGGTTACGCCAAAGGGTGAAACCGAACTGACTGCCGAAGAACGTCTGCTGCGCGCTATTTTCGGTGAAAAAGCCAGAGAAGTCCGCGACACTTCCTTAAAAGTGCCTCACGGCGATTACGGTATTATTATTGATGCCAAAGTATTTACAAGAGAAAACGGCGACGAGCTTCCTCCGGGAGTAAACGAATCCGTCCGTGTATATATTGCTCAGAAACGTAAGATTTCCGTCGGAGATAAGATGGCCGGACGTCATGGTAACAAGGGTGTTGTTTCCCGTATTTTACCAGTGGAAGATATGCCGTTCCTGCCAAATGGCCGTCCTTTGGATATCGTGCTGAATCCGTTGGGCGTACCTTCCCGTATGAATATCGGACAGGTCCTCGAAGTCCATCTTGGCCTTGCGGCGAAAGCGCTTGGCTTTAAGATTGAAACGCCGGTATTTAACGGCGCCGATGAAGAGGATATTATGCAGACATTGGAAATGGCCAATGACTATGTCAATAAATCCTGGGAAGAGTTTACGGAAATCTGGAAAGACCGCATTTCCGAAGAAATGTACAACTATCTGGAAGAGCATATGGATTACCGTGAAGAGTGGCGCGGTGTTCCGATTGACCGTACCGGTAAGGTTCGGCTGCGTGACGGACGTACCGGTGAGGAATTTGACAGCCCGGTTACCGTTGGTTACATGCACTACCTGAAACTGCATCATCTGGTTGATGATAAGATTCATGCACGTTCCACAGGTCCTTACTCCCTCGTTACACAGCAGCCTCTGGGCGGTAAAGCGCAGTTCGGCGGACAGCGTTTCGGTGAAATGGAAGTTTGGGCGCTGGAGGCTTACGGCGCATCTTACACCTTGCAGGAAATCCTGACATTTAAGTCTGACGACGTTACTGGCCGTGTGAAAACCTATGAAGCTATCATCAAAGGTGAAAATATTACCGAACCGGGTATTCCGGAATCCTTTAAGGTACTTCTTAAAGAACTCCAGTCTCTGGCTTTGGATGTCCGCGTACTGCGTGATGACCAGACCGAGGTGGAAATCGGTGAGACAGTCGATTATACCGATGAAGAAGAATATCGTAATTATATGGACAGCCAGAAAAACTATGTTGGAGACAACGAGTCCTTTGGCGATTACGGATATAGAGAACAAACCGTGGAGGGCGATGAATTTGTGGACGTTGGCGAGAACAGCGGCCTGGATGACAGTGAAGACTTTGACCTGTATGAAGAACCGGACATGGATTAAAGAAAGGAGTGTCGTGAATGCCTGAAATGAATAGCAGTGAAGCATATCAACCGATGACATTTGATGCCATCAAGATTGGTCTGGCTTCTCCTGAGAAAATCAGAAGCTGGTCCCACGGTGAAGTAAAAAAACCGGAGACCATTAACTATAGAACTTTAAAACCGGAAAAAGACGGCCTGTTCTGCGAGCGGATTTTTGGACCTCAGAAAGACTGGGAGTGCCATTGCGGTAAGTATAAGAAAATCCGTTACAAAGGCGTTGTCTGCGACCGGTGCGGCGTTGAGGTTACAAAATCCAATGTC
The DNA here is from genome assembly GCA_902489645.1 of uncultured Lachnospiraceae bacterium. Lineage (GTDB taxonomy): Bacteria > Bacillota > Clostridia > Lachnospirales > Lachnospiraceae > Frisingicoccus. Next base: position 4,828 of record CABUAW010000001.1, on the reverse strand, counting down.
CGCAGAGAGCGTATGGGACATATCGAGCTGGCGGCTCCTGTGTCACATATCTGGTATTTTAAAGGTATTCCGAGCCGTCTTGGTTTAATCCTTGACATGTCGCCTCGGAATCTGGAAAAGGTCCTTTATTTTGCATCCTATGTCGTTCTTGATAAGGGCGAAACGGATTTACAGAATAAGCAGGTGCTTTCCGAAAAAGAATACAGAGATGCCTATGAAAAATTTGGCCATAATTTCCGGGCCGGTATGGGCGCCGAGTCCATTAAGGAACTTTTGGAAGCCATTGACCTGGAAAAAGAAGCCGATGAACTGAAAAAAGAGCTTAAAAACTCCACCGGACAGAAACGGGCGCGTATCATTAAACGCCTGGAAGTTGTAGAGGCTTTCCGTACTTCCGGAAACCGTCCGGAGTGGATGATTCTGACAGTGATTCCGGTAATTCCGCCGGATATCCGTCCGATGGTTCAGTTGGATGGCGGACGTTTTGCAACCTCCGACCTGAATGACTTATACCGTCGTATTATTAATAGAAATAACCGTCTGAAACGTCTCCTTGAACTGGGAGCGCCGGATATTATCGTGCGCAATGAAAAACGTATGCTTCAGGAAGCGGTTGACGCCCTGATTGATAATGGCCGCCGCGGCCGTCCGGTTACGGGCCCTGGAAACCGCGCCCTCAAATCCCTTTCTGATATGCTGAAAGGTAAACAGGGACGTTTCCGTCAGAACCTGCTGGGTAAACGTGTGGATTACTCCGGCCGTTCCGTTATCGTTGTAGGTCCTGAATTAAAGATTTATCAGTGCGGTCTGCCGAAGGAGATGGCGATTGAGCTGTTCAAACCGTTTGTTATGAAAGAGCTGGTTGCCGGAGGTCTGGCCCACAATATTAAATCTGCCAAGAAGATGGTAGAACGTCTCCAGCCGGAAGTTTGGGATGTTCTGGAAGATGTAATTAAAGAACATCCGGTAATGCTGAACCGTGCGCCGACACTTCACCGTCTGGGTATCCAGGCGTTTGAACCGGTATTGGTTGAAGGTAAAGCCATCAAGCTGCATCCGCTGGTATGTACGGCCTACAACGCCGACTTCGATGGCGACCAGATGGCGGTGCATGTACCGTTGTTTGTAGAAGCCCAGGCAGAGTGCCGTTTTATGCTGCTTTCTCCGAATAACCTGCTGAAACCGTCCGACGGCGCGCCGGTAGCGGTTCCTTCCCAGGATATGGTTCTCGGTATTTACTATCTGACTTTGGAAAAACCGGGAGACCCTGGCGAGGGCAAGTTCTTCTATAACGTCAATGAGGCGATTATGGCTTATGAAAACAAAGTCATTACACTTCAGGCCCGGATTAAAATCCGTAAAGAGGGCTATGTCAACGGCGAAAAAGTAAGCCGTATTATCGAATCCACACTGGGACGTTTTATTTTCAATGAAATTATTCCTCAGGATTTGGGCTTTGTAAACCGTTCACTGCCGGAAAATGACCTGGTTCCTGAGATTGATTTCCTCGTTGGAAAGAAGCAGTTGAAACAGATTATTGATAAATGTATCAATACCCACGGCGCCACAAAGACCGCCGAAGTGCTTGACCTGATTAAATCGACAGGCTATAAGTATTCGACCGTCAGCGCCATCACCGTATCCGTATCCGACATGTCCGTGCCGGGAGCAAAGAAACAGCTGATTGCCGATGCGGAAAAGACGATTGAAAGAATTACAAAGAACTTCCGCCGTGGTTTCACCACAGAAGAAGAGCGTTATAAAGCGGTTGTTGAGACATGGAAGCAGGCCGATGATAAGATTACGGACGCCCTGTTATCGAATCTTGATAAATATAATAATATTTATATGATGGCCGATTCTGGTGCCCGTGGTTCCAACCAGCAGATTAAACAGCTGGCTGGTATGCGTGGTTTGATGGCCGATACCTCCGGACGTACCATCGAATTGCCGATTAAGTCCAATTTCCGTGAAGGTCTGGACGTACTGGAATACTTCATTTCCGCCCATGGCGCCCGTAAAGGTTTGTCCGATACGGCGCTTCGTACCGCCGACTCCGGTTACCTGACCCGTCGTCTGGTTGATGTATCTCAGGATTTGATTATTCGTGAGACAGACTGCTGTGAAGGTACGGGCGAGATTCCGGGTATGTGGATTAATGCCTTTATCGATGGAAAAGAAGTGATTGAAAGCCTTGAGGACCGTATGACCGGACGTTATGCGGCCGAGGATATTGTTCATCCGGAGACCGGAGAAATCCTTGTGAAAGCCAACACCATGATTACACCAAAACGTGCCTCTATTGTGACAAAGGCCGGCATTGAAAAGGTTAAGATTCGTACCGTCCTTTCCTGCCGTTCCCATATCGGCGTATGTGCAAAATGCTACGGCGCGAATATGGCCACCGGACAGGCCGTACAGGTTGGCGAGGCTGTCGGTATTATTGCTGCCCAGTCCATCGGTGAACCGGGTACACAGTTGACCATGCGTACCTTCCATACCGGCGGTGTAGCCGGCGATGATATCACACAGGGTCTTCCTCGTGTCGAAGAGCTTTTCGAGGCAAGAAAGCCGAAGGGCCTTGCGATTATTTCGGAATTTGCAGGAACAATCAGCATTAAGGATACAAAGAAGAAACGTGAGGTTGTTGTTTCAAATAGTGAGACCGGAGAGACGAAGGCTTATCTGATTCCTTATGGTTCCAGAATTAAGGTTCTGGAAGGACAGGTTATCGAAGCCGGCGACGAACTGACCGAAGGTAGCGTTAATCCGCATGATATCCTGAAAATTAAAGGTGTTCGTGCCGTTCAGGATTATATGATTCAGGAGGTTCAGCGCGTGTACCGTCTCCAGGGTGTAGATATTAACGATAAGCACGTTGAAGTCATTGTACGTCAGATGCTGAAAAAGATTCGTATCGAAAACAGCGGAGATACGGATTACCTTCCGGGAGCGTTGGTTGACGTCCTTGATTTTGAAGAGATTAATAACAATCTCATTGACCAGGGAAAAGAGCCGGCCGAAGGAAGCCAGGTAATGCTTGGTATCACGAAGGCATCTCTGGCGACGAACTCCTTCCTGTCCGCAGCTTCCTTCCAGGAAACAACGAAGGTTCTGACAGATGCGGCCATCAAAGGTAAGGTTGACCCGTTAATCGGTTTGAAGGAAAATGTTCTTATTGGTAAGCTGATTCCGGCCGGAACCGGTATGCGCCGTTATCGGGCGACCCGCCTGAATACGGATATTCAGCCGAATATGGATGTGATGCTGGATGAGGCGGAAGACGAAATCGTATTGACAGATGAGGAAATGGTTTATGAAGGAGAAGCTGCTCCGGAAGAAATGAATTCCGATGCTGAAACTGTGATTGGTGTCGTTGAAGAATAAATAAGAAGCTATTGAATATAGAAGGAATCCGCAGTTTGCTTCGGACTGCGGATTCTTTTTGCGTCCTTGTGGCCCGGAATCGGTTTTCGAAAGGGTTTAAATGCTGAAAAAACGGGAAAACTTTTGTTAAAAGCGATTGACAAGGAAAAAAATAGTTGATATACTCAGATAGTGTGCGTAAATAGGCATGCCTGTTTATGTGCGCGGATATGCCCGAAAGGGCGTGACAAAACGTAAGATTCATTACGGTAACCGATTTAATTTACGCAGGAGGTGAAAATAATGCCAACATTTAACCAGTTAGTAAGAAAAGGAAGACAGACTGTAGAGAAAAAATCCACAGCACCAGCACTTCAGAAAGGTTACAACTCCCTTCACAAAAAGCCGACAAATCAGTCCGCTCCACAGAAACGAGGAGTTTGTACAGCAGTGAAGACAGCGACTCCTAAGAAACCTAACTCAGCTCTTAGAAAAATCGCCAGAGTTCGTCTCTCTAACGGTATCGAAGTAACAAGTTATATCCCAGGTGAAGGTCACAACCTTCAGGAGCATAGCGTTGTTCTTATCCGTGGCGGTAGAGTAAAAGACTTACCAGGTACAAGATATCACATCATTCGTGGTACATTGGATACGGCTGGTGTCGCTAAGAGAAGACAGGCTCGTTCCAAATATGGAGCTAAGAGACCTAAAGCCGCTAAATAATACTGTTTTCAAACCAAATACTATTGCGACGAATGTAGCATTATTTTACCAAGTAGCGAAGGTTACAGGTTTATATAAACGCAATTCGGCGCGAACACGTAGGGAAACGTGAGTACCTATGAATTAAATAGCCGGACGGAATCCGGACGGCAATATTAAGGAGGGAAGTAACGTGCCAAGAAAAGGACATATTGCAAAAAGAGACGTATTAGCAGACCCTATTTACAACAATAAAGTTGTAACTAAGCTTATCAACAACGTGATGCTGGATGGTAAGAAGGGTGTTGCTCAGAAAATCGTATACGGTGCATTTGACAGAGTGGCAGCGAAAACAGGCAAGGAGGCCGTTGAAGTTTTCGAAGAAGCCATGAACAATGTAATGCCTGTATTGGAAGTAAAAGCTCGTCGTATCGGTGGTGCAACATATCAGGTACCAATCGAAGTAAGAGCTGACAGAAGACAAGCATTAGCACTGAGATGGTTGACACTCTATTCTCGTAAGAGAGGCGAGAAGACCATGGAAGAAAGACTCGCTAATGAAATTATGGATGCAGCAAACAACACAGGTGCATCTGTTAAGAAGAAAGAAGACATGCACAAGATGGCAGAAGCAAACAAGGCCTTTGCTCACTACAGATGGTAAGCGAAGTCTTGCTGCCTGACTTATTTTTAAGGAGGAATTATCCTTGGCTGGAAGAGAATATCCATTAGAGAGAACCAGAAACATTGGTATTATGGC